>NZ_JBITEP010000005.1:0-286983 GCF_044455315.1 Micromonospora sp. NPDC051300 | reverse complement strand
CACCCGCTACGCCAAACGGGCATCCCTCTACCGAGCCAGCCTGGTCCTCGTCGCCGCTGTCATCTGGCTTCCATGATCGACAGGACAGGCCCTAGTCGGATCGAGCGCGCAGATAGGTGAGGACGGCGAGGACCCGCCGGTTGGTGTCGTCGCTGACCGGCAGGTCCAACTTGGCCAGCACGTTGCCGATGTGCTTGGCGACACCGGCCTCGGTCAGCGAGAGGGTCCGGGCGACGGCGGCGTTCGAGTGCCCCTGCGCGACCAGGCTGAGGACCTCGCGTTCGCGCGGGGAGAGTTGCCGCAGCGGGTCCCGGCGGCGTTGCATGAGCTGGCGGACCACCTCCGGGTCGACCACCGTGGCGCCCGCGGCCACCCGGTGGAGCTGCCCGGCGAACTCGGCCACGTCGCCGATGCGGTCCTTGAGCAGGTAGCCGATGAACCGGCCGGAGCCCGAGGCGAGCAGGTCCGCGGCGTAGCTGTGCTGCACGTACTGGCTCAGGGCGACCACCGCGAGCCGCGGGTCCTCGGCGCGCAGCGCGACGGCGGCCCGCAGCCCCTCGTCGGTGTGCTCCGGCGGCATCCGCACGTCGGTGATCACCAGGTCCGGGCGGTGGTCGCGGACGGCGGCCAGCAGCGCCGGCGCGTCCCCGACGGCGGCGACGACCTCGATGCCGAAGCGGGGCAGCATCGCGCTCAACCCCTCCCGCAGCAGCACCGAGTCCTCGGCGATCACGACGCGCACGGCAGCTCCACCCGCAGGACCGTGGGGCCGCCGGCCGGGCTGGACATCAGCAGCCGTCCCCCGGCCGCGGCGACGCGGTCGGCGAGCCCGGTCAGCCCGGATCCGCGTGCCGGGTCGGCGCCGCCGGCACCGCCGTCGCGCACCTCGACCAGGAGCCCGTCGGCCGCGCGACGGGCGGTGACGGTGACCTCGGCGGCGCGGGCGTGCTTCGCCGCGTTGGCCAGCCCCTCGGAGATCGCCGCGTAGGCGACGGACTCCACCTCGGCCGGGAACCGCGACCCGGTGACGTCGACGCGGACGTCGAGGCCGCTCGCCGCGGCCACCTCCTCCACCGCCGCGCGCAGGCCCAGCTCCCGCAGGGTACGCGGGCTGATGCCGCGGATCAGGTCCCGCAGCTCGGCCATCAGCGTCCGGGCCTGCTCGTGCGCGGCGGCCATCGCGGGGGCGGCCGGCGAGGCGGCCGGCAGGTCGAGCCGGGCCAGCCCGATCTGCATGGTCAGGGCCACCAGGCGCTGCTGGGCGATGTCGTGCAGGTCCCGTTCGATGCGCACCCGTTCGGCGTCGAACGCGTTCATCAGCCGGGTCCGGGACCGGGCCACCTCGATCAGGTCATCGGACGGCTCTGGGCGCAGCAGCATCCGGGCCAGTGCGGCGTGCGCCCCGCCGCACAGCGCGGTCAGGTAGAGCAGCACCGGGATCAGCAGCAGCCCGCCGGCGGCCCTCCCGACGACGCCGGCCAGCGGGTCCGCCACCGAGATCCGGTGCTGCACCGCGACCGGCGTGGAGACGACGAGCAGCCCGACCACCGCGAGCACCCCGAGCCACAGCGGGCCGACCACGCCGAGCAGCACGCTGTAGGCCACCGCCCGCCAGGTGGCCGGGTCGGTGTAGAGGTCACCGCGGCGCTCGGGCGACGGCGGGGCGGCACCGACCAGCCGCAGCCGCCACCGTTCGGCCCGGGCCGTCGAGAGCGCCACCTGCGGGCCGAGCAGCGCCAGCAGGCCCACCCCGACCAGTCCGAGGCCGGCCGCCACGACCAGGTGGCCACCGGTACGGCCGGCGCGCAGCACCACGACTGCCGACAGCAGCGGCGTCAGCGGCACCGCCAGCGCGAGCCACAGCAGGCCGGCGGCCACCGCGGTCGTGGCGGAGTAGGCGAACCCACGCCACGGCCAGGTCGAGACCAGGAACTGTCGCCCGGTCACCGCCCGGAGCAGCGCTTCTGCCATGTGCCCAGGTTAGGTGGGCGCCGACCGGCGCGGACAGGACGCTGGTACGACACCTGGGGTAGACCTGGCACTACCCGGCACGGGACGCTCAGAGGCTGTCCGGGCGGCGCAGCGCGTCGTGGCGCTCGCCGGGGGCCGCGTACCAGGGCGCGGCGTCGTCGACCAGCGCGGTGGCGATCCGCAGCCGCGCCCAGTCGTCGAGGTCGGGCAACGCGTCCGGGGCGAACCAGGCCACCGCGAGGGACTCGTCGCCGTCGGGAGTGGGCGCGCCGCCGACCGCCCGGCAGCGGAACCAGATGTTGAGGTACTCGCAGGCGTCGCCGTTGGGGTAGACCACCGGGTGGGTGGCGACGCCGGCCAGCCGGTCGATCGTCACCTCGACACCGGTCTCCTCGCGGACCTCGCGCACCAGCGCGTCGGCGGGCTGCTCGCCCGGGTCGACGGTGCCGGCCGGCACCGACCAGCGGCCGTTGTCGCCCCGGCGGGCCAGCAGCACCCGCCCCGCCTCGTCGGTCACCACGGCGCTGATGCCGTAGAGCATGAGCAGGTCCTGGCCGACGTGCTGGCGCAGCCGGGCGATGTACGGCGACACGGGCATGGCGAGCAGGCTACCGCCGGCCGTCGCGGTGCCGCCGCGCCATCCCGGCGGCCAGCGCGCCAGTGCTCCGAGTTCACCCGCGAGACGATCGTCGAGAGTCGGCGAGCGCCTGGGCGCGCCGACCGGCCGCGGCGGCCGTCGTGGCCAGGACACCGGCGCCGGCGGCGGCCCACAGCGCGTTCGGCGCACCACCGTGGTCGATGAGAGCACCACCGACAGTGGCGCCGACGGCGATGCCGGCGAACACGGTCACGCTCAACCAGGTGTACGCCTCGGTGATCGCCTCGGCGGGTGCCACGACGGCGACCAGGGTGTTACCGGTGATCAGCGTAGGCGCGTTCGCCGTGCCGGCGATCACCAGCGCCACGGCTGCGGCGACCACCGACTGCGTAGCCACCGCGATGAGCACCCCGCCCACGGTCATCGCGGCAGCGCTGAGCATGAGCCGGCGGGCCGGGTCACCAGGCCAGGTGCGGCTGCCGTAGATGGTGCCGGAGACCAGGCTCGCGCCGGCCCATGCGGCGAGCAGCACACCGGAGATGCCCGGATGTCCGAGGTCGCGGGTCAGGGCGACAACACCGACCTCCGTCAGACCGAACAACACGCCGATGGCCAGAAACATCACGATGAGCACCCGCACACCGCGCGACGCGGTCGCCCGCACCCGGCGCTGGTCTCCCCCCGCGGGTCGCGGCGGTGGTTCGGTGGACCGGTGCGCCAGGAACAGGGCACACCCGACGGCGACCAGAGCCGCGGCGACGAGCAGTCCCGCGCCGGGTGCCACGCCTGTCGCGGCTGCCACGACCAGCACCGGGCCGACAACGAAGACGGCTTCCTCGATCAGCGACTCGGTCGCCAGCGCCGTGTCCAGGCGCGGGTCGCCGGCCAACAGCCCGGTCCAGCGGGCGCGGGCAGCCGCGCCGATCTGCGGCAAGGTGACGCCCACCGCGGCGCCGAGCCCGACCAGCGCTGCCGGGGGTGCGTGCAGGTAGGCGGCCACGACCAGGGCCACCATCGCGGCGACGTTCAGGGCGGCTTGCGGCCCCAGCACCCGGGTCTGGCCCAGCCGGTCGGTCAGTCGACTCACCCGCGGCGCCAACAGCGCCTGTGACAGCGAGACCGCGCCGGCCACCGCGCCGGCCACCGAGTAGGAACCACCCAGTTCGGTGACCATGACCAGCGCGCCAAGACCGGCCATCGCCTGCGGCAACCGGGCAAGCGCGCCGGCGGCGCTGAACGTCGCACCGGGCACCGACCACACCCGGCGGTACGACGCCCACCACCGGTGCGCTCCCGACCCCTCGGTCACCACCGGTCAACCCGTCGCAGGATCATCGCCCGACCGTACGGCGAAAACCCTTCCGCAAGCCACCCTGCCTCGACGCGTGCGCGGTCCGCCCGGCCGCCGGCGGTGTCGTCCGCCGTCACCCGGTCTCCCGACGCCCTCGCAGTGCTGCGCCCGGGCTTCGGCCTGCTGCCCGCCGCCGTGATGGTGCTCGCGCGGCAGCGCACTAGACTTCGCCTGCGATGGACGCCGAGCCCGCCACCGAGACCCGCCCCTGCGCCCACTGTGGACGTGAGGTGCCGCAGCGCGCCGGCGCCGGCCGCCCGTTCCGCTACTGCCGGGACAACGACGGCTCCTGCCAGCGGGCCGCCCGCAACTCCCGGATGCGCCACCGCAACTCCCCCGGCCTGCCCGGGCAGGTGGCGCGCACCTGGGAGGCGGTGGACCGGCTCGACCAGGTGGTGGAGACGCTCACCGAGGCGCTGCACGCCGAGCTGTCCCCGGCCGGCGTGGAGCGGCAGCTCGCCGAGCTGCGTGCCGAGACGTCCGCGCAGGTCGCCGCCGCGCACGCCGAACGCGACGAGGCCCGCCGCGACGCCGAGGACGCCGCCGCCGCGGCCACCCGCGACCGGCAGCAGGCCCACACCGCGTCCACCGAACGCGACGCCGCCGCCCGGCACGCCGACCGGGCGCGGGTGGAGGCGGCGGAGGCCGCCGAGCGGGCCGCCGCCGCCGAGTCCGCCCGGGACGCCGCGCGGGCCGAGGCGGGCGCGGCGCAGGCGCTGCGGGTGCAGGCCGAACGCGACCGCGACGCCGCGCGCGTCGAGCTGCGGAGCGTGCGGGCCGAACGGGACGCCGAGCGGCAGCGCGTCGCCGAGCTGACCGCCGAGCGTGACGCGGCGCGCGGCGACGCCGAACGGGCCACCCGCTCCGCCGGTGAGGCCCTGGACCGGGCGCAACGCCTGCGCGTCGAGGCCGACGCGGCGCGCGCCGACGCGCAGGCCGCCCGGGCGCAGGCCGACGAGGAACGCCGCACGGCGCAGGCGATGACCGACCGGGCCGACGCCGAGGCCGGCGCCGCGCGGGCGGCCCGCGCCGAGCGGGACCGGGCGGATGCGGCTCGCGCCGAGGCCATGGCGGCGGCGGATGCGGCTCGCGCCGAGGCTTTGGCCGCGGCGGATGCGGCTCGGGTGGAGGTGGCGGCGCGGACCGCCGATCGGGAGGCGCTCCTGGCCGAGCTGGCCGAGGCCCGGCGGGCGGTGACCGCCGCCGAGGCCCGATCGAGCGGTTCGGCGGCGAGGCTGGCCGCGGCCGAGGCCGACCGGGACGCCGCCGAACGTCGCGCCGGACAGCTCGCCGACCAGGTCAGCGACCTGGCCGGGGCGCTGGCCGCGCTGGGTTCGCGAACCGGCTGACCCGACCGCCGGCGCGAAGGCCGCGGGCATCCCGGGCACCTATCGACAGCAGCTCGGCCAGGTGGCGGTATCCCGGTGCGCCCGACCCCGCCACGTCGGGGCCCTGGAGTCGATCACGCGACTCCTCCCACCGTCCGAGAGAAAACATCCACTGTTCGAGATGAGTGGAGATCGTGGTGCAAGATCGCCCCTCCGGGGGCCGTCCCGTACCAGGATTCACCACATGGCCCCGACCCGCCGACCGGCAACCGGCGCGTGGAGCCCGCCACGGACCGGGACGGGGCAGCGCGACGCCGGCGTGCCGGGTGAGGATCGACGGCATGGGAAAGACGCACGAGCGCATCGACGGCCGGTTGCGGGAGTTCATCGAGGCACAGCCGATGTTCTTCGTGGCCACCGCGCCGCTGTCCGGCGACGGCACGGTCAACCTGTCCCCGAAGGGGCTGCGCGGCACGCTTGCGGTGCTCGACGAGCGCACCGTGGCCTACCTCGACTTCGCCGGCAGCAACGCCGAGACCGTCGCGCACCTGCGGGAGAACGGCCGGATCACGCTGATGTGGTGCGCGTTCGACGGCCCGCCGAACATCGTGCGGGTGCACGGGCGCGGCGAGCCGGTGTTCCGCGACGACAGGCGCTGGCCGGACCTGCTGCGGCACTTCGACGTCGACCCGACGCCGCACGGGCTGCGGGCGGTGATCGTGGTGCGTGCCGAGCTGGTCCGCGACACCTGCGGCTACGCGGTGCCGCTGATGAGCTACGACGCCGACCGTGACCTGCACGCGCGGCGTTTCGCCCGGGAGGACGACGCGTCACTGTCGGCCTACTTCGCCGGCAAGGAGCACGTGGCGAGCAGCATCGACGGGCTGCCCGGCCTGCCGTTGCCGTTGCCGCCCACCCCGCCGCGCTGAGCGCGGGGTCAGTGGATGCCGGCCATCAGCCCCCGGATCTGCCGGGTGAACATCACCGCGGCCAGACCCAGCACCACCGAGGCCAGGCCGAAGGTGAGGAAGTAGGTCGACTGCGACCAGGTCTCCGCCAGCCGGGCCACCTGCCCGCCGATGGCGTCGCCGACGGCGGTGGCGAGGAACCACAGGCCGAGCATCTGGCTGGCGTACTTCACCGGGGCCAGTTTCGTGGTGGCGGACAGGCCCACCGGGCTCAGCGACAGCTCACCGGCGACCTGGATGGCGTAGACGGCGACGAGCCACCACGGTGAGACCAGGTCCCCGCCGACGGCGGCGCGCGCGGCGGCGGCCATCAGCACGAACGACAGGCCGTTGAGCACCAGGCCGACGGCGAACTTCGTCGGCGTGGACACCCGGTGGCCCAGCCTGAGCCACAGCCACGCGGCCAGCGGCGCGCCGATGATGATCAGGATCGGGTTGACCGACTGCAGCCAGGACGCCGGGAAGGTGAACCCGCCCACGTTCCGGTCGGTGCGGTCGGCGGCGAAGATGTTCAGCACCGACCCGGCCTGGTCGTAGATCAGCCAGAACGCGGCGGCGAAGACGAACAGCCACACGTACGCCTTCATCCGGCTGCGCTCGGTGTCGCTGATCTCCCGGTCGGTGAGGATCCGGGCGAAGTAGCCGACGGTCACCAGCACGGTGACCACGGCGAGCAGGTTGACCACCGTGTCGACGGTGAACCAGCCGGCCAGCAGCAGCACCAGCAGCGCCACCAGCAGCACGCCGACGGCGATGCCGGCGCGGGTCAGCGCTCGCCGGCGGTCGGCGCCGAGCAGCGGGTCGGCGGGGCGGGCGCCGGCGTCGCCGAGGTTGCGCCGACCGGCGACGTACTGCAGCACGCCGAAGGTCATGCCGATCGCCGCCGCCCCGAACCCCAGATGCCAGTTGATCTTTTCGCCGAGGAAGCCGGTGATCAGCGGGGCGATGAACGCGCCCAGGTTGATGCCCATGTAGAAGATGGAGAACCCGGCGTCGCGGCGCGGCGAGTCCCGCTCGTACAGGTCACCGACCATGGTGGAGATGTTGGGTTTGAGCAGCCCGGTGCCGAGCACGATGAGCGTCATGCCGGCGAACACGCTCCACCCGGTCGGGATCGCCATCACGTAGTGCCCGGCGGCGATCACCACGCCGCCCCACAGCACGCTGCGCCGCGCCCCGATCAGCCGGTCGGCGACCCACCCGCCGGGCAGCGCCATCAGGTAGACCATGGCGTTGTAGGTGCCGTACACGGCGTTGGCGGTGGACTCGCCGATGCCCAGCCCGCCGTCGGCGACCGCGGCGGTCAGGTACAGCACCAGGATGGCCCGCATGCCGTAGAAGCTGAACCGCTCCCACATCTCGGTGAGGAAGAGGGTCGACAGCGCCCTCGGGTGGCCGAAGAACGTCTTCCCGGCTGGCGGTCGGGCCCCGACCGACGCGTCGCTGCTCATCGTCACCTCCGGCACATGTGGTGGGTAACATCCCCGGTGAGGGGCGAAACACTCCACCGATTCGGCCGGCTGTCGCGGCCGGTTACCCTTGAGCTTCCCGACCCGCGTCCGGCCCGTCCGGCGCGGGTGGGGAATGGGCGGACGGTGACCGGCCGTTACACCTGAGGACCAGCACCACGAACGAGGGGAAGTCGATCATGGGCGAGCGTATGCTGCGCGGTAGCCGGCTGGGCGCGGTCAGCTACGAATCCGACCGCAACACGGAGCTCGCGCCGCGTCAGACCCGCGAGTACCTGTGCGCCAAGGGCCACCAGTTCGAGGTGCCGTTCGCCGTCGACGCCGAGGTCCCCACGACCTGGGAGTGCAAGTTCGACGGCAGCGTCGCCCGGCTGGTCGACGGCACCGAGCCGGAGCAGAAGAAGGCCAAGCCGCCGCGTACCCACTGGGACATGCTGCTGGAGCGGCGCTCGATCGCCGAGCTGGAGGACATCCTGGCCGAGCGGCTGCAGGAGGTCCGCACCCGCCGCGGTCGCGCCTGAGCACCCGAACACGCCGAAGCGCCCCCGGGATCACCCCGGGGGCGCTTCGTCACGTCTGACCGGTTTCCGCTCAGCGGTCCACGATCTCACCCTCGATGGCCGGACCCGGCTGCGGCGGCTGCTCCGCCGGCCGCTGCGCGGCGGCGGGGGTGGGCGCCGGTTGCGGCGCGCCCGGGTAGACCCGCACCCGACGCGGACCGAACAGGTCACCGGCGACCATCGACGACACCCGCCGCTCGGTGGACCGCCGCACCCCGCCGCCGGCGAGGCGGCGCAGCGGCGGCACCAGCAGCAGCAGACCCACCGCGCCGCTGACCAGGCCCGGCAACGCCAGCAGCAGCGCGCCGGCCAACCCGACCAGCCCGTCGGTGACCTGCGGCCCCGGCGGCTGCCCGGCCTGCGCGGCCGCCCGGAACCGCCGCCACGCCCGCATGCCCTCGCGGCGCAGCAGCACCAGACCCAGCAGCGACGCGGCGAACACCAGCAGCACCGCCGCGCCGAACCCGACGGCCCGCCCGACCAGCACGAAAACGGCCAGCTCCAGCAGCGTCAGCAGCAGCAGAGCCGGTGGTACGAATCTGAGTCCTCGGCGCATCTCACCCCATCCGCCCGGTGTGTCCTCACGCCCCTCCAGCATGACACGCCCGCGCTCACGGCCACCGGGCCAACGCCCGCGGCCGGCCCCGCACCGCCGCGCGCCGGTCCCGCACCCCCCACCGGGTGACCCGCCACAGCGCCTCGGCCACGATCAACGGGCTCATCTTGCTGTCGCCGTGCTCCCGCTCCGCGAACGTGATCGGCACCTCGACGATCCGCACCCCGGCCCGGTGCGCCAGCCGCGACAGCTCCACCTGGAACGCGTACCCCTGCGAACGCACCGAGCCCAGGTCGATGGCGTCCAACGCGGCCGCCCGGTACACCCGGTAACCGCCGGTGGCGTCGCTGACCGGCATGCCCAACGCCACCCGCGCGTACAGGTTGCCCACCCGCGACAGCAGCAGCCGCCGCCACGGCCAGTTCAGCACCCGCGCGCCGCGCGCCCACCGCGAACCGATCACCACGTCGGCGTCGCGGGCGGCGTGCAGCAGCGCCGGCAGGTCCTCCGGGGCGTGCGAGCCGTCGGCGTCCATCTCCACCACCGCGTCGTAGCCACGCTCGCGCGCCCACCCGAACCCGGCCAGGTAGGCCGCGCCGAGACCGTCCTTGCCGGGCCGGTGCAGCACGTGCACCTGCCCGTCCACGCCGGCCAGCGCGTCGGCGATGCCGCCGGTGCCGTCGGGGCTGTTGTCGTCGGCGACAAGCACGTCCACCGCGGGCGCCGCCGCGCGGACCCGCGCGACGATCCGGCGCACGTTGTCCGCCTCGTTGTAGGTGGGGATGACCACGAGGACCCGCCCCACCCCGGGATGGCCGGCTGCCGCACCCACCGTCGCACCGCCTTCCGTCGCCTCAGCCGGGCGTGACCTCCCGGCGGCGCCGCGCCACGGCCGCGCCGGCCAGGGCCGCGACCGCGAGGGCCGCCAACGCCACCTCCGGCCACACCCCGACCGTGGTGGCCGGGGTACGCCCGTCCCCGAGCCGCATCTGCCGCACCACCACCTCGGCGGTGTTGAACCCGGTGGCACCGTCTACCCGCCCGTCGGGGGTCACGAACCCGGACACCCCGACCGTGGACGACATCAACGCGGCACGGCCGTGCTCCACGGCGCGCAGCCGCACCATCGCCAACTGCTGGCGGGCCTCCGCCACGTCGAACGTGGCGTTGTTGGTCTGCACCACGAGCAGTTGCGCGCCGCCGGTGACGGTGTCCCGCACGATGCCGTCGTAGGCGACCTCGAAGCAGATCACGTCGCCGAGGGTCGCCACACCGGCGTCCAGCACGCCGGGGCGCTGCCCGGGGACGAAGTCGGAGCGGACCCGGTCGACCTCGGCGCTGACCTTGCGGGCGATGGAGCGCAGCGGCACGTACTCGGCGAACGGCACCGGGTGCCGCTTGGTGTAGACCTGCCCCAGGTCGGCGCCGCTGCCCGGACGCCACAGCAGGCCGGCGTTGCGGACCTCCCCCGGGCCGGGGCCGAGCAGCACCGCGCCGACCAGGATCGGCGCGCCTATCGCGTCGGCGGCCTGCGAGATGCGGTACCCGGCGGCGGGGTTGCGCAGCGGGTCGATGTCGCTGGAGTTCTCCGGCCACACCACCAGGTCGGGACGCCGCTGCGCGCCCGCGGTGACCCGCTCGGCCAGCTTCAGGGTCGCGTCGACGTGGTTGTTGAGCACCGCCTGCCGCTGCGCGTTGAAGTCCAGGCCCAGGCGGGGCACGTTGCCCTGCACGATCGCCACGGTGACGGTGTCGCCGGCGCCGCGTACCCCCGCCGGCACGGCCGGTCCGGCGGCGAGCACCAGCGCCCCGGCGGCGGCCAGCCCGGCAATCGGCCGCCACTGCCCGGCCGGGCGGCGCCAGTCCCGCCAGGCGAGGGTGAGCAGGATCCCCCCGGCGAGCGCGACAGCGAACGTGACGAGCGGGGCGCCGCCGAGCGCGGCCAGTCGCAGCAGCGGCGAGGTGTCCTGGCTGAACGCCAGCCGCCCCCACGGGAACCCGCCGAACGGGGTGCGGTCGCGCAGCGCCTCCTGCCCCACCCACAGCACCCCGGTCAGCGGCGCCCACAGCACCCGCCACCGGTCGGCCAGCGGCGACACCCAGGCGGTGGCGGCGCCGAGCAGCGCCAGGTAGCCGGCCTGCAGCAGCGACAGCAGCGCCCACGGCAGCCACCCGGTGTGCAGGTTCGTCCACTCCAGCAGCGGCGCGAACAGCGCCACCCCGGCCAGGAAACCCAGCCCGGCGCCGGCGCGCAGCCGCCGCCGGTGCGCCGCGGCGGCCAGCAACGCCACCCCGACCGGCGCGAGCGGCCACAGCCCGTACGGCGGGAACGCCGCCAGCAGCGCCAACCCGGCCAGCACGGCGGCCGGCACGGCCAACGTCAACGGCAGCGGCCGACGCGCGCCGGGCTGCGGGCGTGCCCCGTCGGTGGCACGCGGCTGGTCCTGCTCGAGCGTCGTCACCGGCACCTCACCACGATCACGGGGCGAAGGCTACCCGGCGCGCACGGCAGCCGGCCCGTGGGCGGGCCGGTGACGGAAATCGGGGCGCGGCCGAAGCCGCGCCCCGATGCTCCCAGGCCCTTCCCGGCCGGTGGGGCGAGATGATCGGCGCCGACCTTCGGACCGACCGGACGTGGACTGGCTGCCCCCGCCTGGCCGTTGTCTACTGGCCGTTCCTCACACCCTGCCCGTACACCGGTAACCGCGACCGGTTCGCGCCGCCCCGCCGACCCCCGCCCGCTGGACCTGGCCGCCGCAACCTTCCGGTCGCTCGGCCAGCGGACGAGAGGACGAAGCGAACAACAGCCGCTTCCCGTGGTAGGACTCAAAGACGGTACGGCGTGCACCCCCGCCGCTGTCAACCCACCCGGGCCTGTCGTGTGTTGCGACACGGCGTGTCGCGTCGGCGCGTCTCGATGGGTGGACGATCGGCTCAGCCGCCGAGGTGCCGGCGCAGCACCGCCGCCGCCGCGCCCGGATGCTCGGCGGCGAGCAGCCCGGCGGCGGCCAGCACGTAGTCCACGTCCACGACCGGGTGGGCGGCGCGCGGCAACGGCCACCCACCGGCGTGGTCGGTGAGCACCGCGTCGAGCACCACCCGCGCGTCCGCCGGGTCGCCGTGGCGCAGCACCCCACCGGAGCCGACCAGCAGCCGCACCTCCCGCAGGTCCCGCCCGGCGCGTTCCCCGGTGGCCGCGCCCCGGGCGTGCCGGCGCACCGCCACCGTCGCGGCCAGCGCCGCGATCCGCCGGTCCACCGCCCGATCGGCGTCGTCGACCGGCAGGAACCCCGGATCGGCCGCCCGCACCGCCGCCGCGGCCGCCAGGGAATCCTGCTCCCCCGCCGCCAGCAGCCGCTCCTCCGCCGCGGCGCGCACCACACCCGGCGCGGACCACCGCATCCCCAGGTCCCCCTCCACGGTGCGGGCCCGCCACAGCGTGCCGGTGACCTCCCGGCCCGGACCCTCGGCCCGCTCGTCCGGGGTGAGCACCGAGTACACGTCCGTGGTCGCCCCACCCACGTCCACCACCGCCAGGTCCCCACCGACGGTGTCGGCGAGGACCTCCACGCCGGTGAGCACCGCGTCCGGGGTGGCGGCGCGCACCAACCGCGCGAACCTGGACCCCCGGGACAGTTTCTTGCCGCCGATCACGTGCCGCAGGAACACCTCCCGGATCGCCGCGCGCGCCGGCCCCGGCGCCAGCACCCCGATGCGCGGCAGCACGTTGTCCGCCGCGGTCACCGGCACCCCCGCGTCCGCCAGCAACGCGCACAGCCCGGCGCGGGCGTCGACGTTGCCGGCGAGGACCACCGGCACCCGCCAGCGGGCCCTCGCCAGCCGCGTCGCGTTGTGCGTCAACGTGTCGGCGTCACCACCGTCGGTGCCGCCGACCAGCAGCACCACGTCCGGGCGGGCCGCCCGCAACGCCGCCAGCTCCGCCGCACCCAGGCGCCCGGCGGCCACGTGCACCACGTTCGCCCCCGCCGACAGGCCCACCCGCCGGCCCGCCTGCGCGGTGACCAACGGCTCGTAGCCGACCACCGCCAGGCGCAGCCCACCGCCGGCCGACGAGCACACGTACCACGGCACGTCGGCGACGCCGGCCGCCGCGGTGGCCGCGCCGACCGCGGCGTCCAGGCCGTGCAGCACGTCCGAGCCCACCGTGGTCGGCGCGGACGCCGCACCGACCAGCCGGCCGCCGTCGAGGTCGACCACCGCCGCCTTCGTGTACGTCGACCCGACGTCCGCGCAGACCGCGACGCTCACGCCGAACAGCCCTTCGTGCGCGACTGCGGGGCGCGCAGGACCGGCTCGCTCCTCGCGCTCACGCGGGAGCGGGCACGACCACGGTGCCGGTCGCGGTCACCGCCACGATCGGCGGGTCCAGCACCTCCGCCGCCGAATCACCCCTGTCCGGGCGGCCCCGGCACACCACCGCGCAGCTCAACTCCAACGTCCGGCTGCGCGAGCCCACCCGCACCACCCGCGCCGTCACCTCCACCACGTCACCGGCACGCACCGGCGCGGTGAACCGCACGTCCGCGTAACCGGCGAACAGGCCCTCGTCGCCGTCGGTACGGATGCACACCTCCGTGGCCACGTCACCGAACAACCCCAACGCGTACGCCCCGTCGACCAGGTTGCCCGCGTAGTGCGCGTGCGCGTACGGCACGTACCGGCGGTGCGTCACGGTCAACCCCAGCCGGGGATCCTGCTCGCTCAACTGCTCGCCTTCCTGGAGGTGATCAACGCGTGGACGAGGTAGCTGGCCACCTCGCCCGGAGTGGTGCCGCGACCGAAGATCCGGTCCACGCCCAACTCCCCGGTCATCGTCTCGTCGAAGCGCGGCCCGCCCACGATCAGCAGCGGACGCCTCCCCGCCGGCATCGCCTCCCGGAACGCCGCCGACATCTCCCGCGTGTTGTGCAGGTGCGCGTCGCGCTGCGTCACCACCTGCGACACCAGCACCGCGTCGGCCTTCTCCTGCCGGGCCGCCTCGACCAGCTCCGGCACGCTCACCTGCGCGCCCAGGTTGCTGACCTTCAACTCCCGGTAGTACTCCAGGCCCTTCTCCCCGGCGATGCCCTTGACGTTGAGGATCGCGTCGATGCCCACGGTGTGCGCGTCGGTGCCGATGCACGCCCCCACCACCGACAACTTGCGGCGCAACCGCTGCTTCACCACCGCGTTGACCTCCTTGGCCGACAGCAGCGGGAAGTCCCGCTCCACCACCTGCACCTTGTCCAGGTCCACCAGGTGGTTCACCCGCCCGTACACCACGAAGAAGGTGAACCCGTCGCCGATCGGCTTGGCGTGCACCAGCATCGCCGGGTCCATGCCCATCTTGTTGGCCAACTGCACCGCCGCGCCCTCGGCCCGCTTGTCGTGCGGCACCGGCAACGTGAACGACACCTGCACCATGCCGTCACCTGTGGTGTCCCCGTACGGCCGCACGACCGTCTTCCGCTCGCTCATCAGGGCTGCCGCTCCAGGATCTCCGTCGCCGGGTTGAAGTAGTCGTCGGCGTGCCGCGCCACCCCGTCCAGGCCCTTGCCCCGGTCCGCCGGCCGCTTCATGATCCCGAACGTGCCCTCGGCGATCGCCGTCAACAACGACTGCTCCCCGATCCGCTCCAGCAACTCCACCGCCTCACCGAGCACCCGGTGCGCCCGCTGCTGGATGAACCCGCCCGGCGCCGGCACGAAGTCCTCGTGCAACCCGCCCGCCGCGCCCAACACGTACCGCACGTTCTGCAACGCGATGTCCCGGTCCGACAACCACGGCGTCACCACCGCCTCGGTCATCATCCCCACCAGCAGGATGCCCTGCCCGGTCATGGTCCCCACCAGGTTGAAGAACCCGTCGAGCAGATTGCCCCGGAACACGTCCCCGGTCATGTGCTTCGTCGGCGGCATCCACTTCAACGGCGCGTCCGGGAACAACTCCCGCGCCAACAACGCGTGCGCCAACTCCAACCGGAACGACTCCGGCACATCCGGGTTGATCTCGAACGCGTGCCCCAACCCCAACAACGGGTCGGTCAACCCCGCCTCGTGCGCGAAGAACTCGTTCAACAACTGCGACACCGTCACCGTGTGCGCCTCGTCCACCGCGTCCGCGGTGGTCAGGTAGTTGTCCTCACCGGTGTTGATGATGATCCCCGCCCGCGCGTGCACCTGCCGCGAGAACCGCTGGTCCACGAACGTACGGATCGGGTTGATGTCCCGGAACAGAATCCCGTACATCGAGTCGTTGAGCATCATGTCCAGCCGCTCCAGGCCGGCCAACGTCGCCATCTCCGGCATGCACAACCCCGACGCGTAGTTCGTCAGCCGCACGTACCGGCCCAACTCCTTCGACGACGAGTCCAACGCCGCCCGCATCAACCGGAAGTTCTCCTGCGTCGCGTACGTGCCCGCGAAACCTTCCCGGGTCGCCCCCTCCGGCACGTAGTCCAGCAACGACTGCCCCGTCGACCGGATCACCGCGATCACGTCCGCGCCGGCCCGCGCCGCCGCCTGCGCCTGCGGAATGTCCTCGTAGATGTCCCCGGTCGCCACGATCAGATAGATCCACGGCCGCTGCTTCGGATCCCCGAACCGCTTCACCAGCCGATCCCGCTCCGCGCGCCGCCTGTCGATCTGCCGGACCCCCGCCGCCACCGCCCGCCGCGACGCCCGCCGCGCCGCCGTCGCCGCCTTACCGGACGGCAGCGCGAACCGCACCGACCCGGCCGCCGCCTTCTGCGCCAGCAACGTCACGTCCGCGATGCCCTCACGCGCCAACGCGTCGAACACCGGCACCGCCACCCCGTGACCCAACCCCACGTCGGCGACCACCGCGTCCACCAGCCGGTTCACCCACGGAATCCCGTCCGGATCCGCGCCGGACACCCCGGCCAGCCGCAACACCGCCCGCTCCACCGACACCGTCGTGTGGCTACGCGCCAGATCCACCACCGGCTGCCCCGCCCGACGCGCCAACTCCCGCGCCCGCGCCACCAGCGCCGGATCCAACCCAAGCTTGCCCGTCACGAAGAACCTTCCTGATAGATCACGTCACCGCGCAACACCGTGGCCCGACACACCGGAAGCGGAGTCGGATCATCCGCCCCCCGCAACTCCGGATCCCCGGCCTGAAGCACCGGCAGACCCCGCTCCACCCCCGCCGGCGAGTCCCACACCGCGAACGTCGCCGGCGCACCCAACGCCAGGACCCCCTCGTTGTCCAGGTGCACCGCCCGCCACCCACCACGCGTGTGCGCCGCGAACGCCGCCCGCACACTCATCCGCTGCGACGGGTTGTGATGCGCCGCCGCCGCCCGCACCGAACCCCACGGGTCCAACGGCGTCACCGGCGAATCCGACCCGAACGCCAACGCCACCCCCACCCCGTGCATCGCACCCATCGGATTCGACTCCAACGACCGCGCCAACCCCAACCGCGACTCGTACATCCGCCCCGAACCACCCCAGAGGCGGTCGAACGCCGGCTGCATCGACGCCACGATCCCGAACTCCACGAACCCCGCGATCAACCGCTTGGTCATGATCTCCGCGTGCTCCACCCGGTGCCGCGCCGCCCGCAACCGCTCCGTGCCCAGCTTCGCCGCCGCCTCCGCGAACCCCGCCAGCACCGTCGCGATCGCCGCGTCACCGATCGCGTGGAACCCGCCCTGCATCCCGTGCGCCGCGCAGTCCAACAGGTGATCACGCACCTGCTCCGCCGACACGTACCCGTGCCCGCACGCCCCCGCCTCACCGTCCAGGTACGCCGCCGACACGTGCGCCGTCCGCGACCCCAACGCCCCGTCCGCGAACAGGTCACCACCCGCGCCCACCGCACCCAGCTCCCGGGCCCGCGCCGCACCCAGCAGCTCACCCCAGTACCCGTACACCTCCGGCACCCCGTCCCCGGACACCGCCAACAGGCCGGTGAAGTCCTCCTCGTCCGAGATGTCCGGACCACCGCACTCGTGCACCGCCGCGATGCCCAACGACGCCGCATGCCCCAACGCCCGCCGCTGCGCCGCCACCCGCTGCGCCCGCGTCACCGACGCGAACGCCGCCGCCCGCACCACGTGATGCGCGTCCCGACGCAACCACCCCGACCCGTCGAACCCCGCCGCACCCGCCGCGTCCGGACACGCCGCCAACAACGACGCCGACACCAACGCCGAATGGATCGACGCCTGCGACAGATACACCTTGCGACCCCCCGCCGCCCGGTCCACCGCCGCCGCGTCCGGCAACGCCGGATCCGCCCAGAACGACTCGTCCCACCCGTGCCCCAACACCACCGCGTCACCCGGCAACCCGCCCGCGAACGCCGACACCGCCGCCAACAGCTCCCCGGCCGAACGCACCGCCGACAGGTCCAGCCCCGACAACGCCAGACCGGTGTCCGTCGCGTGCACGTGCGCGTCCACGAACGCCGGCGTCACCAGCGCGCCGCCCAGCTCCACCACCCGGTCGGCGCCCGGCGCGTCCGCGTCCGCACCCAACCAGGCGATCCGCCCGTCCCGCACCAACAGCGCCGTCGCGCTCGGCTCGGCCGGACAGTGCAGCACTCCACCGCGATACAGCGTCGAGGGGTTCGTCATGGCCTCAGTCTGCCGCCAGCCGCGCCTCGAACAGGCCGCGCACCCCCGGCTCGGAGCGCAACAACTCCAACGCCAGCTCCGCGTGCCCCGGCACGAACCCGTTCCCCACCAGCATCGTCACGTCCGCCGCCAGGCCCTCCGCGCCCAACGCCGCCGCCGCGAAACTCGTCGCCATCGAGAAGAAGATCACCGTACCGCCGTCCGCCGTGGCCAGCACCGCGCCGTGCTCACACCCCGGCACGTCCACGCACACCACTGTCACGTCCGCCGGCACGCCCAACGCCGTGGTCACCGCCGTCGACAACCCCACCGGATCCCGCGCGTCCGCCAACGCCACCGCGTCGGCCAACCCGGCCGCCACCAGCGCGTCGCGCTCCGCCGCCACCGGCACCACCCCGACGGTACGACCCGCGCCCGCCCGCCGCGCCGCGGCCAGCGACAGCGACCCGCTCTTGCCGGCCCCACCGATCACCGCCACCGACACCGGACGCGGATCACCCTCGCGGCCCCGCCGCGCCACCTGCTCGGCCACCACCCGCGCGGTCAACGCCGGCGCGCCGCACACGTCCAGCACGGCGAGGGACAGTTCCGGGTGCAGATCGGCCGGCAGCACCGCGGCGATCGACCGGGCGAACAGGATCGCGTGCCCGTCGCACGGCACCTGCTCGCTGCGCCCGTCCCAGCGGGCCAGCCCGTCGAGGACGGTCAGCGGCGTCAGCGTCAACGACACGAGCGTGGCCACCCGGTCACCCGCCCGCAGCCCCAGCGGCGAGCGGCGCCCCGCCTCCTCCACCGTGCCGATCAGCATGCCGCCGGAGCCGGTCACCGGGTTCTGCATCTTTCCCCGGGTCGAGATGATGTCCAGCACCTCGGCGCGGACCTTCTCGCCGTCACCGCCGTGCTTCTCGGCCAACTGCCGGAAACTCGCCGCGTCCAGGTTCAGCCGCTCCACCCGGATCCGCACCTCGTTCGCCGCGATCCGCGGGTCGGCGTCCAGGCGCCAGGCCGCCTGCGGCAGCACCCCCGCCGGTTCCACGACTCGGTGCAGACCCACCGGTGACGTCACGCCGACCCCCTATGTCAAGCCGCCCGAACCCCTGGCCAGGGTTCGCGTCGCGGGAAAACTTACGGCAGACTAATTTCTTCACCGCAGATTTTCCAGTAGCCTTCGCAAGGTTGATCAACCCGCACCACGACGAGGAGGGGCCGTGACCCAGACCCAACCGGTGGAGACCATCCCGACGCCCCGCTCCACGCCGGTCGCCGCTCCCACCGCCGGACAGCCCTACGAATACCGACGCACCCCCCTGGTCGAACCCGACTGGACCCGCTTCCCCGGCTGGCGCCACGTCACCCGCGAACAGTGGGAGAGCGCCCAGTGGCAGCGGGTCAACTGCGTCAAGAACATCAAGCAGCTCCGCACCGTGCTCGGTGACCTCGTCGACGAGACCTTCTACGCCGACCTGGAGGCCGACCAGAAGGCCCTGGCCACCATGTCCATGCTGGTGCCGCCCCAGATGATCAACACGATGGTGCCGTTCGCGCCGATGACCACCGAGGCGCTGCTCGCCGACCCGGTCCGCCGCTACATGATCCCGGTCGCCTCCGACCGGCGCACCGACTGGCCGTCGCACCCCTACGCCAGCCGCGACAGCCTCCACGAACACGACATGTGGGTCGCCGAGGGACTCACCCACCGCTACCCCACCAAGGTCCTCGCCGAGCTGCTCTCCACCTGCCCGCAGTACTGCGGCCACTGCACCCGGATGGACCTCGTCGGCAACTCCACCCCCGCCGTCGACAAGCTCAAGCTCACCCTCAAGCCGGTCGACCGCTACGACGCCCACATCAGCTACCTCAAGGCCCACCCGGGGGTCCGCGACGTCGTCGTCTCCGGCGGCGACGTGGCAAACGTGCCGTGGAAGAACCTCGAGTCCTACCTCATGCGGCTGCTCGAGATCGAGACCATCCGCGACATCCGCCTCGCCACCAAGGCCCTCATGGGCCTGCCCCAGCACTGGCTCCAGCCGGACGTGGTCGAGGGCCTGGAGCGGGTCGCCCGCACCGCCGCCCGCCGTGGCGTCAACCTGGCCATCCACACCCACGTCAACCACGCCCAGTCGCTGACCCCGCTGGTCGCCCGGGCCGCCCAGACCGCCCTCGACGTCGGCGTCCGCGACGTCCGCAACCAGGGCGTGCTGATGCGCGGCGTCAACGCCACCAGCGCCGACCTGCTCGACCTCTGCTTCGCGCTGCAGGGCGAGACGGGCATCCTGCCGTACTACTTCTACATGTGCGACATGATCCCCAACGCCGAGCACTGGCGGGTCCCGGTCTGGCACGCCCAGCAGCTCCAGCACGACATCATGGGCTACCTGCCCGGCTACGCCACCCCGCGCATCGTCTGCGACGTCCCGTTCGTCGGCAAGCGCTGGGTGCACATGCTCACGGACTACGACCGGGAGCGCGGCATCTCCTACTGGACGAAGAACTACCGCACCTCGATCGAATCGGCCGACCTGGAGGCGCTCAACAAGCGCTACGCCTACTACGACCCGATCGACACCCTCCCCGAGGCCGGCCAGGCCTGGTGGCGCGCCCACCGCGACGACTGACCCCCAGGAACACCCGACTGCGGGCCACCGGTACTCCGGTGGCCCGCAGTCGTTCGTGGGTCACTTCTCGAACGCGTCCTTGACGTCGCGGCCGGCCTGCTTGACGTTCTCCCCGGCCTGCCTGGCCCGGGCCGTGCTCTGCTCGCTGGCGCCCTCGGCCCGCAACCGTTCGTTGTCGGTCACGTCCCCGATGCGCTCCTTGGCCATGCCGCTCATCTCCTGGGCCTTGTTCTTCGCCTTGTCGGTGAAGCTCATGTCGCCCTCCTCGTTCGGCGGAGCGTTGCTTCGGTTGCGTCCCCGGTGCCTCGCTGGTCAAACGTGGTGGGGCGTCGCACTATGCGTAAGGCATCCTAGGATAATAGGTCGAAGGGTGGACGGGTCGTCCCTCGGCGGGGAACCGGCGGTCCCGACGAGGGCGTGGTTGACTGGGCCGGTGAACGAGATCCTGCTGGTGCGGCACGGCGAGACCACCTGGAGCGCCAGCGGGCGGCACACCTCGTACACCGACCTGGAGCTGACCGCCGACGGCGAGCGGCAGGCCCGCGCGCTCGCTCCCCTGCTCGCCGGCCGGCGGTTCGTGCGGGTGCTGTCCAGCCCCCGGCAGCGCGCCACCCGCACCGCGCACCTCGCCGGGCTGACCGTCGACGCCACCGACCCCGACCTGGCCGAGTGGAACTACGGCGAGTACGAGGGACGCACCACCGCGGCCATCACCGAGGAACGGCCGGACTGGACGATCTGGACCGACGGCGGACCCGGCGGCGAGTCACCGGACGAGGTGGCCGCCCGCCTGGACCGGGTCCTGGACCGGGTCGCCCCGCTGCTGGAGCGCGGCAGCGTCGCGCTGGTCGGGCACGGGCACAGCCTGCGGGTGCTCGGGGCGCGCTGGATCGGGCTGCCGCCGTCGGCCGGCGGGCTGCTGCGGCTGGACACCGCCACGCTCAGCGTGCTCGGCCACGAGCACGGCCGGCGGGTCATCCAGCGGTGGAACCTGCCGGCTCCGACGCCGAGCGCGACCGCGGACGACCGGACAGCTCGGCACTGATCTTCGGCGGGCGGTTCTCGTAGGGCGTGGAGAGCACCACGGTGGTGCGGGTGGTGACGTTGGCGGAGGTGCGGATCTCCTGCAGCAGCCGCTCCAGGTCGGCCGGTCCGGCCACCCGCACCAGCAGGAGATAGAAGTCCTCCCCCGCCACCGAGTAGCAGGAGTCGATCTCCGGCAGGTGGGCCAGCCGCTCCGGGGCGTCGTCGGGCTGCGACGGGTCGAACGGGCGGATCGCCACGAACGCGGTGAGCGGCAGCTCCAACGCCTCGAACGACACGCGGGCGGCGTACCCCCGGATCACGCCGCGTTGCTCCAGCCGGCGGACCCGCTGGTGCACGGCGGACACCGACAGCCCCACCCGCTCGGCCAGGTCCGTGTACGACAGCCGACCGTCGCCGGTCAGGGCGGCGACGATGGCACGGTCGATGTCCTCCACGCGGTGCAACCTACCGGAGATAGCGCTCCCACGGCGCACCCGCCCCGCCGTCGTGACGCTCAGCGGGCCGTCCGGTCGCGGACCGCGTCGGCGGCGTAGTTGAGCACCTCCGCCATGTCCTCCTCGTCGAGGAACGGCAGGTCGGTGAGGATGTCCGTGACGGACATGCCGTCGGCCATCATGGCCAGCAGCGTGGCCACGGGGACGCGCGACTGCCGCACGCAGGGCGCGCCGCCCATGACGTCGGGGTCGACGGTGATCCGGGGGAAGGTCACCGCGACAGGTTAGCCCTTGGCCAGGGCGCGGGAGATGACCAGTCGCTGGATCTGGTTGGTGCCCTCGACGATCTGCAGCACCTTCGCCTCGCGCATGTAGCGCTCGACCGGGTGGTCGGCGACGTAGCCGGCGCCGCCGAGCACCTGCACCGCGTCGGTGGTCACCCGCATCGCCAGGTCGGTGGCGAACAGCTTCGCCTTCGCCGCCTCGATCGAGTACGGCCGGCCGGCGTCGCGCAGCCGCGCGGCGGCCAGCATGAGCGCGCGGGCCGCGGAGATGCCGGTGGCGTGGTCGGCCAGGTTGAACCCGAGCCCCTGGAAGTCGATGATCGCCCGGCCGAACTGCCGGCGCTCGCGGGCGTAGCCGACCGCGTAGTCCAAGGCCGCCTGCGCCAGCCCCACCGCGCAGGCGGCGATGCCGAGGCGGCCGGAGTCCAGCGCGGACATGGCGATGGCGAAGCCGGCGCCCTCGCCGCCGACCAGCCGCTCGGCCGGCACCCGGGCGTCGTCGAAGGCGATCTGCGCCACCGGCGAGGCGTGCAGGCCCATGGTGCGCTCCGCGGCCTGCGGGTGGAGACCTGGCGTGCCCCGGTCGGCCAGCAGGCAGGAGATGCCCTTCGGGCCGGGCCCGCCGGTGCGGCAGAAGATGTTGTAGAAGTCGGCGACCCGGGCGTGGGTGATCCACGCCTTGGTGCCGGTCACCACGTAGTCGTCGCCGTCGCGCACCGCCCGGGTGGTCAGCGACGCCGCGTCCGAGCCACCCTGCGGCTCGGAGAGGCAGTATGCCCCGAGCAGCTCTCCGCCGATCATGTCGGGCAGCAGCTTGCGCTGCTCGTCGGTGCCGAACTGTGCGAGGGGGTAGCAGGAGAGCGTGTGCACGCTCACCGCCTCGGCCACGGCCAGCCACCGGCTGGCGAGGATCTCCAGCACCTGGAGGTAGACCTCGTACGGCTGGGCGGCGCCACCGTGCTCCTCGGCGTACGGCAGGCCGAGCAGGCCGGCCCGGCCCAGGGTGCGCAGCACGTCACGGGGGAACTCGGCGCGCTCCTCGAAGCCGGCGGCCCGCGGGGCCAACTCCCGGTCGGCGAGCTCGGTGGCGAGGTCCAGCAGGTCGTGGGCCTCGTCGGTGGGGAGGATCCGGTCGACGTCCATAGCGCGATGAGCTCCGTGGGGTGGGTGAGCCGGGGCGGCGTCCGGGTGCGGACCCCGTCAGCTTAACGGTCGTTTGGGCATCGGCGGCAGTCCGGCCGCGCGCACGGTCCGTGGTCGGCGCTTGACCGCGCCGTCAGAATGGTGCGTGCTCACGATGAATCGGAGGATGCCGATGCGAACGGTGTCGGGGACCGGACAGTCGACGTGAGACCGCCGAGCCCGCTGCGATCATGGACGTCCGCCGCCGCCCGCCGCCGTGCCGGCGTGGCCGCGCCGGCCCACCTCCGACACCCGCCGTGCGACGAACCGGATGGCCCATGACGCAGCTTCCGTCCCCCGGCGCCGCCCAGCGACGCCGCATCGAGGAAGAACTGGTCGACCTGCTCTCCGGCATGCGCCTGCTCCAGGAGCCCGACAGCCGCCGGCTGATGGTGGGCAAGCTCCGCGAACGGCTCGCCCAGCACGGCGTCAACGACTACGCCAACCCCCGCGACCAGAGCATCGAGGTGGTCCGCGTCTGCCTCGGCGACCTGCCCGCCCTGATCGACGTGGTCGCGCTGTTCGAGCCGGCCGCCGCCCAGCTCGGCCCGCTGCACCGGCTGCGGTACGAGGTCGACGCGTTCGAGCTGCTGGCCGCCGAGGACTGGACCGACCTGCGACCGGCGTTGACCGCGCACCGCCCGGACTCGCTGGGCTGGCTCTACCAGCGGGCCACCGACCACAAGACCGCCACACCCCCGTCCTGGTGCGTCACCGCCTGGGACGTCTTCGTCTACCTCTCCGGACAGAACGACCCGCCGCGCGGGCTGCCCCCCAACATGCTCTTCCTGGTGCTGCTGGAGCACGAGGTGGACACCGAGACCGCCCGGGTGATCCGGCACCGCAACCGGCGCCGGGCCAGCCTGCTGGAGCTGACCGCCAACCTGGACCGCCGGCGGGCACAGGTCAACGCCGGCGACCAGACCCCCGAGCCGTACGTCTACCTGGTCGTCCAGGTCGAGCCGGACCTCGCCCCCGGCAGCGCCGGCTACACCGTCTCGCACTACCGGCAGTGGCAGGGCGCGCAGGGGTGGCACTCCCGGCGGCACGGCCAGCTCACCGACGTCGCGTACGCCGAGTTGGAGGCGACCGTCGAGCGGATCGTCCACCAGATGGAGATCGAGTGGTCCGACCGGCGCGCCGACGTCGCGGTGGAACTGGTCCTGCCGGTGGAGCTGCTCAACGAGGACGTCGCCTGGTGGCGCAAGGAGCCGGCCAGCGTCCACCTGGAACAGAAGGTGCTGGCGATGGACTACCCGGTGGTGGTGCGCAGCCTCAACCGGCTGCGGCAACCGGAGTGGCACCGGGCGTGGCGTCGACGCTGGGAGCACCTGCAGGCCGAGCCGGCGCACAGCCGGCTGTTCCGCAGCCGGCCGGACGGCACGGCGTACCTGACCCGGCTGGAGGCCGAGCTGACCGCCGACCCGCGCTGGTCGACGCTACTGCTCAGCGCCGCGCCGACGCCGGCGAACCCGCTCGGGTTCAAGGAAGTGATGACCGCCCTGCGGGCCGGGCTGCCGGTGATCGTCTGGCACCGCACCCGCCCGTCCGACACGGAGTTCTGGGAGGAGATCCGGGACATGACCGCCGACGGACGCATCGCGCGCCTCCCGGTGCACGCCCGGCGGGCGCGGCTGGACGCGCTCGCGCTGGAGCCGCACGCCGACCGGCACAGCGGCCGGCACCTGGTGGTGCTCTGGGACGACCCGGAACGCACCCCGGAGCTGCACCGGCCCGACGACCGCCCGGGACGGCCGGCGTGAGCGCCCCGCGGGCCGCCGGGTGGCGGGTCTACCGGGGCACCGGGGAGCCGCTCGACCCGGCCGAGCGGGACCGGCGCTGGCCGGCGCCGCCGCGCTGGCGGGCCTTCGACGGCGGGCCGGACGAGCCGCCGGCGCCCGCCGAGGACCCGGACCTGGAGCGCCGGCTCGGCGCGCCCACGGTGGCCCGGCGTCCCGACCCCCGCGAGGTGGACGTGGTCAACGCCGCGCTGCTGCTGCGCCGCCCGCTCCTGGTCACCGGCCGCGCCGGGTCCGGCCGGTCCAGCCTGGCCTACCGGATCGCCCGGGAACTCGGCCTGGGCCGGGTGCTGCACTGGCCGGTGTCCACCCACGACACCGTCCGCGCCGGCCTCTACCAGCACGACCCGCTCGGGCGGGTACGCGCCGGCCGCGACCCGGACCGCACGATCGGCGACGAGCTGGGCGAGCACCTCAGCCTCGGGCCGCTGGGCACCGCGCTGCTGCCCCGTCGCACGCCCCGGGTGCTGCTTGTCGACGAGCTGGACCAGAGCGACATCGACCTGCCGCAGCAACTGCGCACCGTCTTCGACGACGGCGGGTTCGAGATCCCCGAGCTGGTCCGGGCGGCGGAGCGCAGCCCGGAGGTCACCGTGCACACCGCCGACCCGGGTGGCCGGGCCACGGTGCGCGCCGGGCGGGTGCGCTGCCACGAGTTCCCGCTGGTGGTCATGACCTGCACCGAGGACCGGGTGTTCCCGCCGGCGTTCCTGCGGCACTGCCTGCGGCTGCGGATGGCCGACCCGGACGAGGCCACCCTGCTGGAGATGGTGGACGCGCACTTCGCCGAGCGGCCGGCGGGCGCGGCCGGACTGGTGCGGGCGTTCCTGGAGCGCCGGCACGGCCCCGAGGCGCCCACCCTGGACCAGTTGCTCGACGCGGTCCAGCTCGCCGCCGCCGACGCCGACGACGCTGCGGACTGGGACCGGCTCGCCGAGGTGCTGTGGCGGGGCGGGCCGACGGCGGACCCGGAATGACCCGGCCGGCCCGGCTCTCCGCCGGCCCGGCCGACCCCGGCGCCGCGAACGCCGGCGAGGAGTCGCTCGCCGACGTGCTGCGTCCGTTCCGGCGGCTGGTCCCGCCGCGGGAGCTGTTCGTGTACGACCAGGAGGCCACCGCCGCCCAGGCCGAGGCGGGACTGGCCCGGCCGGTGCTGCGGCGGGCGGCGCGGGCCCGCTGGGACGTGGTGCTGGTGGTGGACGAGCACCCCTCGATGACGGTCTGGTCCGCGCGGGTGCGTACCTTCACCACCCTGCTGCGCCGGCACGCGGCCTTCCACGACGTGCAGGTGTGCCACCTCGCCACCGGCGGGACCCGGCCCGAGGACGTCCTGCTGCGCCGGGGCCGGCGCGCTCCGGCCGTACCGGCCGCGGCGGGGCTGCCGGCGGTGCGGCGGCACCGGATCGTCCTGGTGCTCTCCGACGGCGCCGCCCCGGCCTGGCGCAGCGGCGCGGCCCTGCCGCACCTGCACGCGTGGGCGCGGCGCCAGCCGGTGGCGGTGGTGCACCTGCTGCCGCAGCAGATGTGGCACCGGGGCGGGCTCGCCGCGCAGCGGCTCGGCCTGCGCGCGCCGAGGGCCGGCGCGCCGAACTCCCGGCTGTGGTGGCGGCAACCGGACCCGCTGCGGGCGTGGACCGACGCCGGCCACCCGGCCGACCCCGACGCGGTGCCGGTGCCCGTGGTGGAGTTGCGCCCCCGCTGGCTGGCCGCCTGGGTGGACCTGGTCGCCGGCCGCCATCCACGCTGGGTCGACCTGCCGGCCGTCCTGGCGTACGCCCGGCCGCCGCGGCCTCCCGACCGGCGTCCCCCGCCGCGGTGGGACCCGGCGGCGGCGGTACGCGAGTTCGTCTCCTGGGCGTCGCCGACGGCGTTGCGGCTGGCCACCGGACTGGCGGCGGCCCCACTGGACCCGGCGGCCGTCGCGACGGTCCGCGACGAGCTGGTGCCCGAGGCCGGCGACGTGCACCTCGCCGAGGTGCTCACCGGCCCGCTGGTCGGGCCGGGGCCGACCCGGCTCGGCGTCGACTTCCGGCCCGGCGTCCGGGAGGAGCTGCTGGCGATCGGCAGGCGGGCGGAGACGGTACGGATCCTGCGGGCCCTCGCGGCGCGCCTGGGCCCGGACCGGCCGGAGCTGGCGGCGTGGGGGCCGGTGTTGTCCGACCCGGACGGCGTCCCGCTCGACCTGCCCGGCCCGGCCGCCGACCCGGGGGTGGAGATGGCGGTGCTGCGCGCGCTCTCCGGCCGCTACCTGGGGCGGGCACGGCGGCTGCGCAGCGCGCTGGAGCGGGACACGCCGGACGAACGCGACGTCCGCGACACTCCCGCATCGCGGGGCACGAATGTCATCATGGACGGAGGCGATGAAGCCGACGTCCCCCATCGCGTCCCCGCTGAAGGAGCCGGATTGTCGACGACCCCCGTGGACGCCAGCACCCCCGGCCGGACCCCCGCCGTCTGGGGCAACGTCCCGCCGCGCAACCCGAACTTCACCGGCCGCGCCGACCTGCTGGCCCTGCTGCACCGGCAGATCCAGGGCGGCACCACTGCGGTGCTGCCGCACGCCCTGCACGGGATGGGCGGCGTGGGCAAGTCCCACCTCGCCGTGGAATACGTCTACCAGCACCAGGGCGAGTACGACCTGATCTGGTGGATCCCGGCCGAGCGGGCCACCCAGATCGGCGCCTCGCTGGTCGAGCTGGCCCACCGGATGAACCTGACCGCCGGGCCGGACGTGGGCAGCGCCCGGCTCGCGGTGCAGGAGGCGCTGCGGATGGGCCGTCCCTACCCCCGCTGGCTGCTGATCTTCGACAACGCGGAGAGCCCGGAGGTGCTGCTGCCCTACCTGCCCACCGGCGGCTCCGGCAGCATCATGATCACCTCGCGCAACCCGCAGTGGGCCACCATGGCCCGCACCCTCGAGGTGAACGTCTTCACCCGCGCCGAGAGCGTCGAGCTGCTGCGCCGGCGCGGCCCGGAGCTCACCGACGAGCAGGCCGACCGCCTGGCCGACGCGCTCGGCGACCTGCCGCTGGCCCTGGAACAGGCGGCCGCCTGGCGCGCCGAGACCGGCATGCCGGCCGAGGAATACCTGCGGCTGTTCGAGGAGAAGCGCGTCGAGCTGCTCGAACAGGCGCCGCCGATGGACTACCAACTCCCCGTGGCGGCCGCCTGGAACGTCTCGCTGGACCGGCTGGTGGTCGCCAACCCGGCCGCGTTCCGGCTGCTGCAGGTGTGCTCCTTCCTGGCCCCCGAGCCCATCCCCCGCACGCTGTTCAGCGGCGCGCAGAACGCCGACATCCATCCGGAGCTCAACGGCGCGCTGCGCGACCCGATGCGGCTCGGCCGGGCCATCCGCGACATCAACCGCTACGCGCTGGCCCGGGTGATCCACCGCACCAACTCGATCCAGATGCACCGGCTGATCCAGGCGGTGCTGCTGGACCGGATGAACACCGCCGAGCGCGACGCCATGCGGGCCAGCGCCCACCGGCTGCTCGCCACCGGCGACCGCAACGACCCGGACACGCCGGCCAACTGGCCGAGCTACTCCGACCTCTACCCGCACGTGCTGGTCTCCGGCGCGGTCGAGTCCGCCCAGGGCTGGGTGCACCAGCTCATCTACAACGAGGCCCGCTACCTCTACTGGTGGGGCGACATGGAGGCGTCGCTGGAGCTGTCCCGGCACGCCTACGACACCTGGCGGCAGCGGCTCGGCGAGACCGATCCGACCACGCTGCGGATCGGTCAGTGGCTCGGCTTCATGCTCTACCGCCTGGGTCGGCACTCCGAGGCCCGGGAGCTGAACAGCCG
This sequence comes from Micromonospora sp. NPDC051300, assembly GCF_044455315.1. Lineage (NCBI taxonomy): Bacteria > Bacillati > Actinomycetota > Actinomycetes > Micromonosporales > Micromonosporaceae > Micromonospora > Micromonospora sp. NPDC051300. Next base: position 258,406 of record NZ_JBITEP010000005.1, on the reverse strand, counting down.
CATCCTGCGGGCCCACGAGAGCGCCAGCGCCGAGGACACCGAGGAGCTGCTCAGCGCCCGCGGCGCGGTCGCCGCGGACCTGCGCGTCGCCGGTGACTTCGCGCAGGCCCTGGAGATCGACGAGGACGTCTACCGCCGGCACGTGGCGCTGCTCGGCGAGGACGACCCGAGCACCCTCAACGCGGCCCACAACCTCGCGGTGAGCCTGCGCCTGACCGGCGACATGCGGCGGGCCTTCGCGGTCGACAGGTCCACCTACGCGCACCGGGTGCTGCTGTTCGGCGAGGACCACGCGCAGACGCTGGAGTCCCACCTCAACCTCATCATCGACCGGCGCGAGCTGGGCGAATACCTGCCCGCCCGGGCGGAGATGCAGAACGTGGTGGACCGGCTGCCGCTGGTCTGGGGCAGCGCGCAGACCCAGACGCTGCTGGCCCGCCGCCGGTTGGCCTCCGCGGTGCGCAAGGCCGGCGACCACGTCACCGCCCGCACCCTCTCCCAGGAGGTACGCGACGGCTTCGCCGCCCGCTACGGCGACGGCCACCCGGACACCCTGCTCGCCGCGTTCGGTCTCGCCGTCGACATGCGCGCCACCGGCGACCTGGACACCGCGGCCCGGCTCAGCGAAGAGATCGCCGAGAGCTACCAGCGGCTCTTCGGCGACGAACACCCGTACACGGTGGCGGCCCGGGCGAACGCGGCGATCGTGCACCGGCTGCGCGGCGACGCGGCGCTCGCCCGGTCGGTCAACGAGGCCGGCCTGGGCGTGCTCGGCCGCCGCCTCGGGCCGGACCACCCGCTGGTGCTGGCCGCCTCGATCAACCTCGGCAACGACCTCTACGTGCTCGGCGAGCACCGGGCCGCGTACGAGCTGGACCGGGCCACCGTGGACCGGGCGCGGGAGGTGTTCGGGCCGGAGCACCCGACCACGCTGATCGCGCTGGGCAACCTGGCGATGGACCTGATCGCGCTGGAGCGGGTGGCGGAGGGGCGGGCGCTGCTCGACGAGATCGTGCCGGCGTTCCACCGGACGCTCGGCGACACGCACCCGGCGACCCGCGCGGGCCTGGACCCGGCCGTGCGGGGCGACTGCGACCTCGACCCGATGCCGCTGTAGCCGGCCCGCCCCGGCGGCGGCTCGCGTACCGCCGCCGGGCCGGGCGGCTCAGCCGGCGGTCGGCGCCGGACCGATCCAGGCCGCCAGTTCCACCGGGTCGGCCGGCGTGCCGGCGGCGAGCAGGGCGGCGTGCATGGCGCGGACCAGCTCGGGTCGGCTGCGCAGCGCCGCCGCCGCCTCGTCGAGGCCCAGGGCGGCGCTGGTCAACGCCAGCCCGGCCCACGCCGACGGGCTGCCCGGCCCGGCGGCCAGCTCCGCGCGGCGCAGGTGGTGCGCCTGCGCGGTGTCGCCGGCGGCGTAGGCCAGGTCGGCCGGCCCGGCCCCGGTGACCCGCTCGCCGACCGTGGACGGGTCCTTGCACAGCGAGTCGAAGCCCTCCGGGTCGGTGAGCCGCCACAGCAGCAGCACCGCGCGGGTGTCCAGCCGGCGCGCGGCGGCGTCCACCACCACCGGCGGGTCCGCGCCGTCGGTGTCGGGGCGGGCCGTGCCGGCGCGCCGAGCCTCGGCGAACGCCCGCACCACCGCCGGGTCGGGCCGCCGGTGGTGCAGCCGCCACTGGGCCCGGTGGTCGTCGACCGCCGCGTCGGCCGCGGCGAGCACCTCCGCCGGCACCGGCTCCGAGCGCCAGGTCTCGGCCGTGGCCGCCAGGCCGTCGAGCAGGCGCCGCCCCACGTCGGTCAGCTCGGGCCGGGCCCGCAGCATCGCCACCGTCGCGGTGACCTGCCGCCGCCACCGGGCGAACTCGAAGTGCGCCACCGGGCCGCCGGCGCCGGTGGCCACCGGACGGTACGCCCGCCAGAACTCGGTGATCCCGACGAACGCGTACACGCCCTGCAGCAGGCCGCCCAGCGGGCGCGGGTCGTCCCGCCACGGCGCGTAGAGCCGGTGCGGCGGCTCCGCGGTCAGCAGCGGCGTCAGGTGCAGCAGGCCGCCGAGCTTGATGTGCTGGAACTCGTGGACCAGCGTCACCGCCAGCTCCGGCGCGTCCTCCGGCTCCGAGATGAGCATGCTGCCGAAGGCGTCCCCGGCCGACGCGCTCATGGTGCGGAACCGCTCGGCCGGGCGCTGCGGCACCACCGAGAACAGGCCGCGGGCGATGGGGGCGGCGCGCTCCGGGCAGACCCGCACCAGCAGCTCCCACGCCTGGGTCAGCAGCGTCCGCCAGCGGTCGACGGCCGCGACCGTGTCCAGGTCCGGCGGGGTCGGGCTGCGCAAATTACGGTACGGGTCGAGGAAGTCCAGGCCCACGGTCAGCGTCTGGCCGCCGGCCTCGGCCCGCACGGTGGGCAGCGCGAACCAGCCGTCGGCGCCACCGCCGGCGCGGTCGAAGGCGACCCGGTGACCGTCCAGGGCGACGCTCGCCGCGCCGTCCGCGCCGGCCACCTCGGCCACCGCCCACCGCTGCGTGGCGGGCAGCACGGCGCCGCCCAGCGTGGGCAGCGCGACGAACCCGTCGCGGACCGGCACCCGCGACGCGAACGACAGGCCCGCGCGGACACCGGCCACGGCCGCGAGGGCGTGCAGGTAGCCGAGGTCGGCCCAGAGCGGGCCGTCGGCGGTGACGGTGGAGCCGCGCAACCGGCGTAGCACGTATCCGGCCCAGGTGCCGACGTGCGGGTGCGCGATCAGCCGGTCGACAGCGGCCGGGGCGCGGCGTTGCGCGGCGACCAGCAGGGCCCACGCCTCGGCCACCGGCGGCAGCGGGCCCGCCACCTCCGGCGTGCCGGCCACCGCGTCGAGCACGGCGCGCAACTGCAGCAGCCGCCAACTGTGCTCGGCGGCGAGCAACTCCTCGACGGTCCCGGCGTCGCCGCCGCCCGCCGCCAGGTCCCCGAAGTGGTGCCGGGCGAGCCGGTGCCGGTCCAGCTCGTCCGGCGGCTGCGTGACGGTCATGCGTCCTCCACCCGGGTGGGCGAGATCAGTCGAGTCGTTGCGGATTGTAACCACTGGTGATGCTCTCGGGATCGTCGACACGACGCAGCAGCCGGCCCATGACCGGACCGAGAATCTCCTGGTCAAGCTCGGGAAGCCGAGCGAGATCGACCGGCTTCAGATCGATCAGCTCCGAGTCGACGTCGACAGCGTACGGTTGATTCACGGGGAGTCATTATCCATAGTGGCGGGCCTCCCGGACGCTCGGCGGGCCGAAGAATCGCGGCGTGGCGTGGCGGTTTCCGCCGCGCCCCGCCGCGTGCGGCGCGGTGCTACCGTGACGCCGTGGTGAGAACCACTGTGGTGTTCGTCCACGGCTTCCTGTCCTCGGACCAGGTGTGGGCGAGCTTCCGTGACCTGATCCGCGCCGACCCCGCGCTCGGCGACGTCGACACCCACGCCTTCCGCTACGCCACCTCGCTGCTGTCCTGGCACCCGCTGCGGCAGGTGCCGACGTTCGACGACGTCGCCGACGGGCTGCGCACGTTCCTGCGGCACGACCTGGCCGACCGGCCCCGGCTGGCGCTCGTCACGCACAGCCAGGGCGGCCTGGTGGCGCAGCGGGCGCTGGCCCGGATGCTCACCGACGACGACCCCGACCTGGCCCGGATCCGCCTGCTGCTGATGTACGCCTGCCCGACCGCCGGGTCCGACCTCGGGCTCACCGCGCGGCGGGCGTTGCTGCGCGCCAACCCGCAGGAGCGGCAGCTCCGGCCGTTGAACGCCGCCGTGCTCGACGCCCAGCGCGCCGTGCTGCACCGGATCGTGCACCCGCCGGGGTCGCCGACCCGGGTGGTGGCGTTCGCGGGCGAGAGCGACGCCGTGGTGTCGCCGGCCTCCGCCCGCAGCGTCTTCCCCGACGCCGGCGTGCTGCCCGGCGACCACTTCACGATCGTCCGGCCCGACTCCCCGGAGCACCGGTCCTACCGGGTGCTGCGCCAGGAGTTGCTGCGGCTGTCCCACGACGACGACCGCCCGCCGGCCGGCCCGGTCCCCTGCCCGCGCGGGGGCGACGACACACCGCCGGCCGGCGCCGACGGCGAACTGGTGGACCTGCTGCTCGCCGTACCGGGCATGACCGACCCGGCGTTCCGCGCGCAGGCCTACGCGCGGCTGCCGCTGCGGGTCCGCGAACAGTTGACCCGGCCCGGCCCGGTCCGGCTGGAGCTGCTCGCGACGCTCGACACGCTGCGCGCCTACCGGCACCTCGCGCCGGGCCGGGCGCTGGCCGACGCGTTGGCGCTGCTGGCCCCGGAGCACCCGGTGGTGGTCGAGCTGCGGCCCCGGCTGGTGGCGCTCGACGCCGGGTGAGCCCGGCGCGCTCCTGTCGTACCCGTGGTCCATGATCCTTGTCGTCACAACGGCACGGATCACGGGCCGGCGACGGCGTTCCGGCGTGCCCGGAGCCGGCCGCCGGCGGGGAGGTCGAGACGATGACGGAGCCCACCGACGCCTCCTGGCGACGGCGGAGCGTGCTGCGGGTCGCGCCCCCGGCGCGGGCCCGCAAGCTGGCCAAGGTGCCCTTCGTGGAGCTGGCCGACGGGCGGCTGCAGGGGGTGGTGTCCAGCGGGTCCGACGTGGAGCGGGTCTACGTCTCCTCGGTGACCGCCGGCAGCCACGCGGTCAACTGCAGCACCAACAACAACCGGCCCTGCGGCGGCCTGCGCGGCACGCTGCTCTGCAAGCACCTGAACGCGCTGGCCGACGAGGCGGTCCTGCAGTACGGCGTCGAGCAGGTCGCCCGCTACCTGCGCGTCGACGTCGGCGACGGCGTCGACACCGGCGGCGAGCTGCTGGCCCGCACCGAGGCACGGCACGAGCCCGGCCCGGCCGCGGTGGTGTTCAGCCGCTTCCTGCGCCACCTGGCCTACCTGGAGGTGCCGCCCACCACCACGCCGGTGCCCGAGCTGCACTGGTTCCCGGCCACGGCGGGGGTGCGCTGATGCTCGCCGCGCAGCTCACCCAGCTCGACGCCGACGCACCGGCCGGGCTGGACGAGGCGCTCGCCGTCGTCGACGCGGTCGACGACACGCTCGTGCGCGGCCTGGCCCGCGTCGCCGAGCCGGACGCCGCCGCCTGGGCCGCCCTGGCCGGCGCGGTCGCCGGCACCCCGCTGGCCGACCGCGCCGCCGAGGCGGTGCGCGCCGCGGCCACCGGCGCGCTGACCGAGGAGCACCTGGCCGTGCTCGCCGGCGCGCGTGCCGCGCTGCTCGGCGCGGTCCACGACGCGCTGCTGGACCGGCTCGACACCGCCCTGCACCGGTCGCGTTCCCGGTGGGCCGCCGCGACCGGCACGCCTGCCGTCACCTCCGCAGGCACGCCGCCGAACACCGCCGGGGGCACACCGGCGGAGGCCGTGCTCGCGGGCACACCGGCGGACGCCGGCCTCGGAGACACACCGCCGGAGGCCGCCCTCGCCGGCACACCGGCGCAGGCCGCCCCCGAGCGCATGCCGGCGGAGGGCGGCCCGGCCCGGGCCGGCGCCCGGGCGTGGCTGCACGAGCTGGCGCTGGCGGGCTGGCGCGGCGCCGACCACGAGTTGCTCTCCGGCGCCGCCGCGCCGGTGGAGGCAGCGCTCGCCGAGCCGGCGCTGCGCCGCCTCGCGGTGCTGCTCGACGGTCTCGCCGCAGAGCTGCGCGCCGAGCTGCCGGTGACCGACCCGGCCCGGGTGCCCGTCCGCCGCTGGGCCGACCTGTGGGGCCGGGCCGTGCTCCTCGCCGAGGGCGCCGCCGCCGAGGCCACGCCACCGGAGCCGGTGTCCGGCCGGCTGCTGCCGCTCGGCGTCGACGTGCACGAGCACGACACCGCGTTCCAGGCGCAGGTGCACGCCCTGCTCGAGCCCGCCGGCGGCGGCGCGCCCCGGCTGGTCCGGGTCACCGTCGCCGCCGCGAAGGTCGCCACCATCGTCGGCCCGGCCGGCTGGCGCCTGCTGGAGGCCTACCCGGTGCTGCTCAAGGCGCTGGCCGAGCGACGCGCGCTGACCGTCACCGACCTGTCCGCGCACGGCGGCGACCTGCACTGGGTCGACGCCCGCGCGGAGCTCGCCGAGCCGGCCGACCCGTTCGCCACCGCCCGGGTGCTGCTCGCCGGCGCGACCGCCGCCGCCAGCCCGCCGCTGCACCGCCATCCCGCCGCGATCGCCGAACCGGTGCTGGTGGAGGGCCGGGTCGTCCGCGACGGCGACGGCGCCCTGACGGTCGACCTCGACGGCGCGGTGGTCCCGCTGGCCGCCGACCGGCTGCCGGCGGCCGGGCCGCTCACCCCGGCGCTGCTCGCGTCCGCCACCACCTGCCTCGGCCTGCTGCGCTGGGACGGCCGCTGGTTGCTGCAACCGCTCGCGGTGCGGGCCGTCGTCAAGCGGCAGACCGTCGAGGCGCACAACGGCGACTGGGCGTGCGGCGTCACCGACGCGAAGGCCGCCAAGGCCGAGGCCAGGGCCGGCGACGCCGTGGCCGTGCTGCGCGAGCGCGCGGGACGGTTGCTGCGCCGATGACCGACGACCGCGCCCACGCCAACCGCCGTCAGGTGCTCTACTGGCGGCTGCTCGCCCGCCTGTTCAGCCCCGACGAACAGCCCACGTTGGAGTCCGCGAGCGTCGCCGTGGTCGACGACCTCGGCCTGCCCGCCGCGCTGCTCGACCCGACCGTCTCCGTCGACACCGTCGTCCAGCGCTTCCCGGCGCTCGCCGACGAGCTGCGCGACCTGCTCGCCGCCGACCGGGAGACCCCGGCCGACGACGGGCCGTTCCACCCGGCCGAGGCCGAGGTCCGCCGCGCCGCGCTGGCGTCCAAGCTGCTGCTCAACGTGTTCGCCACCGGCGCCGGCGAGGTCAGCGCCGGGCAACTGGCCCGCTGGCAGGCCGACGCCGGCTGGTTCGAGCAGGCGTGCGGCGTCGCCCCCGGCGAGCTGCGCCGCGACGGCGCCGGCCTGGGCGCCACGCTCGCCGGGCTGGAGGGCGACCTGGTCCGCCGGATGCGGCTGCGGGAGGTGCTCGCCGACCCGGCGCTCGCCGCCCGGCTCACCCCGAGCATGTCCCTGATCGAACAGCTCCTGCGGGACAAGGCGAACCTGTCCGGGGTGGCGCTGGCCAACGCCAAGTCGCTGATCCGCCGCTACGTCGACCAGGTCGCCGAGGTGCTGCGCACCCAGGTCGCCCAGGCCACCGTCGGCGCCGTCGACAGGTCGGTGCCGCCCAAGCGGGTCTTCCGCAACCTCGACCTGGACCGCACCATCTGGCAGAACCTGACCAACTGGAGCCCGGACGACGAGCGCCTCTACGTCGACCGGCTCTACTACCGGCAGACCGCCCGCCGCACCACCCCGGCCCGGCTCATCGTGGTGGTCGACCAGTCCGGCTCGATGGTCGACTCGATGGTCAACTGCACCATCCTGGCGTCCATCTTCGCCGGGCTGCCCAAGGTCGACGTGCACCTGATCGCGTACGACACCCGGGCGCTGGACCTCACCCCCTGGGTGCACGACCCGTTCGAGGTGCTGCTGCGCACCAACCTCGGCGGCGGCAACGACGGCCCGGTCGCGATGGCCCTCGCCCGCCCCAAGATCGCCGAGCCGCGCAACACCGTGCTGGTCTGGATCTCCGACTTCTACGAGTTCGACCGCTCCCAGCCGCTGTTCGACGGCATCGAGGCCGTGCACCGCTCCGGGGTGAAGTTCATCCCGGTCGGCTCGGTCAACAGCTCCGGCCACCAGAGCGTCAACCCCTGGTTCCGGCAGCGGTTCAAGGACCTCGGCACGCCCGTCATCTCCGGCCACATCCGCAAGCTCGTCGCCGAGCTGAAGAACTTCCTCACCTAGGAGAGCACCCCTGATGTCCGACATGCTCCGCGCCCCCGCCGAGGTCAAGTACGCCGACGAGCTGGCCTACCTCGAGTCGGTCGACACCGGGCCGAAGCCGTTCTCCTGGCGCCTGAGCCCGCGCATGGTCCGGCTGTTCGTGCTCGGCTCCGAGCGCGCCGACGGCCTCGACCGGGAGATCCCGCAGAAGTGGTTCGGCGACCGCAGCTTCGTCGAACGCAGCATCGTCACCCTCGCCTCCGACCGGGGCCTGCTGCTCATCGGCGACCCCGGCACCGGCAAGAGCTGGCTCGCCGAGCTGCTCTCCGCCGCGATCTGCGGCAACTCCACCCTCGTCGTGCAGGGCACCGCCGGCACCACCGAGGACCACATCAAATACTCCTGGAACGTCTCCATGGTCATCGCCCGCGGCCAGTCCCGCGAGTCGATGATCCCCTCGCCGATCATGACCGCGATGGAACAGGGCGTCATCGGCCGCTTCGAGGAGCTGACCCGCTCCACCAGCGACGTGCAGGACGCGCTCATCTCGATCCTGTCCGAGAAGTACGTCTCCATCCCGGAGCTGAACGACGACAACATCGTCTTCGCCCAGCCCGGCTTCTCGATCATCGCCACCGCCAACAGCCGCGACCGCGGTGTCAACGACCTGTCCTCGGCGCTCAAGCGGCGGTTCAACTTCGTCCGCATCCCGGTCGTCACCAACAAGCGCAGCGAGGCCGAGATCGTCCGCTTCCGCACCGAGGAGCTGCTGCGCCGGCACCGTATCGAGCTGGAGGTGCCCCCCACCCTGCTCGACATCCTGCTGCAGAGCTTCGCCGACCTGCGCGCCGCCGCGTCCGCCGCCACCAGTGACGACGAGAAGCTGGAGTCGGCGCTGTCCACCGCCGAGCAGATCGGCGTGCTGGAGGACGCGGTCCTGCACAGCCAGTTCTTCGGCGACCGCACCCTGCGCGCGCAGACCCTCGCCGGCTCGCTGGTCGGCTCGCTGGCCCGACGCAGCCCGGAGGACCTGGCCATCCTCAACAAATACCTGCACGGCGTGGTGGAGCCGCGCGCCAAGGCCGACGGCGGCGACTGGGACGGCTTCCTCGACGGCGGCCGCCAGGCGATCGCGTCCCTGTCGTGACCGCCCCCGCACCGACCGGCCTCTTCGGCGCGCTGCGCGAACAGCTCACCGACGCCGCCGCCACGTTCGCCGACTCCCCCGACGCGCTCGCCGGGATCCTCGCCGGCATGGTCGACGACGTCGACCGGGCACTCGGCGAACGGCTGGAGATCTTCCCGGTCTGCCACCACTCCCCCGCGTCCGCGCTGGCCATGGTGCGGCGGCTGCGCGCCCGCCCACCCAAGGTCATCTACCTGGAACTCTGCGAGGACCTGCGCCCCCTCCTCGACGAACTGCGCAACTGCCGCCTGCCGGTGGCCGTGCAGGCGTTCGCCACCGAACTCGACGGTTTCCCCGCCGAGTGGAGCCCGCTGAGCGTCGTCGCACCGGTCACCGAGGCCTCCGCGGAATACCAGGCCATCGCGTACGCGCTGGACACCCCGGGCGTCGAGCTGGTGTTGGTGGACCGCTCCACCGACCACGTCTACCAGTGGACCCCGCGCGACGACCGGCCGACCGGTCCCGACCCGACGCCGGCCACCGACGAGGACGGCGCCCTGCACGGCGACGCCATCGGGGTGGAGATCGGCGACCTGCGCCCCCGGTTCGCCGAACTGGAGTCGTACCTGCTGCACCACGGCAAGGTGCGGCACTGGTCGGAGTGGTGGGAGCAGTACGTGGAACGCCCCCTCGCCGAGGCCGACTACGACACCTACCGGCAGGTCATGGTGCTGATCGGCAGCCTGTTCCGCCGGCTGCGGCCGGCCCGGGACGCGGCCGACGACCGCGACGCCGACCGCGAACGCCACATGTGGACGCGGATGCGCCAGCACCTCGCCGCCACCGGCGTCGACCCGGCCGACTGCCTCCACGTCTGCGGCGCGTTCCACGCCGCCAGCCACGTCGAACAGTTCGGCCTCGACTCCACCGCACCGGACTTCCCGATCAGCCCCCGCACCGGCACCCGCTGGCGCTACGGCCTCATCCCGTCCAGCCACTCCGCCATCGAGGCCCAGTTCGGCCTCGCCCCCGGCGCCGTCTCCATCGCCGCCGCCAACTGGACCGCCGCGCTCGGCCGCACCCGGCTCACCCCGTACCGGCTGGCCGGGCAGCAGACCGGCAAGAAGGGCCGGCGCGCCCGCGCCACGCCGGCGAGCGCCGCTCCGGACGCGAGCACCGACCGACTCACCGGTTTCCTGGCCGCACCGCCCCCGCTCGACGGGCTCGACGAGGCGGAGCTGCGCGGCTGGTGCGTCGACATCGTCCGGCTCGCCCGCCGCAACGGCTACCTGGCCAGCACCGCCGACGCGATCGCCGTCTTCGAGACCTCGATCCTGCTGGCCAACCTTCGCAACCGCGCCCGGCCCACGCCGTACGACTTCGCCGACGCCGCGGTCACCTGCATCGAGAAGGACGTGGTGCCCGGCCGCCGCGACGTGCGCCGGCTCTGCGAGATCCTGCTCGGCGGCGACCGGATCGGCCAGGTCGGCTACGACTCCCTGCCGCCCCTGGCCCGCGACGTCCTCGACCGGCTCGCCCCGCTCGGCCTCGACCTGGAACGGCGTACCGTGCAGCGCGCGCTGCTCGACCTGCGCGCCGAGCCGGCGCTGGCGCCCTGCTCCGACCTGCTCTGGATGCTGCGCCACCTGCTGCCCGCCGACGCGGTCCGCCCGATCATGGGCGAGCGCCGCCTCGGCCACCGCTCCACCCAGGAGAGCTGGGACCTCGCCCTCGGCCGCAACCAGCGCGCCCTGATCGAGCTGGGCTACGAGGGCGTCACCGTCGAACAGGTGCTGGAGCAGCGGCTACGCCGCGCGGTCCGCGGCCCGGACGCGACCGCCGCCCGCGCGCTCGCCGCCGTCGAGGACGCCGTCCGGCTGCTCGACAGTCCCCGCCTGGTCGACGAACTCGGCGCGCGGGCGGTGGAACTGCTCGCCGCCGAACGCACCGTCGACGACGCGCCGGAGGTGCTGCGCCGCATCCGCCGGCTGCTCGCCCACCACCGCACCACCGCGCCGGCGCTGCCCGCGTGGTGCCAGGCGTTCGTGACCACCGGCTACGCCCACTACTGCACGCTGCTGCCCACCGCGTTCGTCGACGAGGCGACAGGTGTACGCCAGGTCGGCGCGATGCTCGGCTTCCTGTTCAGCATGGAGAGCCTCGCGCTGTCGCTGGGCTGCGACCGGTCACAGCTCGAACTGGCCGTCGCCCAGGCCCATCCCGAGGCGCCGGCAAAGCTGGCGCTGCTCTGGGCCGCCCGCCACCAGCTCGGCCTGCTGCCACTGGCGCTGCTGCGCGAACGCTGCGCCGAACTGCTGGCCAACCCGCTCGTGGTGCCGGCGTTCCCGCACTACCTCTCCGGGTTCGTGCACGCCCTCGACCCGGTGCCGGGCCTGGCGCCGTTCGTGGTCGAGACCATGTCCGCCGCGTTCGCCGGGCTGCCCGACCCGGTGCTGCTGCCCTGGCTGCCCACCCTGATCACCACGCTGCGCGAGCACGGCCCGGAGCTGGTGCCACTGCTGGTCCGCGAGGCGGAACGCACCTTCCCGGCCACGCTGGCCGCCCTGGACGACTGGACACCGCCGTGGGCCGCCGCACCCGACACGTCGACGCTCACGCCGACACTGGTCGGGACGGGCCCGCTGGCCGACATGCTGGCCGCCCACCCGGACGCGCTGGACGCGGTGGCCGCGCTGCTCGGCTGCGACGCGTCGTGGCGCTCCCCCGCCGGGCCCGGCCTGCCGGCCGGCGGCGGCTCGCCGCTGCTCGCTGCGCATCCGGACACCGCCGACGCCGTGGCGGCCCTGCTGACGCCGGACCGGCCGGGGGTCAGTGTGGGGTAACCAGGGGCCGGCTGTCATCCACGAAGTACGACGAGAGCATCCGGGTCTCGACGTCGCCGACGTTGCGCGCGTTGTGCACGACGCCCGGCGGGATCAGGAACGGCTCCCCGCCCGCCACGGCGAGCGCGGGCCGGTCGTCGAACTCCATCACGATGTCGCCCTGGATCAGGTAGCCGACCTCCTCGCCGGGGTGGCTGTGCCGTCCCGACTCGTGGCCGACCGGAATCCGGAACAGGGTCTGCACGATCAGGCGGCCGGGCACCTCGGCGTGGGCGCGTTGCAACTCGGTGCGGGTGACGCCCTCGGTCGAGGGTTCCATGACGGCGTGCTCCTCTCCGCGCGGCCGACCGGGCCGCAGCCCGACGGTAACCCGATCCGTCGAAGGTTCGGGCCGGTTGCCGGCGGCGGGCACCATGGAGTGGTGATCCGCTTCCTGCTGAACCTGCTGTGGCTCGTCTTCGGCGGTGGCCTCGTCCTGGCCCTGGGCTACGGCGTGGCCGCCCTGATCTGCTTCGTCCTCGTCGTCACCGTCCCGTTCGGCGTGGCCTCGCTGCGCCTCGCCTCGTACGCGCTCTGGCCGTTCGGCCGCACGCTGGTGCCGAAGCCGGGCGCCGGGGTGCCGTCGGGTCTGGCGAACGTGCTCTGGGTGCTGGTGGCCGGCTGGTGGCTGGCCCTGTCGCACATCCTCGCCGGGCTCGCGCTCTGCGTGACGATCATCGGCATCCCGTTCGGGGTGGCCAACTTCAAGCTGGTCCCGGCCGCGCTCTGGCCGCTCGGCCAGGAGGTCGTCGAGACCCCCTGACCCGGCGGGCCATCCGGCGAGACCGCTGTCCGGCGCCTGTCGAGCTGAGCGCAAGGACGACTCGGCTCCGCCGCCCGGCGCGGCATGGGCCACGAGGCGATTCGGACGATCAACGCCGGCCGGACGGGCCGGGGCCGAGTCGCTTCCGCTCTCAGCTCGACAGGCCACGCGGACGCCGGCCGACCGCTGGCCAGCCGGGCCGCGGGTCCGGCTGGTCTCAGCGTTACAGGCGACAGCCGCCGGCTCCCTGAGCTGCCGCTCGGCCGGAGTGAGCGGCGCCCGGCGGGCGATGTCGATGATCCACGCAGTCTTCCTTGGGCCGGCGCGCGGCGCCTGGCCACACCGCGTAAAGCATCCTAGGAGGATAGTGGGGTGGCGGAAAGTCGGAACGCCGCTCACATCGGGTGACTGATGACTACCGTCGGTGAGGTGGGCGGTCGGGAGGGTGTGATCGAGGCGCTCAAGGCGGACCCCGCGATGGCCGGCCTGCGCCGGTCGCTGGACTTCTACCACGGCGACCCGGCGCGCGGGGCGGCTCTCGACGCGTTCTACGCGCCGCTGGTGCGCGCCGGCGACCTGGTCCTCGACGTCGGCGCGCACGTCGGTGACCGGCTGGCCAGCTTCCGCCGACTCGGCGCCCGGGTGGTCGCGGTGGAGCCGCAGCCGCTCTGCGCGCGGGTGCTGCGCGCCCTGCACGCCGGCGACGACATGGTGACGGTGGTGGAGGCGGCCTGCGGCCGGTCTCCCGCGCCGGTGCGGCTGCACGTGAACTCCGCCAACCCGACCGTCTCCACCGCCTCCCCCGGCTTCGTCCGGGCCGCCGACCGGGCCGCCGGCTGGGAGGGCGAGACCTGGGACGACGAGATCGAGGTGGCGGGCACCACGCTGGACGCGCTCGTCGAGGCGTACGGCCCGCCGGCGTTCGTGAAGATCGACGTGGAGGGCTACGAGGACGCCGTGCTGGCCGGATTGAGCCGCCCGGTGCCGGCGCTGTCGTTCGAGTTCACCACGATCGCCCGGGACCTGGCCGGGCACTGCCTGCGGCGGCTGACCACGCTCGGTTTCACCGCGTTCACCGTGGCGCTCGGCGACGAGACGACGTTCGCGCTGCCCGACTGGGGGCCGGCGGGCGCGGTGGCGGCATGTCTGGACGCGCTGCCGCACGAGGCGAACGCCGGAGACGTGTACGCGCGGACCTGACGGCCGTCCACATCGGAAGGCCCGGATCGCGCCGCATCGACGCTGCTCACCGGCTTGATGGCCACTTCCGCTGCCCGGCCGCTTTTTTCAAGGGTCGAACTTAGGCATGTTTTGTTACCGGCCCGTTATTGACGTGACCGGCGCCACTTCGGTTGACTGCCACGGAACCGCTACCGCAACCGGTTCCGAAACGTCCCCCTCATCCCTGCGACCCGGGAGCGTCACGTGCCGATCACCATCGCCGACGTCGCCACCCGGGCCGGGGTGAGCAAGACGACCGTCTCGCGCGTGCTCAACGGCAAGGGCGAGGTGCACATCCGCACCGCCGACCGGGTCCGCGCCGTGATCAGCGACCTGGGCTACGTGCCGAGCGCCCGCGCGGTCGGGCTGGCCCGCGGGCGGACCCGGGTGGTCGGCATGCTGGTGCCGGCGCTGACCTGGCCCTGGATGGGTGAGGTGTTGCAGGGCGCGGCCGACGCGGTCGAGGCCGAGGGCTACGGCATGCTGCTGTTCACCTGCACCCACGGCGACGAGTCGATGCGGCGGTTCGCCTCCCAGGTCTCCGCCAAGTCCTTCGACGGCCTGCTCGTGGTCGAGCCCGAGGGCACCCTGGACTACATCACCGGGCTGCACCGGCGCGGCCTGCCGGTGATCCTCATCGACGACCGCGGCCACCAGCCGGGCTTCCCGTCGGTGCGGACCACGAACGAGGACGGCGCCCGGGCCGCCGCCGCGCACCTGCTCTCCCTCGGCCGCCGCCGGCCGCTGGTCATCACCGGGCTGCGCCGGTTCGGCTGCACCCGGGAGCGGCTCGCCGGATTCGCCGGCGGGTACGCCGACGCGGGCGTACCCATCCCGCCGGAGCGGGTGGTGGAGGGCGACTTCACGTTCGAGTGCGGGCGCGCGGCGGTCCGCCGGCTGCTCGCCGACGGCGTGCCGTTCGACGCGGTCTTCGCGCACAACGACCTCTCCGCCGCCGGGGCGCTCCAGGCGCTGCGCGACGCCGGCCGACGCGTCCCGCAGGACGTGGCGGTGGTCGGCTTCGACGACCTGCCGCTGGCCGGGCACACCCATCCACCGCTCAGCTCGGTGCGCCAACCGCTGCGGGAGATGGGCGCGGCCGCCGCCCGGCTGCTCATCGCCCACCTGACCGGAACACCGCTGCCCGACACCCCGACCGTCATCCCGACCGGATTCGCCGCCCGCGCCTCCACCCACGTCACCTGAGCCCTCTCCCGCCGCACCGGCGACCACGCCGGCGGGCAGCCCGCCCGTCGGTGGCACCACCGCACACCCTCCATCCACCACATCCCGCCCGAGGACACGCGGGACCACCGAGGGAGACCTCCATGAGAAGAAGGCAACTCCTCGCCGTCGCGCTGGCCGGCGCGATGGTCACCACCACGGTCGCCGCCTGCGGCGACAGCCCGAACGCGAACAAGAAGAGCGGCCAGGCCGCGACCGTGCTGAACGTCGGCATGCCCAACGGCCCGCAGGCGGAGAACAACAACCCGTTCCTCACCACCTCGGCCGCCGCGTCGCTGGGCTACCGGTGGCAGATCTACGAGCCGCTGATGATGTGGAACCCGGTCAAGCCGGCCGAGCCGTTCAAGCCGTGGCTGGCCACCAAGGCCGAGTGGTCGGCGGACTACAAGTCGGTCAAGGTGACCATCCGCGACAACGCCACCTGGTCCGACGGGCAGAAGGTGACCGCCGAGGACGTCGCGTTCACCTACAACCTGGTCAAGAAGTTCCCCGCGCTCAACGACCAGGGCGTGCCGTACACCGACGCGACCGCGAGCGGCAACGACGTCACCATCACCATGTCCAGCCCGCAGTTCGTCAACCAGCAGAAGGTGCTGTGGCGGGTGCCGATCGTGCCGAAGCACCTGTGGGAGAAGATCGCCGACCCGACCACCGACCCGGTGAAGCAGCCGGTCGGCAGCGGCCCCTACACGCTCAAGTCGTTCACCCCGGCGACCACCACGCTGACCGTGCGCGACGGCGGCTACTGGCAGGACGCGCCGAAGGTGAAGGAGCTGCGCTTCACCTCGTACACCGACAACAGCGCGCAGACGACGGCGCTGGCCAACGGCGAGTCGGAGTGGAGCTTCGTCTTCATCCCCAACTACCAGACCGTGTTCGTGGCCAAGGACCAGAAGAACCACAAGGTGTGGGCGCCGCCGGTGCTGGGCATCCACGGCCTCTACCTGAACACCACGAAGAAGCCGTTCGACGACCCGACGCTGCGCAAGGCGATGAACATGGTCGTCGACAGGTCGGACATCTTCACCACCGCCGAGGCGGCCTACTTCCACCCCGAGGTCAAGAGCGTGACCGGCCTGCCCAGCCCGGCCGGTGACTCGTTCATCGCGGCGGAGTACAAGGGGCAGGAGCACAAGGTCGACGTCGAGGGCGCCAAGGCGCTGCTCACCGGCGCGGGCTACAAGCTCGACGGCACCACGCTCAAGGACAAGACCGGCAAGCCGGTGACGATCAAGCTGACCGACCCGGCCGGCTGGTCCGACTACCAGACCAGCCTGGAGATCGTGAAGGACAACCTGTCGAAGATCGGCATCGCGGCGACCATCGACAAGGCCAACCAGGACGCCTGGTTCCGCAACGTGGAGCAGGGCAACTTCGACGCCACCTTCCGGTGGACCGAGAGCGGCGCCACGCCGTACGACATCTACCGGACGATCATGGACGGTCGGGTGCTCAAGCCGATCGGCACCGCGTCGCCGGCCGGCAACTTCGGCCGGTTCGACGACAAGGCGGCGACCGACGCGCTGGTCTCGTACGCCAACGCGACCGACGACGCCACCCGCACCACCGCGCTCGCCACGCTGCAGAAGATCTTCGTCGAGCAGACGCCGATGATCCCGGTCGGCGCGGACAACATCGGCGGCGCGTACAGCGCGAAGAACTGGACCGGCTGGCCGGACGACTCGAACCCGTACGGCGCGCTGCAGCCCACCCAGCCCAACGCGGTGGACGTGGTGCTGCACCTCAAGCCGACCGCCGGCTGACCCGGCGTCGCCGCCCCGGCCGGCACGACCGCCGGCCGGGGCGGCGGACCCCGCCCTCACCCCCGGCAACCCCAGACAGGAATTCGGCATGACGACGACCGAGAGCGCCCCGGCGCCGGCCGACGAGGTGGTGCTGGAGGCCGTCGGCCTGACCAAGCACTTCCCGGTCCGCCGGCGGCTGCGCGACCTCCTCTCCCGCACCCCGGCGGTGGTGCACGCCGTCGACGACGTCTCGATCGCGCTGCGCCGCGGCCGGGTGACCGCGCTCGTCGGCGAGTCCGGCTCCGGCAAGTCCACGGTGGCCCGGCTGCTGGCCCAGCTCTACCCGCGCACCGGCGGCGACATCCGGCTGCACGGCGCCTCGACCCGGGTGCGCGGCGGCCGCCGCTTCCGGGCGTACGTGCGCCGGGTGCAGTTGATCCTCCAGGACCCGTTCGCCTCGCTGAACCCGGTGCACACGGTCCGCTACCACCTCACCCGGTCGCTGCGCATCCACGGCAACGCCGGATCCGGCCCGGACGGGCTGGAGCGGGCGCTGGCCGACCTGCTCACCCGGGTCAGCCTCACCCCGCCGGAGCGCTACCTCGACGCGTTCCCGCACGAGCTGTCCGGCGGCCAGCGCCAGCGCGTCGCCATCGCGCGGGCGCTCGGCGCCGACCCGGAGGTGCTGCTCGCCGACGAGCCGGTGTCGATGCTCGACGTCTCGATCCGCCTCGGCGTGCTCAACCTGCTCCAGGACCTCAAGGACCGGCTGAACCTGGCGATCCTCTACATCACCCACGACATCGCCTCGGCCCGCTACTTCGCCGACGAGACGATCGTCATGTACGCCGGCCGGATGGTCGAGGGCGGCGACAGCGAGACGGTCACCCAGCGGCCGGCGCACCCGTACACCCGGTTGTTGACCGACTCGGCGCCGGACCCGGACCGCATCGCCGGCGCCGGCGCGGACGCCGGAGCGGCGACCGAGCGCGGGCAGGGCGAGCCGCCGAGCCTGATCCGCCCGCCGGCCGGCTGCCGGTTCCACCCGCGCTGCCCGCACGCCATGCCCCGGTGCACGACCGAGCTGCCGCCGCCGATCCCGGTCGAGGACCGGCCCGGGCACTGGGCGGCGTGCTGGCTGTTCGACCCGGACACCGTCGCGGCCGAGAAGACCGGAACCGCCACGGCGACCCCGACGGCCGGCGCCACCGCCGGACAGGAGGCGACCCGATGAGGTTCCTGCTGCAACGGGTGGCGTTCTACCTGTTCACCGCGTGGGCGGCGATCACGCTCAACTTCTTCATCCCGCGGATCGTGCCGGGCGACCCGGTGCAGTCGCTGATCTCGCGCAACCAGGGCCGGATCAGCGCCGACGCGATCGCGTCGCTGCGGGTGCTGTTCGGGCTGGACTCCGATCGCAACCTGTGGGAGCAGTACGTCGCCTACTGGGGTCAGCTCCTGCACGGCGACCTGGGGCTGTCGTTCACGTTCTTCCCGGCCCCGGTGTCCGAGGTGATCGGCAACAGCCTGCCGTGGACCGTCGGCCTGGTCGGCGTCACCACGATCGTCAGCTTCCTGCTCGGCACCGCGCTCGGTGTCGGCGCGGGCTGGCGGCGCGGGTCGTGGATCGACGGGCTGCTGCCGGCCACCACGTTCCTCTCCTCGATCCCCTACTTCTGGCTGGGTCTGGTGGCGATCGCGTTGTTCGCCGGGCCGGGCAGCTTCTTCCCGTCCTCGGGCGGCTACGAGCCGGGGCTGGTGCCGGCGTTCGACGCGTACTTCATCCCGAGCGCGTTGCAGCACAGCATCCTGCCGGCGGCGACCATCCTGGTGTCCTCGATGAGCGGCTGGATCCTCAGCATGCGCAACATGATGGTGACCGTCTCCAGCGAGGACTACATCACCGTCGCGCACGCCAAGGGGCTCTCCGAGCGCCGGGTGGCGCTCAGCTACGCCGCCCGCAACGCGTTGCTGCCCAACGTCTCGGGCTTCGCGCTGTCGCTGGGCTTCATCGTCGGCGGCACGCTGCTGGTGGAGATCGTCTTCTCCTATCCGGGCCTGGGGTTCCAGCTCTTCCAGGCGGTCGGCAGCAAGGACTACCCGCTGATGCAGGGCATCTTCCTGATCATCACGATCTCGGTGCTGGTGGCGAATCTGCTCGCCGACGTCGCCTACCTGCTCCTCGACCCGCGGACCCGAAAGAGCTGAGCGATGACACTCTCCCCGTCCAGCATCGAGCAGGTCATCCCCGGCCAGGGCGCGATGGCGCAGCCGTCGGCCAGGGCGCGCCGTCGCCGGTTCCGCTTCGTCGCCAACGCCAAGGCCGCGACCGGGCTGGTCGTCCTCGGCGTGTACGCGCTGCTGGCGGTGATCGGCCCGTGGATCGCGCCGTACGACCCCGACGCGCGTGGCGCCGACGTGCTCCAGGCGCCGTCGTCCCGGCACTGGTTCGGCACCACCCACCTCGGGCAGGACATCTTCAGCCAGATCCTGGTCGGCGCGCGCAGCGTGATGGTGGTGGGGCTGATCGCCGGCGTGCTGGCCACCGTCCTGTCCATCCTGATCGGCGTCACCGCCGGCTACCTGGGCGGCGCGGCCGACGAGAGCCTGTCCGCGCTGTCCAACGTGTTCCTGGTGATCCCCGCGCTGCCGCTGATCATCATCGTGGCGTCGCTCGTCGACCAGGCCGGCGACCTGCTGGTCGCGCTGATCATCGGGCTCACCTCGTGGGCCTGGGGCGCCCGGGTGCTGCGCGCGCAGACGCTGTCGTTGCGCCGCCGCGACTACGTGGAGGCGGCCCGGGCCACCGGCGAGCGGACCTGGCGGATCATCGGGTTCGAGATCCTGCCGAACCTCACCGCGATCATCGCGTCCGGTTTCGTCGGCACGGTCATCTTCGCGGTGATGTCGGAGATCACCCTGGCGTTCATCGGCATCTCGTCGGTCAGCTCGTGGAACTGGGGCACCATCCTGTTCTGGGCGCAGGGCCAGCAGGCGCTCGCGCAGGGCGCCTGGTGGTGGTTCGTGCCGGCCGGGCTGGCCATCGCGCTGCTCGGCACCGCGCTCGCGCTGATCAACTTCGGCATCGACGAGTTCGTCAGCCCCCGGCTGCGCACCGGCGGCCGGACCCGGATCCGCACCGCCGACGGCCGCACCGTGCGGATGCGCGTCGGCTTCACCCCGGTGCTGGCCCCGAACCCGGCCCCCGTGCCGATGCAGAAGGCGGAGATCCGAGAGGACGTCACACCATGAACGGCAAGGTCTTGGAGATCCGTGGGCTGTGCGTCGACTACGGCGTCGGCGCGGACGCGGTGCACGCGGTGCGCGACGTCGACCTGACGCTGCACCGCGGCGAGGTGCTCGGCCTGGCCGGGGAGAGCGGCAGCGGCAAGTCCACCCTGGCGTACGGGCTGACCCGGCTGCTGCCCCCGCCCGGCGTGGTCAGCGGCGGCCAGGTGATCTACCACCCGGCCGACGGGCCGCCGGTGGACGTGCTGACGCTCAGCCCGGCCCGGCTGCGCGCGTTCCGGTGGGCGGAGACGTCGATCGTCTTCCAGGGCGCGATGAACTCGCTCAACCCGGTGCACAAGGTCTCCACCCAGCTCCTCGACGTGATCAAGGCGCACGAGCCGAGGAGCACCGCGGCGGGCCGGCTGGCTCGCGCACGGGACCTGCTGCGCCTGGTGGGCATCGCCGCCGACCGGCTGGACAGCTATCCGCACCAGCTCTCCGGCGGCATGCGGCAACGCGTCATGATCGCCATGGCGCTGGCGCTGGAGCCGCAGCTCGTGATCATGGACGAGCCGACCACCGCGCTGGACGTGGTGATGCAGCGGCAGATCCTCGGCCAGCTCGCCGAGCTGCGGGAACGCCTCGGCTTCGCGGTGCTGTTCATCACCCACGACCTGTCGCTGCTGGTGGAGTTCTCCGACCGGATCGCCATCATGTACGGCGGTCGGATCGTGGAGGAGGCGCCGGCCGCCCGGCTGTACGCCGAGCCGCTGCACCCGTACACCGAGGGGTTGCTGCACTCCTTCCCGGCGCTGCGCGGCCCGCGCCGCGAGCTGACCGGCATCCCCGGCTCCCCGCCGGACCTGCGCGCCATGCCGGCCGGCTGCGCGTTCCACCCGCGCTGCCCGAAGGCGTTCGACCCGTGCGACGAACGGCTTCCGGTGCTGGGGCCGCCCGGCGTCGCCGATCCGACCCGGGCCGTCGCGTGCTGGCTGCACCCGGCCGTGGCCCCGCTGCCCCGCTGAGAAGTCCGAGCCCACCGCTACCGCGAGGAGAACCATGGACACCGACCTCAACCGCCCGAGCGTCGATCAGGCCGACCCGATCGACACGCTGCCGCCGACCTTCCGGTGGGGGGTGGCGACGTCGTCGTACCAGATCGAGGGCGCGGCGGCCGAGGACGGCCGCACCCCGTCGATCTGGGACACCTTCTGCCGGGTCCCCGGCGCGGTGGCGAACGGCGACCACGGCGACGTGGCCTGCGACCACTACCACCGGATGCCGCAGGACGTGGCACTCATCGCCGACCTGGGGCTGGACACCTACCGGTTCTCGGTGGCGTGGCCCCGGGTGCAGCCGGGCGGGCGCGGGCCGGCCAACGCCGCCGGGCTGGCCTTCTACGACCGGCTGGTGGACGAGCTGCTCGGCCGGGGCGTCGACCCGTGGGTGACGCTCTACCACTGGGACCTGCCGCAGGAGCTGGAGGACGCGGGGGGCTGGCCGAACCGGGACACCGCGTACCGCTTCGCCGACTACGCGGAGCTGGTCTTCGGCGCGCTCGGCGACCGGGTACGCACCTGGACCACGCTGAACGAGCCGTGGTGCTCGGCGATGCTCGGCTACGCGTACGGCGACCACGCCCCGGGCCGGCGGAACCTGGGCGACGGCATCGCCGCCGCGCACCACCTGCTGCTCGGGCACGGGCTGGCCACGCAGCGGCTGCGGGCGGCGGCGCAGTCGCCGATCGAGCTGGGCCTGACGGTGAACCTGTCCACCGCCGACCCGGCCACCGACAGCGCGGCGGACCGGGACGCGGCGCGGGCCGCGGACGGGCTGGGCAACCGGCTCTACCTGGACCCGGTGCTGCGCGGGTCGTACCCGCAGGACGTGATCGACGACCTGGCGGCCGAGGGGGTGCGCATCCCGGTCGAGGACGGGGATCTGGACGTCATCGCCACGCCCATCGACGTGCTGGGCGTGAACTACTACTTCGGGCAGGTGCACTCCGGGGTGGACGAGCAGGGCCGCGAGCGCGACGACGACGGCAGGCCGGTGCGCCGGGTGGTCCGCCGGGACCTGCCGCGCACCGCGATGGACTGGGAGATCGTGCCGGAGTCCTTCACCGACCTGCTGGTCCGGCTGCACCGGGACTACCCGGGCGTGCCGATGGTGATCACCGAGAACGGCGCGGCGTTCGACGACAAGCCCGACGCCGACGGGTTCGTGGCCGACGACGACCGGGTGTCCTACCTGACCGAGCACCTGCGGGCAGTGGCCCGGGCCCGGCAGGCGGGCGCGGACATCCGTGGTTACTTCGCCTGGTCGCTGCTGGACAACTTCGAGTGGGCGTACGGCTACGACAAGCGCTTCGGCATCGTGCGGGTGGACTACGACTCGCAGCGCCGCACCCCGAAGCGCAGCGCGTTGTGGTACCGCGACACCGTGCGACGGGTGCGCGGGCAGGGCTGAGGCCACCGTTCGGGGCGGCCGCGCGGGAGTCCCTCCCGGGCGGCCGCCCCTTTTTTTCATGTCTTGACACAAGGCCGGAACAACGGTTCGCTCATTCGCGGATGTCAATCCATCAGGAAGGAGCATCCGTGTCCCCCACCACCGCTGCCCGCCACGCCGGCCGCGTCGCCCTGACGCTCTGCCTCACCGCCGGCGCCCTCGTCCCCACCACCGCGGCCCACGCCGCAGGCGAGACCGTCGACGTCTGGCTCACCACCACCTCCGACGCCGGCGGCCGGACCGTCACCCGCGGGCTGCAACAGCAGAGCCCGCTGAGCTTCGCCGCCACCAGCCCCGGCGCCACCCGCACCATCACCGTCGACGAGAACACCCGCTACCAGCCGTTCGAGGGCGCCGGCGCGTCCATCACCGACACCACCGCGTACCTGCTGCGCGGCGGTCCGGTCAGCGCGGCCACCCGGGACGCGGTGATGCGCAAGCTGTTCAGCCCCACCGACGGGATCGGGCTGTCGTTCGTGCGCAACCCGATCGGCGCGTCCGACCTGTCCCGCCCCGGAAACGTCTCCCTCGACGACACCTGCTGCGACCTCACCGACTTCGGCGCGAACGGCTACGACACGAACGTCGAGCTGCTCACCGCGCAGGCCCGCCAGCTCAACCCGGCGCTGCGGGTGATGGTGGTGCCGTGGAGCGCGCCCGGCTGGATGAAGGACAACGGCCGGATGGACCAGATGGGCTGGCTGAAGTGGGAGCACTACGCCACCTACGCGCAGTATCTGGTGAAGACGATCCAGGCGTACGCGGCGCGTGGCGTCACTGTCGACTACCTGTCGGTGCAGAACGAGCCGAACTGCTGCCAGTCCGGCAACCCCACCGCGATGGACTACCCGGGCATGAGCTGGAACGCCTCCGGCCTCACCGAGCTGACCAAGAACTTCGTCTACCCGGCGTTGCGGGCCGCCGGCCTCAGCACCAGGGTGCTGGTGCACGACTGGAACTACGGCGACTACGGCACGATCGGCTCCGGCCTGCTGGCCGACAGCGCGGTACGCACCGACCCGCTGTTCGGCGGCATCGCCTGGCACGGCTACTTCGGCGACCCGGCCGTCGGCAGCCAGGTGCGGGCCCAGTATCCGGCGGTGCCGCAGTTCAGCACCGAGCACTCCGGCGGCACCTGGATCACCAACCAGCACAACGAGGACATGGCCGACATCGTCAGCTACGCCCGGAACTGGAGCCGCAGCGTGGTGAAGTGGAGCCTCGCGGTCAACCAGAACATGGGCCCGCACAACGGCGGCTGCGGCACCTGCACCGGCCTGATCACCGTGCAGGAGGGCGGCGCCCGGGCCGGCCAGGTCGACTACACCGTCGAGTACTACACCACCGGGCACCTCACCAAGTTCGTCCGGCCCGGCGCCACCCGGATCGACTCCACCGCCGACACGACCGTGCCGAACGTCGCCTACCGCAACCCGGACGGCTCCAAGGCGCTGCTCGCGCACAACGGCGGCACGTCGGCGCAGTCGATGAAGGTGGTGTGGGGCGGCCAGTCCTTCACCTACTCGCTGCCGGCCCGCACCACCGCCACGTTCACCTGGTCCGGCACCCCGTCCGGCGGCGGGGCCGCGCCCACCGGCCCGGTCACCGGCATCGGCGGCAAGTGCCTCGACGTCACCGACAACGCCACCGCCGACGGCACGCCGGCGCAGATCTGGACCTGCACCGGCGGGACCAACCAGCGCTGGACCCGGGCCGCCGACGGCACGCTGCGCGCGCTCGGCAAGTGCCTGGACGTGGCCGGCGGGGGCACCGCCGACGGCACCCGGGTGCAGTTGTGGACCTGCAACGGCAGCGCCGCCCAGCAGTGGACCTGGACCGCCGGGCGGGACCTGGTGAACCCGCAGGCGAACAAGTGTCTCGACGTCACCGGCAACACCGCCGCCGACGGGACGAAGACCCAGGTGTGGAGCTGCACCGGCGGCGCCAACCAGAAGTGGACGCTGCCGTCCTGAGCCGACCGGGCGGGTCGCCGCTCAGCGGCGACCCGGCCGTCGCGCGGGCGCGGGTCGGACCCCGGGTTCGCGGGGGACGCCGCCGTCGCGCAGCAGCCGGGTCATCGGCAGGGTGGCCGCGCCCATCGCGACCGCGTCCGGTCCGAGCCGGCACAGCTCGATCGAGGTCTGCGCGTACGGCTGGCGCAGCGCGTGCCGCGCGGTCGCCTCGCGGATCGCCGGCAGGTGCCGCTCGCCCAGGGCCAGCCCGGCCCAGCCGCCCAGCACCACCCGTTCCGGGTTGAACAGGTTGACCAGGTTGGCCACCCCGGCGCCCAGGTAGCCGACCGTCTCGTCGACCACCCGCACCGCGGTCCGGCCGGTGGCGCGCAGCAGCTCGCCGAAGGCGGTCTCCTCGTCCCCGCCGGCCGCCGGTCGACCCCGGTTGGCCTGCCGGAACCGGTCCAGCACCCCCTCCGCCCCGACGTACGCCTCCAGGCAGCCGAGATTGCCGCAGCGGCAGCGCCGGCCCCCGTACACGATCGTGGTGTGGCCCCACTCGCCGGCGCTGCTGTGCGCGCCGCGGTAGCCGACGCCGCCGGCGACCACGCAGGCGCCGACGCCGGAGCCGACCAGGGCGACCACCGCGTGCCGCGCGCCCCGGCCGGCGCCGAACCACATCTCGGCCTGCCCGAGCGTCTTGGCGCCGTTGTCGACGTGCACCGGGACGTCCGTGCCGGCGCGCAGCATCGCGCCGAGCGGGACGCCGTCCCAGCCGAGGGTCTGGGCGTGCACCACGGCGTCGGCGGTGTGCTCGACGGTGCCGGAGACGGCGACGCCGAAGCCGAGCACCGCCCCCGGGTCGACGCCGGCCTGCTCGGTCACCGCGGCGAGCCCGTGCAACAGGTGAGCGGCGACGCGCGTCGGATCGGGCTCGGCGGCGGCGATCGGGTACTCCGCCTTGGCCAGCGCGGTCATGCTCAGGTCGAACAGCTCGACCTGCACCCGGGTCTCGCCCACGTCGGCGCCGACGAGGTAGCCGCAGCCGGGCGCGACGCGCAGCAGCACCCGGGGGCGACCGCCGTCGGACTCGACCGAGCCGGCCTCCTCGACCAGCCCCTCGGCGATCATCTCGCCGACCAGGTTGCTCACGCTGGCCAGGCTCAGCGCGGTGGACTGGCCCAGCTCGTGCCGGCTGAGCGGCCCGTCCAGCCAGATCCGGGTGAGCAGGACCGACCGGTTGGCCCGGCGCATGTCGCGCACCGTGGTGCGTCTGGCGTCCACGTCCGCCGCCGTCCTTCCCGCATTTTCACGCCCTGAACGAAGTGCTGACAGACTACTGCGCATTTACATTTAACAAAGTTAACTGCTAGCCTCCGGCGCATCGACGAGGAGGTATGACATGCGACTCGGACGTCCGATGACCGCCCTGCTCGGTGGCGTCGCGCTGCTCGCCGCCACCGTGGCCCTGCCCGCGACCGGCGGCGCCACGCTCGCCGGCAGCGCGGTCGCCCTGGTCGCCTGCGACGCGCCGGCCTGGGCCGAGGGAGTCACCTGGACCGCCGGCAGCCGGGCCACGTTTGGCGGACGGCTCTACCAGGCGCTGGTGACGCACACCCCGCCGGTCGGCGCGGGCTGGACGCCGGCCGCCGTGCCGGCGCTCTGGACCGACCTCGGCGCCTGCTCCGGCGGCACGCCGTCGCCGAGCCCGACCACCCGACCGCCCTCCCCCACACCCAGCCCCACCCCCACCCGGACCCCGACCCCGACGCCGACCGTCACGCCCAGCCCTACCGCACCTGGCGGCGAGACCTGCGCGCTGCGCTCCCGGCCGACGGGCAAGGTGCTCCAGGGCTACTGGGAGAACTGGGACGGCGCGGCCAACGGCGTGCACCCCGGCCTCGGCTGGATCCCGATCACCGACTCCCGGATCACCGGGCACGGCTACAACGTGGTCACCGCCGCGTTCCCGGTCATCCGCGCCGACGGCACCGTGCTCTGGGAGGACGGCATGGACGCCGGCGTCAAGGTCCCCACCCCGGCGCAGGTGTGCCAGGCCAAGGCGGGCGGGCTCACCGTGCTGCTCTCCATCGGTGGCGCCGCCGCCGGCATCGACCTCAGCTCCGCCGCCGTCGCCGACCGGTTCGTCGCCACCGTGGTGCCGATCCTCAGGCGGTACAACTTCGACGGCATCGACATCGACATCGAGACCGGGCTGACCGGCAGCGGGAACATCAACCAGCTCTCCCCGTCGCAGGCCAACCTGATCCGGATCATCGACGGCGTGCTGGCCCAGATGCCCGCCGGCTTCGGGCTCACCATGGCGCCGGAGACCGCGTACGTCACCGGCGGCAGCGTCACCTACGGCTCGATCTGGGGCGCCTACCTGCCGATCGTCAAGAAGTACGCGGACAACGGCCGGCTCTGGTGGCTGAACATGCAGTACTACAACGGCTCGATGTACGGCTGCGCCGGCGACTCGTACCCGGCCGGCACGGTGCAGGGCTTCACGGTGCAGACGCAGTGTCTGAACAACGGGCTCACCGTCCAGGGCGTCACCATCCGTGTCCCCTACGACAAGCAGGTCCCCGGCCTGCCGGCGCAGCCCGGCGCGGGTGGCGGGTACATGGGCCCGTCGCTGGTCGGCCAGGCATGGAACTCGGTCCCCGGCATCAAGGGGCTGATGACCTGGTCGATCAACTGGGACGGGTCGAAGGGCTGGACGTTCGGCGACACCGTCCGGGGGCTCCAGGGCCGCTGAGCGCACGGATCCGCGTCACCGGCCCGGCACCTCGTCGGGCCGGTGACCGGAGTTCACCGGGCCGCCTGCTCCGATCGCACCAGTTCCATCAGCCGCCCCACCCAGTTGGCGCCCGCCGAGTTCCAGTACCGGGATCCCCAGTCGCCGTAGAGCAGCCGGGCGTCCCCGGTCTCCCGGAGCCGGTGCGCCATCGCCGGATGCCGCGCGAACTTGTCCCGAAGGAGCGCGGCCATCAGCCCGAGCCGGACGGCCGGCCAGCCGTCCCGCCGGGGCGCCTGCTCGGCGAGAGCCCGGGCGTCCAGGCCGCGCTCGACGCCGGCGATGCGGTCGTGCCAGGCGGCGTCGTCGGTGGACAGGGCCCAGTAGGCGTGCATGACGCTCGGATACTCCCGGCCGTCGTGCACGACCGGTGCCGGGTAGTCGAGTTGCAACACCTCGGGGCCTGGCGGCTGCGGCCAGCCGCCCGGGTAGACGTGGCCGCCGATCCGCAGCGGGACCCTTGTCGCGGCCTCCGGCCCGTCCAGCACGTCCCGCTCGCGCGACTCGGCGATGCCGCGTTCGCTGCGGCGGAAGTAGTCGACCGCCCACTCCCGCGTCTCGGTGGTCACGGTGAGGGTGTGGTCCGGACGCCGGGCCGGGATCGTCTCCCCCGTCTCCGCGAGCAGGATCCGCACCGGCACGTCGTCATGGTCCATGTCACCGAGCACGTATCGCCGCCGGTGCTCGGGCACCGCGAAGTACCGCTCGCGGACGATCTCCAGGTTGGCGCGGCTCGGCTCGGCGGCGTACGCGATCAGCGCGTCCCAGCAGCGCCCGGAGGAGTCCGGCCGGTCGTTGAGCCGGTCCACCTCGTCGGCGAGGTCGCCGATCACCAGGTCGGGTGTCAGCCAGGACGTCAGCCGCGCCGAGCCGCCGGCGGTGCCGATGACGGTGACCGTCGCGCCCTCGGGCGGGGCCAGGGTCAGCGTGCCGTCGTCGAACGCGGCCCGGAGGCCGTCGACGTCTGTCGACTCCCACCGCCAGGTGACGACGCCGTCGGCGTAGACGCAGAGCGGGGTCAACAGGTAGTGCTCCTGCTCGCGGACGAAGACGAGGCGCTGCCGCCCGCGCACCACCTCGTCCTCGACGGTGCGCCAGGTCGCGGTGGTGTCCGACATGCGGAGAGTCTAGCGATCTTGGTCGTTCCGTGGGTCTCCCCGACTGGCGCCCGGGCGCACACCCTGCCAGGCTGGCCCTCGTGTACGACTACGACCTGCTGGTGCTGGGATCCGGGCCGAGTGGACAGAAGGCGGCCGTCGCCGCCGCCAAGCTGGGGCGACGGGTGGCCATCGTGGACCGTCGCGACATGCTCGGCGGGGTGTGCATCAACACCGGCACCGTGCCGTCCAAGACGCTGCGCGAGGCCGTCCTCTACCTCACCGGGCTGAGCCAGCGCGACCTCTACGGCAGCAGCTACCGGGTCAAGGAGGACATCACCGTCGCCGACCTGGCCGCCCGCACCGAGCACGTCATCAGTCGGCAGACGGACGTCATCCGCAACCAGTTGGCCCGCAACCGGATCGCGATGATCACCGGCACCGGCCGGTTCGCCGACCCGCACGCGGTCTGGGTCGACGCCGGCTCCGGCCGGGAGGACCGGGTCACCTTCGACAAGGCGGTCATCGCCGCCGGGACCCGGCCGGCCCGCCCGGACAGCGTCGACTTCGACGACCGGACCATCGTCGACTCCGACGGCGTCATCAACCTGCAGGCCGTGCCGCGCAGCATGGTGGTGGTCGGCGCCGGCGTGATCGGCATGGAGTACGCGTCGATGTTCGCCGCGCTCGGCACCAAGGTGACGGTGGTCGAGCGCCGCGAGCGGATGCTCGACTTCTGCGACGAGGAGATCGTCGAGTCGCTCAAGTACCACCTGCGGGACCTGTCGGTCACCTTCCGCTTCGGCGAGGAGGTCGCCTCGGTGGAGAAGCACCGCACCGCCGCGCTCTGCGTGCTGCGCAGCGGTAAGAAGATCGTCGCCGACACGGTGATGTACTCCGCCGGCCGGCAGGGCCAGACCGACGACCTGGCGCTGGAGGCGGCCGGTCTCACCGCCGACCACCGCGGCCGGATCCAGGTCGACGCCCACTACCGCACCTCGGTCGAGAACATCTACGCCGTCGGCGACGTGATCGGCTTCCCGGCGCTCGCCTCCACCTCGATGGAACAGGGCCGCCTCGCCGCGCAGCACGCCTGCGGGGAGCCGGCCCGGGCCATGCCGGAGCTGCAACCGATCGGCATCTACACGATCCCGGAGATCAGTTTCGTCGGGAAGACCGAGGACGAGCTGACCGACAGCTCCACCCCGTTCGAGGTGGGCATCGCCCGCTACCGCGAGCTGGCCCGCGGGCAGATCGTCGGCGACTCGTACGGCATGTTGAAGTTGCTCGTCTCGCCGGAGGACGGACGCCTGCTCGGGGTGCACGTCTTCGGCACCGGGGCCACCGAGATCGTCCACATCGGGCAGGCCGTGATGGGGTGCGGCGGCACCGTCGACTACCTGCTCGACGCCGTGTTCAACTACCCGACGCTGGCCGAGGCGTACAAGGTGGCGGCGCTGGACGCCGCCAACAAGATCCGCAACATCACCCGGATCGACGGCTGACCGCTCAGGACACGTGCTCGCGCACCCACTCCCGGGAGCGGACGAACGCCGCCACCGGCTCGCCCACGTACCCCCAGGGCCACTCGCTGACCTGATCGCCGAGCAGGTCGAAGACCCGGGCGGCGGCGTCGAACTCGTGCGCCAGCTCCAGGGCGAGCGCGAACAGGCCGGCCCTCGGTGCCAGCCCGGCGCCGGGCCGGAACGTCGGGTGCAGGACCGACCGCTCGGCGGCGGCCACCAACTCGGCGCGCACCTCGTCCGAGCGGATGTACGTGTCGTCCTGCTCGGCCGGCAGCTCCAGCCACTTCTCGATGTGCGCGGCGGCCGTCAACGCCGGCAGCATGCTGCCCTCCGGCGCGCTCGCGGTCGCCGCCCGGGCCAGGGAGAACATGGCCTCCTCGGTGCCGAACCACTTCGGGCACAGGTACTGCAACCGGTGCTCGTGCGCCACCTGGTGCCCGGGGTGTCGGGTGACCACCGCGTCGAAGCGGGCCGCCGCCTCGTCCCGGTCGACCTGGCGGGCCCGGGAGGTGGCGACCAGCCAGGCCCGGGACGTCACGTCGTCGGGGTCCCGGTCCGCCACCTCGTCGAGCAGGTTCTCCGCCACCAGCAGCCGCTTGTGGAACTCCCGGAACTGGTCCTGGCCGGTGTGCTGCGCGCGCTTGTTGCCGCGTGCCTCCCACGCCCAGTAGAACGCGTGGCAGCCGCGCACCAGCACCGGCAGCGTCGAGTCCGGCTCCGCCGCGACCCACTCGCCGATCCAGTCCTGCACGCCGTCGACCCGACCGGCGGCCTCCATCAGGTACGCGCGGTCGTCCGGGTCGGTGACCGGGGTCAGCACGTCCCGGGCGGTTCGCCAGTCCCGCGCGTCCAGCGCGTCGACGAGCGCCCGCGCCACCGGGTCCCCGAACGCCGGGTCCATCACCGGCCCCCGCGCCTGCTCCCGTCCCCGCCGCCGAAACAGCCCCATGACCTCTCCTCCCCCGTGACCGACCGCGAGATCGTAACCGCCGGGCGGGGCTAGCGGCCCGCGGCGTAGCCCTGGGCGCCCCGGGGGTTGGCGGCGGCGGAGAGGACGCCGGTACGGGGGTCCCGGGTGACCGCGCAGAGGCGGCCCAGGCTCCACGGGTCGGCGCGGCGGACGGTGTGACCCCGCGCCCGCAGCCCGGCCAGCACGTCCGGATCCATCCGGTCCTCCACCACCAGCACGCCCGGTTCGACCTCACGCGGATAGAACGACGCCGGCAGGCTGGTGGTGTGCCAGGCCGGCGCGTCGATCGCCGCCTGCAACTCCTGCCCGCCGGCCAGGTGCCGCAGCAGGAACAGCAACTGCCACTGGTCCTGCTGGTCGCCGCCGGGCGTGCCGCACGCCATCACCGGCTCGCCGTCGCGCAGCACCAACGTCGGGCTCAACGTGGTACGCGGACGCCGGCCCGGCCGCAGCGACGAGGCGAGCCCCTCCTCCAGCCAGCACATCTGCAATCGGCTGCCCAGCGGGAAGCCCAGCTCCGGAATGGTGGGCGAACTCTGCAGCCAACCGCCGCTCGGTGTGGCGGAGATGATGTTGCCCCACCGGTCGACCACGTCGACGTGGCAGGTGTCGCCGCGGGTCACCCCGTCCGCGCGTACGGTCGGCTCGCCGGTGGTGGGATCCGGCGGACCGGCGCGCCGGGCGGCGTGGGCGTGCAGGTGCGCCGGGAGCCGGGGCGGCGTACCCGCCGGGCTGCCGGGGCGCAGCGCGGTCGACGCGGAGTCGCCGATCAGCGCGGCCCGCGCCCGCGCGTACTCCGGCGACAGCAGCGCCCCGCCCGGCACGTCGGTGTCGCCGTACCACGCCTCCCGGTCGGCGAACGCTAGCTTCAGCGCCTCGGCCTGGGCGTGGACGCCGTCCACGGTGGACGGTTCGAGCACCCGCGGGTCGTCGAGCGCGTCGAGCGTCGCCAACGCCTGCAGCAGCACCGGCCCCTGGCCCCAGAAGCCGGTCTTCGCCACCGTGTGCCCGCGCCAGTCGAGCGTGACCGGCGCCTCCCAGCTCGCGGACCAGCCGGCCAGGTCGGCGCCGGTGAGCACGCCGGCGTGCGGGCGGCCGCTGGAGTCCCGGAACGGCAGGCGGGCGAACCGGTCGACCGCCTCGGCGACGAACCCCTCCCGCCAGGCGCGCCGGGCCGCCTCGATCTGCGCCACCCGGTCCACCCCGGCCGCCCGGCCGGCGTCGACGAGGCGGCGCAGCGTGCGCGCGTACGCCGGGTTGGTGACCATCTCCCCCGGCGCGGGCGACCGGCCGTCGCGCAGCCAGAGCCGCGCGGAGGTCGGCCAGTGCTCGGTGAACAGCGACCGGACCCGCTCGACGGTCGCCCCGGCGGCG
Source organism: Micromonospora sp. NPDC051300 (assembly GCF_044455315.1). Lineage (NCBI taxonomy): Bacteria > Bacillati > Actinomycetota > Actinomycetes > Micromonosporales > Micromonosporaceae > Micromonospora > Micromonospora sp. NPDC051300. The sequence goes on along the minus strand of NZ_JBITEP010000005.1, from coordinate 226,123 downwards.
CCGACCAGCGGGTGACCGGCGGCGGCGTAGCCGATCGCCGGCTCCAGCACCTCGCCGAGGGAGCGGGTGCCGTGGTCGCGCAACAGCAGCAGCCAGGCGTCCACCGCGCCGGGCACCACCGCGGCCAGCGGGCCGGAGCCGGGCACCAGGTCCAGGCCGAGCGACCGGAAGTGCGCGATCGTGGCGCCGGCCGGGGCCGGACCCTGCCCGCAGAGCACCCGGGGGGCGGGATCGCCGGCCGTGGCGACGATCGCCGGCACCTCGCCGGCCGGGCCGTTGAGGTGCGGCTCGACCACGTGCAGCACGAACCCGGCGGCGACCGAGGCGTCGAAGGCGTTGCCGCCGCGCTCCAGCACCCCCATCGCCGACTGGCTGGCCAGCCAGTGCGTCGAGGAGACCATGCCGAACGTGCCGCGCAGCGTCGGCCGGGTGGTGAAGGTCATCGCCGTCGATCCTACGCCGGATCGGCGGCCTCGACGTTCAGCGGGAACAGGCAGGCGGCGTGCTGGTCGGGGCCCACCTCGGCCAACGCCGGGTCGGTCTCCGCGCACTCGGCACGGGCCCGCGGGCAGCGGGTACGGAACCGGCAGCCGCCGGGCGGGTCCACCGGGCTGGGGATGTCGCCGGTGAGCACGGTGCGCCGGCGCGCCCGCTCGACAGGCGGATCGGCCACCGGCACCGCCGACAGCAGCGCCGCCGTGTAGGGGTGCGCCGGCCGCCGGTAGATCCGCTCCGGCGGGCCGGTCTCCACGATGCGGCCCAGGTACATCACCGCGATCCGGTCGCTCATGTGCTCCACGGCGGCCAGGTCGTGCGCGATGAACAGGTAGGTCAACCCGAGGTCGCGTTGCAGGTGCCGCAGCAGGTTCATGATCTGCGCCTGCACGCTCAGGTCCAGTGAGGCGATCGGCTCGTCCAGGACGATCAGATCCGGCTCCCCGGCCAGCGCGCGGGCCACCCCCACCCGTTGGCGCTGGCCGCCGGACAGCTCGTGCGGGTGCCGACCGGCGGTGTCGGGCCGCAGGCCCACCAGCTCCAGCAGCTCGGCCACCCGGTCCCGGCGGGCCGCGACGGAACCGGCCAGCCGGTGCACGGTCAACGGCTCGGCGATGCTGTCGCCGACCGTGCGGCGCGGGTCGAGGGACGCCTGCGGGTCCTGGAAGACCATCGCCACGTGCCGGCGCATCCCGCGCAGGCGGCGGCGGGACAGGCCGGTCACGTCCGCGCCGGCCACCCGGACCCGGCCGGCGGTCGGGTCGACCAGGCGCAGCAGCGCCAGGCCGGCCGTCGACTTGCCGCTGCCCGACTCGCCGACCAGGCCGAGCGTCTCACCGCGACGCACTTCCAGGCTGACGCCGTCCACCGCCCGCACCACGCCGGCCGGCGTCGGGAAGTGCACCGCCAGCTCGTCCAGCTCGGCGACCACGTCCGCCGCTGTCATGAGGCCTCCCCCGGATAGAAGGTGCGGACCGTGTGCCCGGGACCGACCGGCGTCAACGGCGGCAGCTCGTGCTCGCACCGGGGATCGGCGCGCACCGGGCAGCGCGGCCAGAACGCGCAGCCCGGCGGCAGGTCCAGCGGGCTCGGCGGCGCGCCCGGGATGGCCACCAGATCCTCACCCCGGCGCGCCGGATCCGGTCGGGCCGCGAGCAGCGCCCGGGTGTACGGGTGCGACGGCGTGTCGAACACCGCGTCGACCGGGCCCTGCTCGACGATCCGGCCGCCGTACATCACCGCGACCGTGTCCGCGATGCCGGCGACCACGCCCAGGTCGTGGGTGACCCAGACGACCGCCGTGCCGAGCCGCTGTTGCAGGTCGGCGACCAGCTCGACGATCTGCGCCTGGGTGGTCACGTCCAGCGCGGTGGTCGGCTCGTCGGCGATCAGCAGGTCCGGCTCGCAGGCCAGCGCCATGGCGATCACCACCCGTTGGCGCATGCCGCCGGAGAACTGGTGCGGGAAGGCGTCCACCCGTCGCGCGGCGGACGGGATGCCGACCAGGTCGAGCAGTTCCACCGCCCGGTCGCGGGCGGCGCGGCGGGTCAGGCCCAGGTGCGCCTCGGCCGCCTCGGTGACCTGCCGGCCCACCGGCAGCACCGGGTTGAGCGACGTCATCGGGTCCTGGAAGACGAACCCGACGTGCCGGCCGCGCAGCCGGCGGCGGCGGTCGTCCGGCAGCCCGCTCAGCTCGGTGTCGAGCAGGCGCACCCGGCCGGTGACCGTCGCCGCGCGCGGCGCCAGCCCGGTGGCCGCGAGCAGGGTCATGCTCTTGCCGCTGCCCGACTCCCCGACAAGCGCGAACGTCTCACCGGCCCGCACCTGCCAGGACACCCCGGCCACCGCGCGGGCCGGCCCGCGCCGGGTGCCCACGGTGACGGTGAGGTCCTCCACGGAGAACACGGTCTCTTCGGTGGTCATGGTGCGCTCCTGCGGGCCTCGCTGACGGTGAGCTGGCGCGGGTCGAGCACGTCGCGCAGCGCGTCGCCGACCAGGTTGAAGGCGAGCACGGTCAGGAAGATCGCCGCGCCCGGGAACACCCCCAGCCACCAGGCGTCGGTGACGAAGCCGCGCCCGTCGAACAGCATCCGCCCCCAGGCCGGCGCCGGCGGTTGGATGCCCAGGCCGAGGAAGGACAGCGCCGCCTCGGAGAGGATCGCGAACGCCAGCGACAGCGAGGTCTGCACGATCAGCGGCGCGGCGATGTTCGGCAGCACGTGCCGGCGCATGATGCGCAGGTCGGACGCGCCGATCGAGACGGCGGCCCGGACGAAGACCTGCTCGCGTACGGAGAGGACGCCGGCGCGGGTGATCCGGGCGAAGATCGGCGTGTAGACCACGCCGATGGCGACCATGGCGGTGAGCAGGCCCGGCCCGAGCACCGCCACGATGGCCACCGCCAGCAGCAGCACCGGGAACGCGAACAGCACGTCCATGCAGCGCATCAGCACGCTGTCCAGCCAGCCCCGGTAGTAGCCGGCGAACAGCCCGAGCGTCACGCCGGCCACCAGCGCGATGCCGACGCTCACCACGCCGACCTCCAGCGAGACGCGGGCCGCGACAAGCACCCGGCTGAGCACGTCCCGGCCCAGCTCGTCGGTGCCGAACAGGTGGGACCCGCTGGGCGGACGCAGCATCGCGTCCACGTCGACGTCGTTGACCCCGGCCGGGGCGAGCCACGGGCCGAAGACGCCCACCACGACCAGCAGCAGCAGGACCAGCGTGCCGCCAACCGCGAGCGGGTCACGGCGCAGCGCGTCCAGCACCCGGCGCCCGGTGCTCTCGCCTCCGCCGCTCACCTGACCGTGATCCTCGGGTCGAGGCGGGCGTAGAGGATGTCCACCAGCAGGTTGACCAGCAGGAACAGCGCCGCGACGAGCAACACCGCGCCCTGCAGGACGGGATAGTCGCGGGCCTGGACGGCGTCGAAGGTGAGCCGGCCGATGCCCGGCCAGGCGAACAGCACCTCGATCACGATCACGCCGCCGAGCAGGCTGGCCAACTGCACCGCGACCACGGTGACCACCGGGATCAGCGCGTTGCGCAGCACGTGCCGCAGGATCACCACCCGGTTGCGCAGCCCCTTCGCCTCGGCGGTGCGCACGTAGTCGGCGGAGAGGACCTCCAGCACCGACGAGCGGATGAACCGGGTGAGGATCGACGCGGTGACCAGCCCGACGGTCACCGCCGGCAGGGCCACGTGACTGGCCCACCGGCCCGGGTCCTCGGTCAACGCCACGTAGCCCGAAGGCGGCAGCCATCCCAGCACCCCGGCGAAGAGGATGATGCCCATGATGCCCATCCAGAAGTCCGGCACCGAGACGCCGAACTGGCTGAACACGCGCGCCGCGTGGTCGACCGCCGAGCCGCTGCGCACCGCCGCGACGATGCCCAGCGGGAACGCCACAAGCAGGGCGAACACCACCGCGGTGACGGCCAGCGACAGCGTCGCCGGCAACCGTTCCAGCACGATCCGGCTGACCGGCTGGCCGGTGCGGAAGCTGACCCCGAGGTCACCGGTGAGCGCGTGCCCGAGATAGCTGGCGTACTGCACCGGCAGCGGCCGGTCGAGGCCGGCGCGCGAGCGCAACGCCTCGTACGTCTGCGGGTCGAACCGGGTGCCGAGCGCCACCCGGACCGGGTCGCCGGGCACCAGTTGCAGCAGCAGGAAGACCACCAGGGTCACCCCGAGCAGCACGACCGCCGACTGGAGGACCCGCCGCAGGACGAAGCGGGTCACTTGCCGAGGGCGACCGAGCGGAACCGGATCGCCCGGTCGCTGCGGACGTCGTAGCCGGAGACCTTCTTCGACCAGCCCTGCACCACGTCCGGGTTGTAGAGGTAGAGGTAGCTGGCGTCGTCGACGATCAGCTTCGCGGCCTGCTCGTACGCCTGCTTGCGGGCGTTCTGGTCGGTCTCGGTGCGGGCGGCGTCGAGCAACTTGTCCACCGCCGGGTTGGCGTACTTGTGGAAGTTGAACGTGCCGCCGCTGTGGTGCTGGGCGTAGTAGAACTCGTCCGGGTCGACGTTGCCCAACCAGCCGAGCATGAACCCGTCGAAGTTGCCCTTGGCCTGCTCGTCGAGCCACTGGGCGAAGTCCAGCGTACGGATCTTCGGGGTGATCCCGACGTCCTTGAGCTGCGCGGCGATGACCTGCGCGGCGGTGACCGTCTCCGGGTATTCGCTGGTGACCATCAGGTCCATGGTGAGGTTGCCGACGCCGGCCTGGCCGAGCATCTGCTTCGCCTTCGCCGGGTCGTGCGAGTAGGGCGCGTAGTCGTAGTAGAACGCGCTGTTCTTCGGGATGGCGGTCTGGTTGACCGTGGCCAGGCCGAACTTGGCCGCCTTGGTGATCGCCTCGCGGTCCAGGGCGTAGCCGATCGCGCGCCGGACCTCGGGGTTGTCGAACGGCTTGCGGGCCTCGTTGAGCGCCACGTACCAGTAGTCGGTCGACGGCGCCGTCTTCACCACCGGGTCGTCGCCGTCCCGCAACGACTTCACCTGCTGCGGCGGCAGGTTGTCGGTCCACTGCACCTGGCCGCTGCGCAGGTTCTGCAGCGCCACGGTGGGGTCCTTGACGAAGGTGAAGGTGACCCCGTCCAGCTTCGGCTTGTCACCCCAGTAGGCGTCGTTGCGGACCAGCTTGATGCTGTCGCCGGAGGTGTAGCCGGCCACCTTGAACGGGCCGCTGCCGACCGGGGCGGTCTTGACCTTGCCGGACTCCACGTTGGCCTTCTCGACGATCGCCACGCCCTTGAAGCCGCCGAGGTTGGCCAGCAGGTTGGGCGTGGGCGCGCTCAGCGTCACCACCACGGTCGCCGGGTCGGGGCCGGTCACCGACTTGACGGTGGCGAACTTGTACGCGGTGTTCAGCTTCTGCTTGATGATCCGCTCGTAGGAGTAGACGACGTCCTCCGAGGTCAGCGGTGAGCCGTCGGAGAACGTCGCGCCGTCGCGCAGGGTGAACGTCCAGGTGAGCTGGTCGGCGCTGGTGGTCCACTTGGTGGCCAGCGAGGGCACCATCTTCAGGTCGGCGTCCGGCTCGACCAGGGTGTCGTAGACGTTCTCCAGCACCTGGAAGCTGTAGTAGGCGGAGGTCTTGTGCGGGTCGAGCTGGTCCGGCTCACCACCGATCGCCGCGTTGAGGACGCCCCCCGCGCCCCCGGCGCTCCCGCCGCCGTCGCCGACGTCGACGGCCTCGCCACCGGTGCATCCGGAGAGGACGCCGACCGTGAGGGTGAGTGCCGCGCCGATCACACCGAGCTTGTTCCTGGACATTGGCCCCCCTGCCGCTTTCCGAACAAAAGAAAGTTTCGGCCACTCTTCTCGCCGAGCGGGATGATGTCAAACGAATCGAGCCGAATCGACTGGTCGGCGCGCGGTTGCCGGCCGTCGCTGAACGGTGGTTCAATCCACCTTCCGCCACCGCGTGCTGGGAGTGCCGCCGTGACCACACACGAGGTCGTCAACCAGGTCCCCCCGCTGGTCGGCCACGACACCGCCGACGACCCGGCGCTGCTCGACGGCCTGGCCCGCGAGGGCGCCGGCTGGGCCGCCGCCGGCCTGCACGAGCTGGGCCGGCTGGCCGGCGGCGAGACGGCCGCCGAGCACGGCCGGCTGGCCAACGAGCACCCGCCCGCGCTGCGCACCCACGACCGGTACGGCCACCGCGTCGACGAGGTGGAGTTCCACCCGTCCTGGCACGAGCTGATGCGCACCGCCGTCGGGCACGGCCTGCACGCCGCGCCGTGGGCCGACGACCGGCCCGGCGCGCACGTCGCCCGCGCCGCCGGCTTCTACGTCTGGCGGCCCGACGCCGGGCACGGCTGCCCGATCTCGATGACCTACGCGGCGGTGCCGGCGTTGCGGCACAGCCCCGAGCTGGCCGCGCGCTACGAGCCGCTGCTAACCAGCACCGAGTACGACTTCGGGCTGCGCCCGCCCACCGGCAAACGCGGCCTGCTGGCCGGCATGTCGATGACCGAGAAGCAGGGCGGCTCGGACGTCCGCGCCAACACCACCACCGCCCGGCCCGAGCCAGACGGCAGCTACCGCCTGGTCGGGCACAAGTGGTTCACCTCGGCGCCGATGTGCGACCTGTTCCTCACACTCGCCCAGGCGCCGGACGGCCTCACCTGCTTCCTCGTCCCCCGCGTCCTGCCCGACGGCGCCCGCAACCCGATGCGGCTGATGCGGCTGAAGGACAAGCTCGGCAACCGCTCCAACGCCTCCGCCGAGGTCGAGTACGAGCACGCGGTGGCGTGGCGCGTCGGCGACGAGGGCCGGGGCGTCCGCACCATCATCGACATGGTCAACCTGACCCGGCTCGACTGCGTGATCGGCGCGGCGGCCGGCATGCGTCAGGGCGTCACCACGGCCGTGCACCACACCACCCACCGGCGGGCGTTCGGCCGGTACCTGGCCGACCAGCCGCTGATGCGCAACGTCCTGGCCGATCTGGCGGTCGAGTCCGAGGCCGCCACCGTGCTGATGACCCGGCTGGCCGGCGCGACCGACCGGTCGGCGCGCGGCGACGACGACGAGACCGCGTTCAAGCGCCTCGCGCTGGCCGTCGGCAAGTACTGGGTGTGCAAACGCTGGCCGGGGCACGCCGCCGAGGCCCTGGAATGCCTGGGCGGCAACGGGTACGTCGAGGAGTCCGGCATGCCGCGGCTGTTCCGCGAGTCGCCGCTCAACTCGATCTGGGAGGGCTCCGGCAACGTCGCCGCGCTGGACGTGCTGCGCGCGCTCACCCGCGAGCCGCAGGTGCTGGCCGCGTACGAGGCGGAGGTGGCCGCCGCGGCCGGCGCGGACCGGCGCCTCGACGACGCGGTCCGCCGGGTGCGCGAGGAGTTGGCCGACCACACCGACCTGGAGCTGCGGGCCCGGCGGGTGGTGGAACGCCTCGCGCTGGTGCTGCAGGGCGCGCTGCTGGTCCGGCATGGCCACCCCGCCGTCGCCGACGCGTTCTGCGCGTCCCGCCTCGGCGGCGACCACGGCCAGGCGTACGGGACGCTGCCCGGCGGGGTCGACCTGGCCGCGATCATCGACCGGGCCACCCCGAAGGTCGGCTGAGCGTGCGCCTCGTCTCCACGCACGTCCACCCGGTGAAGTCCCTCGGTGGCGTGGACGTCGACCACGCCACCGTCGAGCCGTGGGGGTTGCGCCACGACCGGCGCTGGCTGCTCCTGCGGCCCGACGGCGAGGTGCTGACCGCCCGTACCGCGCCCCGGATGCTCGGCCTGACCGCGACGCCCGGCCCCGGCTCGATCACGCTCCGCGACCGCGACGGCGCGTCGCTGACGGTCGCCGAACCTGTCGACGGGCCGCCGGCCGCCACCGCGCTGTCCCGGTTGGACACGCTGCGGCTGGCCGCCGGCGAGGCGCACGACTGGCTCGGCGAGCGGCTGGGACAGCCGGTGCGGCTGGGCTGGCTGGACGACCCGCGACGCCGGCCGGTCTCGGCGACGCACGGCGGCCGGCCCGGCGACCCGCTGAACCTCTCCGACGCCGGCCCGTTGCTGGTCGCCACGCTGCCGTCGCTGCGCCGGCTGCGCGACTGGATCGTCGAGGGCGCGCTGGAGCGGGGCGAGCCGGCGCCGGACCCGCTGCCGATGGCCCGGTTCCGCCCCACCGTGGTGCTCGACGGCCCGGTCGCGCCGTTCGCCGAGGACGACTGGAGCCGGGTGCGGATCGGCACGGTCGACTTCCGGGCCGCCGAACGCTGCGACCGCTGCTCGCTCACGCTTGTCGACCCGGTGACGCTCGTCCCGGGCCGGGAGCCGATCCGGACGCTGGCGCGACACCGGCGGCAGGACGGCAAGACCTGGTTCGGCGTACGCCTGATCCCGCTGACCACCGGTGAGATCCGGGTCGGCGACCCGGTCGTCGCGAGCTGACCGGGGCGGCGCGGCCCCCTCGACGCGCCGCCGCGGCCCCCTTCCGCGCACCCGGGTCGGCGGCTCCCCCCGCGTGCCGCCGACTCGTCGACCAGGACCGCGGACCTGGTCACCCCCGTTCGACCGGGACGCTACCGAGCGGCGCTAAGGATTCGCTAAGCGCTCGCCGGCACGGTCGCGCCGTGGATCCCGGCCCGTGCCCGGGCCTGCTCCTCGGCCTCCCCGATCCGGGTGGCGATGTCGAGCGCCTCCCGGTGGCAGCGCAACGCCGCCCGGTGGTCGCCGGCGAACCGGTGCGCCTCCCCGAGCGTGTTCCACGTGTTCGCCCGCAGGTCCGGACCCAGGTCGCGGGCGAGCTCCACCGCCTCGGCGGCCACCCGCACCGCGTCCGCGGGCCGGCCCGTGCGGGCGTAGCTGAACGCCAGGTTCGCCAACGCGTTGGCCTGACCGGGTCGGCTCCCGGTCCGGCGTTGCCAGGCCAGCGCGCGCAGCGCGTACGGGATCGCCTCGGCGTGCCGGCCCAGCCGGGCGTGCAGCAGCCCGACGTTGTTCTCCACGCTCGCCAGGCCGGGCCCGCCGAGCACGCGTTGCAGCGACAGCGCCCGCAACGCCTGCTCCAACGCCTCCCCGTTGCGGCCGGCGAGGTGCAGGTCGACGCTGAGGCCGCTCAACGCCGACGCCTCCCACATGCGGTCGCCGGCGGTCCGGCACAGCGCCACGGCCCGCCGGTACTCGGCGATCGCGTCCTCGTGCCGGCCGAGCCGGCGGAACACCATGGCCAGGTGGTGGCGGGTGGCCGCCTCACCGACCGGCTGGCCGAGCCGGACGTGGCGCGCCAGCGCGTCGCGCAGCGACTCCAGCGCCCGATCCGTCCGGCCGGCGGTGTCGTACGCCTGGCCCAGCGCGGTGAGCGTGTGCGCCTCGGCGACCGGGTCGTCGAGGCGGCGGGCCGCCGCCGCGGCGGCGCGCAGCGTCACCAGCGCGTCGTCGACCTGGCCCCGGCGGACCAGGTACGGCTGGAGCAGGTGCACCAGCACCACCGCGTCGCGCCACGACGGCAGGTCCGCCGCGCCGTGGATCGCCGACCTCAGGTTCGCGAACTCCGCGTCGAGCCAGCGCAGCGCCGCCTCCTCGTCCCCGAAACCGGGCACCGGCGCCACCGACTCCGGTGGTGAACCGACAGGTGGCAGCGGGAATCGGCGGATCAGCCGGGTGGCCCGGTCGGCCGTGGCCACGTACCAGTCGACGAGCCGCCGCCGCGCGACGGCGGCCTCGTCCGGCGTCGCGGCGGCCTGCCGGGCGGCGTAGCGACGCAGCAGGTCGTGCAGCTCGTAGCGGCCGGGACGCACCTGCTGCACGAGGTGCTCGTCGAGCAGCGCCTCCAGGTCCCGCTCCGCGTCCGCCGGGTCGACGCCGACCAGCGCCGCCGTCGACGCCGCGGTCAGGTCGTCGCCGAGGTGCACGCCGAGCAGCCGGAACAGCCGCTGCCGGCCGGCCGGCAGCGCACGGTAGGACAGGGCGAAGACGTCCTCGACGCCGCGGGCGCCGACGGCGAACTCGGTCAGCCCCCGGTCGGGGTCGCTGAGCCGTGCCAGCAGGTGCTCGACCCGCCACGCCGGCCGCCCGCGCAGCCGCCGGCCGGCGACCGCGACGGCCAGCGGCAGGTGCCCGCACCGGCCGGCGAGTTCCTCGACCGAGGCCGGCTCGGCGGCGACCCGGTCCCGGCCGAGCAGCCCGGTCAGCAACTCCCGCGCCTCGACCGGGCTGAACACGTCGAGCGCGACCACGCACGCGCCGTCCAGGGCCAACGCGCGCCGGCTCGTCACGATCACCAGGCAGTCCGCGGTGGCCGGCAGCAGCGGCGTCACCTGGGCCTCGTCGGCGGCGTCGTCCAGCACGAGCACCACCCGCCGGTCGGCCAGCCGGTCGCGCAGCAGCGCCGACCGGTCGGCGACGGACTCCGGGACAGCCGGCGCCGGCACCCCGAGCCGGCGCAGCAACGACTCCAGCACCGCGCCGGGCGCGGCCGGCGCCGACTCGGCGCTGAACCCGCGCAGGTCGAGATAGAACTGTCCGTCCGGGTAGGCGTCCGCGAACCGGTGCGCGGCGTGCACCGCGAACCGGGTCTTGCCGACGCCGGCCATGCCCTCGACGGCGACGATCGGCACCGCGCCGGCCGACGCGCCGCGCGCCAGCCAGCGGCGCAGCGCGCGCAGTTCCCGCTCCCGGCCGACGAAGTCGGCGATGTCCGGCGGGAGCTGCCGGTGGGCGCTGGCCCGCGCCGCGGTGGCGTGCGACGGGCCGGCCGCGTCGGACTCGCCGGCCAGGATCCGCCGGTGCAGTTCCTGGGTCGGCCCGGCCGGCTCGATGCCCAGCTCCCGGACCAGTCGCCCGCGCAGCTCCCGGTAGGCGGCCAGCGCGTCGGCCGGCCGGCCGAGCCGGTGGTGCGCCGTCATGAGCTGCCGGTGGAACCGCTCGTCCAGCGGGCGCTCGCCGATCAACGCGCCCACCTCGGCCACCAGGCCGCTCAGTCGCCCGTCGGCGAGGCGCGCGTCGATCCGCTCGGCGGCCGCGTCCAGGCGCGCCTCGCGCAACGTCGCGGCGGTCGACTCGATCGACCGGCCGGTGAGGCCGCTGAACGCCGGCCCGCGCCAACGCGCCAACGCCACGTCCAGCAGCCGGAGCGCGGTCGCGTTGTCGCCTGTCGCCCGCGCGGCCGCCGCGGCGGCCACCTCGTCGGAGAACTGCCGCAGGTCGAGCCCGCCCGGCGCGGTGTGCAGCAGGTAGGCCGACGGTCGGGTGACGATCGGGGCGGCGGCCCGGCCGCCGGGCGCCAGCCGGCGGCGCAGCTCGGAGATGATGCCCTGCACCTGCACCCGGTGGGATCGGGGCGGCCGGTCCCGCCACAGCTCCGCCACGAGGGCGTCGACCGGGACCGGCTCGTCGGCGTGGCACAGCAGCAGCGCCAGCGCCACCGCGTGCTGCGGCCCGCCCACCGGCACCGGTTCGCCGCGACGTTCGACGGTGAGCGGCCCGAGCACCCGGAAGTAGAGCTCGCCGTCGGCCGGCCCGGTCGTCGGGTCACCTGCGAGGGCTGGCACGCCTGAAATCTACCCCCGCGTCCCGACCGGACCGCCACTCCTCGGCGAGGACGGCGAAGACGAGCTGGTCGGCCCACTCGTCGCGGAACCGGTAGCTGCGCACGTGCCGGGCCTCGCGCCGGAAACCGAGCCGGGTCGCCAGCCGGGCGGACGGCTCGTTGCCGGCGTGGCAGCGGACCGTCACCCGGTGCAGCCCGAACTCCCCGAAACCCCAGTCCAGCAGCGCCGTGGCCGCCTCGGTGGCCAGGCCACGGCCGCCGTGGTCGGGGTGGAAGACGTAACCGAGTTCGGCGGTCCGGTTGGCCCGGCTGCGCCACACCAGTTCCACTGCGCCGATCACCCGGGCGCCCGCGACCACGGCCAGGGTCAGGCAGTCGCCCTCCGCGCGCAGCGCGTCCTCGGCCGCCATCGCGGCCACCGACGCCCGGGACTCCTCCCGGGTACGCGGCCCCGCGCCGAGCATCCAGCGGACCACGTCGGGGCGGCGTTGCCAGGCGTGCACGTCGTCGAGGTCGTCGGCGGTGACCGGGCGCAGCAGCAGTCGTGGCGTGCGTACCGGGTAGCTCGGGTGGGCCATCGGACGATGGTAGGGCCGCCTAGGGTGAACCCCATGAGCGTTTCCGCCGGTGACCGCAATCCGCTCACCCACCTCACGCTCGACCAGCTCCGTCGGCGCACCAGCGTGAAGTGGCGGCTGCACCCGCCGGACGTGCTGCCGCTCTGGGTGGCGGAGCAGGACGTGCCGCTGGCCCCGCCGGTGGCCGACGCGCTGCGCCACGCGGTCGACCTCGGCGACACCGGCTACCCGCACGGGACCGCGTACGCAGAAGCCGTCGGCGGGTTCGCCGCGCGGCGCTGGGATTGGGCCGACTTCCCCGTCGGGCGCAGCACGCTGGTGCCGGACGTGATGATGGGCGTGGTCGAGGTGCTGCGACTGGTCACCGACCCGGGCGACGCCGTCGTGGTGTGTCCCCCCGTCTACCCGCCGTTCTACGCGTTCGTCACGCACGCCGACCGGCGGGTGCTCGAGGCCCCGCTCGGGTCGGACCTGCGGCTGGACCTCGCCGCGCTGGACGAGGCGTTCCGCCGGGCGCGCGCGGTCGGCGACCGGCCGGCGTTCCTGCTCTGCAACCCGCACAACCCCACCGGGGTGGTGCATCGCGACGACGAGCTGGCGGTCGTCGCCGAGCTGGCCGCGCGGCACGGCGTGCGGGTGGTCTCCGACGAGATCCACGCCCCGCTGGCGCTGGCCGGCGCGCGGTTCACCCCGTACCTCACGGTGCCCGGCGCCGAGCACGCGTTCGCCCTGCTCTCGGCGTCCAAGGCGTGGAACCTGGCCGGTCTCAAGGCGGCGCTGGCGGTCGCCGGGCCGGCGGCCGCCGACGACCTGGCCCGGATGCCGGAGGAGGTCGGCCACGGCCCCAGCCACCTGGGGGTGCTCGCGCACACGGCCGCGTTCCGCGCCGGCGGGTCCTGGCTGGACCTGCTGCTCGACGGCCTCGACGCCAACCGCGCGCTGCTCGGGGCGTTGCTTGCCGAGCACCTGCCGGAGGTGTCCTGGCACCGGCCGGAGGGGACATTCCTGGCCTGGCTGGACTGCACCCGCCTGGGCGTGCCCACCGAGGCGCCGGGCGCCGGGCCGGGGGTGGCCAGCGACCTGGCCGGCCCGGCGCGGATGTTCCTGGACGACGCCCGGGTGGCGCTCAGCTCCGGGCACGTCTTCGGCGCCGGCGGCGCCGGCTTCGTCCGGCTCAACTTCGCCACCTCGCCGGCGGTGCTGACCGAGGCGGTGACCCGGATGGGCCGGGCGGTCGGTCGCCGGTCGGCGGGGTGACGCGTACCCGGACGGTTCAGGCGTTGGGCCGCCGGTCGAGCGTCTCGCGCAGGATCTCCGCGTGCCCGGTGTGCTGGCGGGTCTCGGCGACGACGTGCATCAGCACCGCGCGCACGCTCAGCACGGTGCCGGGCTCGATCCAGGGCGCGTCCGGCACCGGCTGGGCCGCGGACAGGTCGTGGACGCCGGCCACGATCTGCTCGGTGCGGGCGGCCACCCGGGCGTACCGGTCGAGGATGGCGGGCAGCGTGTCCTCGGGCAGCATCTGGAAGGTCCGCTCCCGGTCGATCGCCCACTGTGGCAGCTCGCGCGCCGTGCCGGACAGGAACTGGTCCCAGGTGACGCCGTCGGGCAGCGTGAACGCCATCACCGCCGGGCCCTCGTCGACGAAGCGCATCCAGGCCTCCTCTCCGGAGGTCACGTGCTTGAGCACGCCGCCCAGGCAGAGGGCGCTGGCGGTGGGACGCTCGGCGGCCTGGGCGTCGGTGAGGTCGCGCACGGTGGCGGTCAGCGCGGCCCGGGCGGCGGCGAGCGCGGTGAGCAGGTCGGCGCGCTCGTCGCGGGTGAGCGTGGCGGTGACGGTCATGGTCGTCGGTTCCTTCCGGTCGGTTCTCGGTACGGGCACACGCTCGCAGCCGTAGCGGTCAGGAAGTGTCCGCTTCTCCCGGCAGAATGCGTGTCGTGACCACCACCTCCGCGCGACTGCTCTCCCTGCTGTCCCTGTTGCAGGCGCGCCGCGACTGGCCGGGCGCGGTGCTCGCCGACCGGCTCGGGGTCAGCCCGCGCACCGTGCGCCGCGACGTCGACCGGCTGCGCGAGCTGGGCTATCCGATCGCGAGCGCGAAGGGGCCGGACGGGGGCTACCGGTTGGGTGCCGGCTCGGCGCTGCCGCCGCTGCTCTTCGACGACGAGCAGGCCGTGGCGCTCACGGTGGCGCTGCAGACCGCCGCCACCACCGTCACCGGCATCGAGGAGGCCGCGGCGCGGGCGCTGACCACGGTGCGGCAGGTGATGCCGGCGCGGCTGCGTCACCGGGTCGACGCGCTGCGGGTCGTCGCCGTGGAACGGGCCGGGTCGCCGACGAAACCGCGCGTCGAGCCGGCCCTGCTGATGACGCTCAGCGCCGCCGTGCACGCCCGCGAGGAGTTGCGCTTCGACTATCCGCCCGCCCCGGACGCCGCCCCCGCCGAGGGGGCGCCGCCGCCGCGCCGGACGCAGCCGCACCACCTGGTCACCTGGGGCGGTCGCTGGTACCTGGTCGCCTGGGACCTGGACCGGGCCGACTGGCGTACGTTCCGGGTCGACCGGATCAGCCCGCGTACGCCCACCGGCCCCCGCTTCACGCCCCGCGAGCTGCCCGGCGGGGACGTGGCCGCCTTCGTCGCCGGCCGCTTCCAGGGGAGCACCGGCCCCGGCGACTGGCCGTGCCGGGGCGAGGTGATCCTCGACCTGCCGGCCCGGACGGTCTCCGCGTGGACCCGCGACGGCGTCGTCGAGGAACTCGGCCCGGACCGCTGCCGCCTGGTGCTGGGCGCCTGGTCCTGGCCGGGCCTGGCCGCGCTGCTCGGTCGCTACGACGCCGACATCGAGGTGGTCGGCCCAACCGAACTACGGGCGGCCTTCGCCCACCTGGCCCGCCGCTACACCGCAGCCGCCCACCCCCCGCCCTGACCCCACCCCGCGCCCCCTCCCGCCGATCTTGCACTTTCGGCCCACGATATGCCGGGAAAGTCCCTTGCGCCCGGGCAGTAAGTGCAAGATCGCCGGGAGCCGGGGGTTACGGGAGTGGGTGTGGGGGTGGGCGGGTGTGGGAGCGCCGGGACGGCCAGGCGTGCGGCCAGGTGTCGGGCCAGCTCTCGTCCTCGGCGGCCGGGGCGCGAGTCTGCGGGCCGGCCACCCGGTGGGCGAGGCGCTCGGCGAGGTCGGCGACGTCCGCGGCGGACAGGTAGGCCCAGCGCGTCGACCACGGCGCCAGCGCCGCGTCGACGAGCGCCACGGCGCGGTCCTCGGGGAGCCCGGTGGCGGTGAGCAGCCAGACGAGCATCCGGTGGCACGGTCCGTACCAGCAGTCCGGGTCCTCGGCCCAGGCGGACCCGGCGGTCAGCAGCTCGGCGAACGCCACCTCCCACGCCGCGACCGCCCGGTCGGGCCCGACCGGCGCCGCGTCCCGCAGCGCCGGCAGCAGCCGGTCGAACCGCTCGGCCACCTCCTCCAGCCACCGTCGCCAGTCCATGAGCGCCGCGGCGACACGGGCGAGCGTCTCCGGCGGTGAGGTGACGATCGGCGAGAAGTAGTACCAGAGCGAGCGCGGCCCCCAGTGCCAGCCGTAGGCCCAGGAACCGTAGTGGTCGACCAGGGCGTCGGTCATCGCCGCGTTCCAGTCGGAGGCCAGCCGGTCCGCCTCGCGGGACGCCGCCCAGGCCGCCTCGTCGAAGACCTGACGCGGGCGCGGCACCGCAGCGGCGGGCGGCACCGGCGGCGCCAGCCGCCACACGACGCGAGCCGCCCCGGCGGCGTCGAACGGGTGCCGGGCGGGATCGACCTCCGCCCAGTCGTGCAGGCGCGGCCGGCTCGTCATCGCCGCCAGTCTAAGGCGGTCGCCGCCGACGTGACGCCCCGGAATCGGCTCAGTCGGTGGGCAGCAGCGGGCGCATGAACGTGCGGTCGTAGCGCAGTACGCAGCCCGACTCGTCGCGGATCCGGTCGGCCGCGACGAACTCCGGATCGGTGCCGAACCGCGACCGGTAGCGCTCGTACGCCGCCAGGCTCTCGAAGCTGAACAGCGCCTCGGCCCGGTCGCTGGCCCCCTCGGCCGGCAGGAAGTAGCCGTGGTGCACGCCGCCGTGCCGCCGGACCAGTCGCATCCAGGCGTGGGCGAACCGCTCGAACGCCTCGATGCGGCGGGGATCGATGGTGTAGTGCACAACGCAGGTGATCACGCGCCCACCATAGATCGCACCAGGCTGATGCGTGGGCAACAAAAATGGCGGGACCTCCCGCCACTACCAACATATAGCGCACCCCCGGTCTTGCGGCAAGCCCCCGGTGGTGACGCAGAATTGCCGGCCGAAGCCCCCACCCCCGCCGATGAGAGAACCGCGAAGAGCGGAGGCCCCCGCCTGTCCGCAGATCGGAGCCCAGCCCGTGAATCCGTCCGTCACCAGCGTCTTCGCCCTCCCCGAACGCCTCTCGGCGAAGGCCGATCCCGCCCTCGTCGCCGACGACGAGCGGCACTTCGCGGCCATCGCGGAGAGCCTGCGACTGTCGATCGACGACCTCTCCGACCGGCTCGCCGCCGCGCGTCGGGGCGCGGCCGGCAAGGGCCGGCAGGCCGTCGACCGGGACCAGGAGGTCCGCCGGACCAGCGCGCGGCTGCGTACCCTCAGCCGGTACGGCCTGGACCTCTGCCTCGGCCGGATGGTCGCCGCGGACGGCGCCGAGCCGGTGTACGTGGGGCGGCTGGGCCTCACCGACGGCGCGGGCGGCCGGCTGCTGCTGGACTGGCGCTCCCCCGCCGCCGAGCCGTTCTTCGGCGCCACCCACGCCAACCCGATGGGCCTGGCGAGCCGCCGCCGCTACCGGTGGACCGAGGGCCGGATCACCGACTACTGGGACGAGGTGTTCACCGCCAACGGGCTCGTCGGCCACGCCGCCCTGGACGACCAGTCCGCGTTCGTCGCCAGCCTCGGCGGGACCCGCTCGGCCCGGATGCGGGACGTCCTCGGCACCATCCAGGCCGACCAGGACGCCATCATCCGGGCCGGCTCCCGGGGCACGCTCGTGGTCGACGGCGGACCGGGCACCGGCAAGACTGTCGTCGCGCTGCACCGCACCGCGTACCTGCTGCACGCCGATCCGCGCCTGGGCGAGCGCCGGGGCGGGGTGCTCGTCGTCGGGCCGCACCAGCCCTACCTGGCGTACGTCTCCGACGTCCTGCCCAGCCTCGGCGAGGAGGAGGTGCAGATCTGCACGCTGCGCGACCTCGTGCCCGAGGGGGCGGCGGCGACCGCCGAGGCGGACCCGGAGGTGGCCCGGCTGAAGGCGTCCGCGGAGCTGGTCGGCGCGGTCGAGGCGGCGGTGCGGTTCTACGAGGAGCCACCCCCCACCGGGCTGACCGTCACGCTTGACGACGCCGAGCTGCGGCTGACCGCCGCCGACTGGGCGGACGCGTTCGCGGCGGCCGGCCCCGGCGCCGCGCACAACGAGGCCCGCGACGACGTCTGGGACGAACTGCTCACCATCCTGCTGCAACGCTACGACGGCGACGCGCCGGAACACGCGGTCCGCCGGTCGCTGGCCGGAAACCGCGAGCTGGTCGCCGCGTTCGGCCGGGCGTGGCCGCTGCTCGACCCGGCCGACGTGGTCGCGGACCTGTGGTCGGTGCCGGCCTACCTGCGCCGGTGCGCCCCATGGCTGAGCGTGGACGACATCCGCGTGCTGCGACGCGCCGACGCCCGGGCCTGGACGGTGGCCGACCTGCCGCTGCTGGACGCGGCGCGGCGACGGGTCGGCGACCCGCAGGCGTCCCGGCGGCGACGGCGCAACGACGCGCTCCTCGCCGCGCAGCGGGAGCGGATGGACACCGTGGTGGACGCGCTTGTCGCGACGCACGCCTACGACGACGGCGAGGGGCTGATGACCATGCTGCGCGGCGAGGACATCCGGGCCGGTCTGGTCGATTCCAGCGGGCTGGCCGTCGCCGACCCGGACCTGCTGGCCGGGCCGTTCGCGCACGTGGTGGTGGACGAGGCGCAGGAGCTGACCGACGCCGAGTGGCAGATGCTGCTGGCGCGCTGCCCGTCGCGCAGCTTCACCGTGGTCGGCGACCGGGCACAGGCCCGGCACGGGTTCGCCGAGTCGTGGCGGCAGCGGCTGGAACGGGTCGGGTTGGACCGGGTCGAGCTGGCGTCGCTGACCGTCAACTACCGCACCCCGGCGCAGGTGATGGCGGCGGCCGAGCCGGTCATCCGGGCGGTGCTGCCGGACGCCAACGTGCCGACGTCCATCCGCACCGGGGGCCGGCCGGTGCGCCACGGCGTCCGCGCGGAACTGGGCGAGGTGGTGCGCGACTGGCTCGCCGCGCACGCCGAGGGCGTCGCCTGCGTCATCGGCGAGCCCGCGTTCCCGGCGTCGCCCCGGGTCCGGTCGCTGACCCCGGAGCTGGCCAAGGGGCTGGAGTTCGACCTGGTGGTGCTGGTCGAGCCGGAGGCGTTCGGCGACGGGATCGCCGGGGCGGTGGACCGCTACGTCGCGATGACCCGGGCCACCGGGGAAC
Organism: Micromonospora sp. NPDC051300; assembly: GCF_044455315.1. Lineage (NCBI taxonomy): Bacteria > Bacillati > Actinomycetota > Actinomycetes > Micromonosporales > Micromonosporaceae > Micromonospora > Micromonospora sp. NPDC051300. Next base: position 207,517 of record NZ_JBITEP010000005.1, on the reverse strand, counting down.
TCGTGATCCTCGCCGGCGGGGGCGGCGTGCACGCCCCCGCCGGCGGGGCCCGGTAGCCGCGCGGCGGCACGAACCCGCGGCGTGGACGCTAGCGGGCCAGCAGCGCGCGCAACGCCGCGCTGATCTCGGCCGGCGCCTCCTCGGCCATGAAGTGCCCGGCGGTGGTGGTGCGGTGCTCCAGGTCCGGCGCCCAGGCCCGCCACACCGCCTCGGCGTCGTAGCCGAGCGCCGCGCCCCAGTCCTGCTGGACCACGGCCACCGGCATGGCCAGCCGCCGGCCCGCGTCCCGGTCCGCGCGGTCGTGCGCGACGTCGACGCCGGCCGAGGCCCGGTAGTCGGCGACGATCGAGTCGACCGCCTCCCGGGAGGCCCGCAGGTACTCGGCGCGCACGTCCGCCGGCAGGGCCGCCGGGTCGGCGCCCCAGGCGTCGAGGAAGTGGCCGAAGAAGGCGTCCGCGCTGGCGGAGATCATCCGCTCGGGCAGGCCGGGCGGCTGCGCCATCAGGTACAGGTGGAACGCCACCGCCGCGGACGCCCCGTGCAGCACGTCCCACATGTCCAGGGTCGGCAGCACGTCCAGCGACGCCAGGTGGGTGACCACGTCCGGGTGGTCCAGGCCGGCGCGCACCGCGACCAGGGCGCCCCGGTCGTGCCCGGCCAGCGCGAAGCGCTCGTGACCGAGTGCCCGGGCCAGCGCCACCACGTCCGCGGCCATGGTCCGCTTCGCGTACGTGTCCTCGTCACGCGCGGGCGGCTTGTCGCTGGCGCCGTACCCGCGCAGGTCCGGGCAGATCACGGTGTGGTCGGCGGCCAGGTCGGCGGCGACGTGCCGCCACATCAGGTGGGTCTGCGGGAAGCCGTGCAGCAGCACGACCGGGCGGCCGGCGCCGCCCACCGCCACGTTCAGCGCCACACCGTCGGCGACGGTGACACGCTGGTAGTCGAATCCGGTGATGCCGATGGTCATCTCGGTGCCTCTCCTCGTCGTCGTACCGGCCCAGCGTGGCGGCGCCGGATGAGCACCCGATGAGCGCGGTACGGTGACCCGGGTCGAGGAGGGGTCGGTGCCTGTCAGCTTCGGTGTGCTCGGTCCGGTGACGGCCTGGGACGAGGCCGGCGCGCCGGTCGACCTGAAGGGCCCCCGGCACCGCGCCGTGCTGGCCCGGCTGATCGTGGCCCGGGGCCGGGTGGTGCCTGTCGACCACCTCGTCGACGACCTGTGGGACGACCCGCCGGCCGGCGCGGTGAGCGCGGTCCGCACGTTCGTGGCGGCGCTGCGCCGCCGGCTGGAGCCGGGCCGCGCGCCCCGGCAGCCGGCCCGGCTGCTGGTCACCGACGGTCCGGGGTACGCGCTGCGCGCCGCCGCCGACACGGTCGACGCCTGGCGCTTCGCCGACCTGGTCACCGGCGCCGCGGACGCGCTCCCCCGGGCCGCGCTCGACGACCTCGACACGGCGCTGGGCCTGTGGCGCGGGCCCGGATACGCCGACTTCGACCACCCGTGGGCACGCGCCGAACGCGCCCGCCTCGACGAGCTGCGACTGACCGCGACGGAACGGCGCGCCGAGGCGCTGCTCGCGCTCGGGCGGGCGGCGGACGCCGTACCCGATCTGGACGCCCACGTGGCGGACCACCCGTGGCGGGAGGACGGCTGGCGGCTGCTGGCGCTGGCCCTCTACCGCGCCGGGCGGCAGGCCGACGCGCTTGCCGTGCTGCGCCGGGCCCGCGAGCGGCTGCGCGACCAGCTCGGCCTGGACCCCGGCCCGCGGCTGCGCCGGTTGGAGACCGACCTGTTGCGCCAGGCCGACCCGGAGCCGGCCGGCCCGGCCCGGGTGTGGGCGGAGGCCGCCGCCGCGTACGAGCGCAGCGTGGTGCCCGGGGCGCGGGCCCGGCTGGAGTCCACGGTCGGCCTGCTGCGCAGCCTCGCGGTGACCGGGCCCGGCGGCCTGACGGCGGCCCGCGACCAGCGGGTGGCCGCCATCGACGCGGCCGAGCAGCTCGGCGACCCGGACCTCACCGCGCGGGTGATCGGCGGGTACGACGTGCCGGCGATCTGGACCCGCGCCGACGACCCGGAGCAGGCGGCGCGGGTGGTGGCGGCGGCGGAGCGGGCGCTGTCCCGGCTCGGCCCCGACGCGCCGGAGGCGACCCGGGCCCGGCTGCTCGCCACCGTGGCGGTCGAGTCCCGCGGCCGGCCGTCGACGCGCGGGCCGGAGGCGGCCCGGCAGGCCGAGGCGATCGCCCGGCGGCTGGCCGACCCGGCGCTGCTGGCCCAGGCGCTCAACGGCGTGTTCATGCAGACGTTCACACGCGCCGGCCTGGCCGCCGAACGGGACGCGGTCGGCGCGGAACTGGTCGCCCTGGCCGCCCGGCACGGCCTGGCCCCGGTGGAGATCCTCGGCCGGCTGATCCGGGTGCAGGCGCGCGGCGCGCTTGCCGACTTCGCCGCCGCCGACGCGCACGCCGACGCCGCGGACCGGCTCGCCGCCCGGCACGAGTCCCCGCTCACCGGCGTGTTCACCACCTGGTACCGGGCCATGCGCACGGCGGCGACCGGCGCGCCGTACCCGGTGGCGGAGGCCGCCTACCGGGCCGCCGCGACCGGACTGGCCGGCTCCGGCATGCCCGGTGTCGAACGGGGTCTGCTCCCGCTGGCGCTGCTCTGCCTGCGGGTGTGGCACGACCTCCCGGCCGACGCCGCCGACGACACCGACTGGGGCCCCTACGCGCCCTGGGCGCGCCCGCTGGTGCTGCTCGCCGCCGACCGCCGGGCGGACGCCGCCGCGGCGCTGCGACGGACCCCGACGCCGCCGCGCGACCTGCTGCTGGAGGCGTTGTGGACGCTCACCGGCCGGGCCGCCCTGGCACTCGGCGACCGGTCCGCGACGCGCCGGGCCCGCGACGCGCTCGCGCCGGCGGCGCACGAGCTGGCCGGCGCCGGCAGCGGGATGCTCACCGCCGGCCCGGTGGCGACACACCTGGACCGGCTCACCGCCGCCCTCGGGGAAGCGCCCGACTGACGGCCCCGTCCCCGAAACGCCGCGCCGCCGCACCCGCGTGTCGCCGAGGCGTTTCCTCCGGCCACCGCCACCAGATGCCGTAGGCGCACGCGGGGTCCGGCCGCCGGAGGGTCAACCCGTAGACGACCGTTCCCGCCGTCTGGTCGACGCTCGGCCGGCAGCGGGTGCGGGCGACCTCCTGACGACTCGACCCCGACCGCGTTCTCCGCCACACCACGTACCACGCCTCGGCCGGCGCGTCCGCGTGGTCGAACTGCACCCGCACCGACAGCTTCCCGACCGGCCGCTCCTCGCAGCTCTCCCGGTAGTACGGTTTCATCGGCGCGTAGGCGTCCTCGAACACCTGCCTGATCCCGACCTGCACCCGCCGCCCGCGGGCGAGCGGCCCGAGCAGATACAGCCACCGGTAGACCCGCCCGTCCTCCTCCGCCACGGCGCCGTCCAGCAGGCGGTGTTCCGGGAACAGCGACGTCGCCTCCTCGACCACCCGGTTCTGGCCGCTCCAGTGCGAACGGATGCCCACCAACCGGATCTGCCGCGTCGCCCGGACACGTTGCTGCCGCGTGTAGGCGTAGCGGTGGTGGGCACGACCGCCGGGCTCCTCGACGCGCGTGACGACCAGCGACCCCTCGAGTTCCTCGATCAGGAAGTCCGGTGGGCGGTAGACGCACCGGACGTAGTACGTCAGCGCCGCGCCGGCGAGGAGGACCAGGGCCACGACGACGAGTGTCGCCGGTGGGACGTGCAGTGCCACCGCCCACGTGGTGCCGACGCCGTACAGCGCGGCGAGGGCCGTCCCGGCGAGGACGACCAGTTGGAGCAGATCGGAACCCTGCCCGGCGAGACGCGCGGGCGTGCTGTCCAGCAGTCTTCGCAGACCCATCCGTTCCTCCCCCGGTGCGCCGTCTCGTCGGCGGGAAAGCCACCGACGGTCCGATCCAGTCCACACAAACCCAGGAGTTCCTGGGTGAGCCAGCGGTCACGCGGGTCACTCCGTACTCACTCCGAGTCCACCCGGCTCCCACCGGCGCGTCCGGTCCCGCAACCGCCGGTAGGGTGCGGCGATGGACGAGCTGCGGAAGCTGTTCCGGCAGGCCGCCGACCACGCGGCCGACTACCGGCGGTCACTGCCGGAACGGCCGGTCGGGACGCCTGTCGACCGGGACGCGCTGAACGAGGCGTTCGCCGTCGCGTTGCCGGCCGCGCCCACCCCGCCGGAGCGGGTGCTGGCGGAACTGGTGGCCGCCGCCGAGCCGGGACTGGTCGCCACCGCCGGGCCCCGCTACTTCGGCTTCGTGGTGGGCGGCGCGTCCCCGGCGGCCACCGCCGCCGACATGCTCGCCGCCGGCTGGGACCAGCTCGCGTTCAACGCGGTCACCTCGCCGGCCGCGGTGGCCGCCGAGGCGGCGGCCGGCACCTGGCTCAAGGAACTGCTCGGCATCCCGGCGACGGCGTCGGTCGGCTTCGTCACCGGCGGCCAGGCGGCCAACACGGCCGGGCTCGCGGCCGCCCGGCACCAGGTGCTCGCCGACGCCGGCTGGGACGTGGAACGGCGCGGGCTGCTCGGCGCGCCACCGGTGCGGGTGCTCGCCGGCGTCGAACGGCACGCCACCGTGGACCGGTCGCTGCGCCTGCTCGGCCTCGGCACCGACGCGCTACGGGAGGTGCCCACCGGCCCGCAGGGCGCCGTCGACCCCGGCGCGCTGGCCGCCGCGCTGCGCGAGCGCGAACCCGGACCGACAATCGTCTGCCTCCAGGCCGGCAACGTGAACACCGGCGCGTTCGACGAGCTGCGGTCGGCGTGCGACCTGGCGCACCGGCACGGCGGCTGGGTGCACGTGGACGGCGCGTTCGGGCTGTGGGCCGCCGCCAGCCCGGCCACCCGGCACCTGGTGGACGGCGTCGAGGCGGCCGACTCGTGGGCCTGCGACGGCCACAAGTGGCTGAACTTGCCGTACGACACCGCGTTCGCGTTCTGCGCCCGCCCCGACGTGCACGCGGCGGCCATGTCGTACGCGGCCGCGTACCTCGTGGGTTCCGGTGGGGCTCCGGCGGGCGCGGACCTGACCGCGGAGTCCTCGCGGCGGGCCCGTGGCTTCGCGGCCTGGGCCGGCCTGCGAGAGCTGGGCCGCGACGGGGTGGCCGCGCTCGTCGAGCGGTGTTGCGCGCTGGCCCGCCGGTTCGCCGGCGGGCTTGCCTCGGCGGGGTTCGAGGTGGTCAACGACGTGGTGCTCAACCAGGTGCTGGTCGGCTTCGGCGACGACACGGCCACCGACCGGGTCATCGCCGCGGCGCAGGCCGACGGGACGTGCTGGGTGGGCGGCACGACGTGGCGGGGACGGCGGCTGATGCGGATCTCGGTGTCGAACGCGACCACCACGGAGGCGGACGTGGACCGCTCGGTGGCCGCGATCGTCCGGCTGGCGGCGACGGCATGATTCACTCAGCGGCATGACCTGGCGGCGGGCGGCTCTCGCAGCGGTGGCGTTGGTGGTGACCCTGGCGGCGGTCGGCGGTTGGCGTTGGTGGCACCAGCGCCCACCCTACGGTCCGGAGGCGCTCCACCTCCGGTCGTCGTTGGAGTTCGTCACCTACGACGAGGCGCAGGCCGCGCTCGGCGCGGCCTACCAGGCGCCGGTGGTGTCGAACGGTGACCAACTGGTGCTGGGCCGGGTGTCCTGGCAGGCGCCGCCGGTCCCGCTGAACGGCGGACACTTCTCGCTCTTCCTCGTCGACAGGCGCACCGACCTCAAACCGCCGGTGTTCGCGGTGGCCGCGCCGCAGGAGAGCGTCGGCATGGGCAGCGCCGGGACGGACCAGCGGATCGCCGACCGCTACCCCTGGTCGCGCGGAGCCGGCGGCGTCCAGGTCGGCGAAAACGAGTGGTACAGCGGCGGAAGCCGGCTGGCGATCGTGGACGCCGGGGCCTCACCGGTGGCCTTCGTGGCACTCTTCCCGCGCCTGGAGAGGCAGCTCCGGGACCTTCCGATCGCCAGCGCGCCGGTGACGCTGCCCGACCTGGTGCTGGCGCTGGTCTACCAGGGACCCGACGACCAGGTCTACTGGGCGCAGCGACTCCAGGGTTGACCCATGCCCCTCCTACACGGCTGATGGTCGCTCCGCTGTCCGGGACCCGCAGACGAACGGGACATACACCGAGCGCGACCGGTTGATATCGTCACCGTCACGAGTGTCCCCTGGGGAGGGTGGCCATGTGGGCGGACGAGGCCGCGCTGGACGCGGCGGGACGCCGGCTCGACGAGTGGGAGTCGGGCCTCGCCGCGCGGGCCGCCCGCGCGCACGCCCTGTCCGCACGCACCCAGGCGCTGACCGGCGCCGCCCGCAGTGACGACGGCCTGGTCGAGGTGACAGTCGACGCCGCCGGGCTGCTGGCCGACCTTCGCCTCGACGAACGCATCCGCCGGCACTCCGCCGCCCACACCGCCCGACAGGTCGTGGCCACCACCCGGGCCGCGCGCGCCGACCTGCTGCGCCGGCTCACCGAGGCGACCGCCGAGACGCTCGGCGCGGACGACCCGGCCGCGCGCGCGATCGTCGAGTCCCACCGGCGGCGGCTCGACCCCGACCAGGGCCCGCCGGATGCCCGACGGTGAGATCCTCCAGGTCGACCCGGACGAGCTGACCGCCCACGCCGCCCACCTGGATCGCTGCGCCGACAGCATCGACACGGCCCGCCAGGCCGGGCTGCGCGTCCGGCTCGGCACCGACGCGTACGGGCAGCTCTGCCAGATCATGCCGGTGCTGCTCAACGGCCTCCAGCGCACCCTGGTCGACGGCGTCGAAGCCGCCGCCACGTCCGTCCGCGACACCGCCGGCAAGGTCCGCACCGGCGCCGAGCGCTACCGCGCCTCCGACGCCCACGCCGCACACCTGCTCGACCAGGCGCGGAACCGCAGGTGACCACCAACCCGCTGGTCGCCGGCGCGGCGGACACCGGGCCCAGCGCCTGGGCGGGCATCTGGATCTGCGAGGACATCGAACTCATCGCCCAGGGCGTGCGCGCCGGCAGCTGGATCGACGGCACCCTGGGCGTGGTCAGCGCCGGCCTGGACGCGCTCGCGATCGTGTCCGACCCGGCCAGCGCCCTCCTGCAGTACGGCATCGCCTGGCTGATCGAGCACGTCAAACCGCTCAGCGAGGCCCTCGACTGGCTCGCCGGCGACCCCGCCGAGATCACCGCGCACGCCCAGACCTGGCGCCACGTCGCCGCGTCGCTGCGCGAGGACGCCGCCGACCTGGCCCACGCGGTCCGCACCGAGGTCGCCGGCTGGACCGGAGTCGCCGGCGCCGGCTACCGACGCTGGGCCGACGAGCAGCAGCAGGCCGTCATCGGCCTGGCGCGGGGCGCCGAGGCGATGGCCGCGATCACCGAGGGCGCCGCCGGCCTGGTCGCCGCCGTCCGGCTGCTGGTCCGCGACGCCGTCGCCGCCTGCGTCTCGCGCCTGATCGTGTACGCGGCGGAACTGGTCGCCAGCGCGGGGCTGGCGACGCCGCTGGTCGTGGAGCAGGTCACCACGACAGTGGCGTCCTGGGCGGCGCGGATCGCGCGGTTGTTGCGGGGGTTGTTGGCCAGTTTGCGACGGCTGATGCCGGAGGTGCGGCGGCTCGGCGAGCTGATCGACAGGCTGAAGCAGGCCCTGAGCCGATCGCGTCCAGCGGAACCTAGACCACCTGACGACCTCAGTCGAGTACGCGGTAAAGGGCGCGGTCCTCGGATGCCGATGAACATGGAGGCGGTGCAGCGCGTCGCCGCCAAATACGGCGTCGATGTCTCCGACATCCAGATCACGATCAACAATCGGATGTCCGGGTTGTGCGGGATCACCAGGGCCGATCAGTCCGTCATGCTGTGCCGAGATGCATTCCGAAGCGAGGAGGATCTGGTGCGAACCCTCGAACATGAGCGTTTTCACGTCTCGGAGCTTCGTGAGGGACGCCCGTATCCAAAGACGCGCGAGGAGGCGGACGCCTTCGAGGATCGAGCCTATGCCCGCGAAGATGAGTGGTGGCAGAGTCAACCAGTCAGGCCGGGAGGAGCGGATTGATGGCGACGTTCGAAGGTTGGCTTGACGCGTACGAGGTCGTCTACCGCACCTTGCCGGCCGCGTCGAACCTGCAATGCCCGAACTGCGGCCACCGAACGCTGCGCATAGTGTTCACCGGTCCCACCGAAGCGGACTACGGCTACGTCTCGTTCTGGTGTGACACATGTCTAGAGGGCATTCACCTGTCCCGGGCACCGGTCCCGGCCGGCGTGACTGCGCGCTCCATCGACGCTTCGGCAGAGGAGCGCAACAGGGGGATACCCAACTATCGCCTGGTGACATAGTGCCGTAGTCACAGGTCGCGTCACTGCCAAGGATCCAGGCGGTCTTGGTCGTTTCGGCGTTCAGGCCGGCGTCTCGGGCGAGGGCCAGCATGTCCGGCTCCGGATCCACGCCGACGACCACGCCCAGTCGGGCGGCAAGCGGGATGCTCAATTGCCCGGTACCGCAGCCGAGGTGGACTACCGTGTCCTTGGGGTCGAGGTGGAGCGCGGCGAGCGCTCGGGGCGAAAGCTGCACCGGTGCCGGGCGTAGTGGGTGGCCACCTCACCGCTAACGCCGGTTGTCATGACGGAAGCCTCCCGCCGCCGGCGGCACCGAGCGAGCCATTCTGCTCTGGGCATGCCCACGCAGTGCGACGTCTGAGAGGTTCAGCGGTACTGACGCCGCTGTGCGGCCACGATCTCGCTTCGCATCTCAGGTGGCAGTTCGACCACCTCCACATGGACGTCGAAGGTACGGAGTGCGCTGGCCGCCCAGGACCGGGACGTGGTGAAGTGCCGGGCCGCTTCCTCGTCGGACAGGCAGAGCACCATCCGGGGCCGCGCGGGAAGTGTCGAGGCAACGAACAGAAGTCGCATCGCATCGGCGAGAACCTTGTGCTTCTGCGCGGACTTGGGCGGCCCCTGATGCGCCCACGCCTCCACGAGGATGGTGAGGCCCTCGTCGGCACCGTCCACCTCGACCCGCGCACCGTCGGGCAGAAGGAACCTGCGAGGTCGCAACGACTGTCCCAGACGTTCACCCAGCAGGGCGAGCATGATGCCTTCGGCCCGACGCTGGGCGGCGCTGTCCCCCGCCGGCGGCGCCGGCGGAACCTCCTGCGCGACGATCGTGTCCACCGGATCGGTACGGATCTCGTTCACCATTTTTCCGCCGACGCCGATGTATCGGCGCAGCCGGTGGTCCTGCTCCAGCCTGCGACACGCCTGGTTGATCGTCTGCCGGGGCTGTACGCCCAGCCGTCGCGCGAGTTCGTCGTCGTCGAGCGGCGCCCGGGCGCGGATCAACTCCTGCATGACACGCTCCGCGATCGTCACCGTCATGCTTAGCTCCTTCGTCCCGGCGTCGAGCCGGTGCGCCGCGCCGTCGTCGTGAATGCCGACGTGACGTCACGGCCGTCGGTCAGCACGTCCGCCAGCCGGATCCGGACACCAGCCCGTACCACCTCCGTTCCTCGGCCGAACGACGCTGGCATCCGCCGGGTACGCCACTTCCGCAACGGCACCGCCGCCTCCCGCTTCTGCCGTTTGAGGGTCGCCTCGGCGGCGATCACGTCGGCGTGGCGTCCCTCGACCACCTCCACCAGTTCCGCACCCGCCAAGAGGTGTTGCCGGACCCGACGGGCGCCGCCGACGCCGAACTTGAGCAGACCACGATGGCGGACCAGATAAAGCAGGTAGGTGGTGTCCTGCAAAGCGGTGAACGACCGGTCCCCGGGCTCGGGGGAACACTGCGGACAGGACCGCTCACGAAGCCGCTGCCAGGCTCCGCACCGGTCGTGGACGCCCCAGGTGCCGTGGGACGACGTCCCGGTCCGTTCGCCGCACCACGGCAGCCCGTGTACGTCACCGGTCAGGTCGTTCCAGCCGTCACGACGACGCCTGTCGAGTTCCACGCCGAGGGCGATCGCGGCCTGGAACTCCGCGGCGTCACGTGCCGGAATGGCATCGGTGGACGTGAGGCCGGCAAACCGACGAATCTGGTCCCCGAGCGCGGCTTCGAGCGGAACGCGGGCGAGCAGACGTTCCCCGGCGCCGAGGGCGAAGCCGGTCGAGCGTTCGTCCAGGCAGACGTGGCACCGGGTCCGCCACCGGGTATGGCAGACCCGATGGGTGCCACAGATTCGACATCGGTAGAGGTCAGCCGTGCTGTCCTCCGGCAACACGTAGAGCCGTTCCATCTGGTTCTCCACCAAGGCGGCGCACGGGTGGCAGTGGGCGTACCAGGCGATGTCCGGACCGCGACTACGCGAGTCCGCCCGGCCGTGCACGGCCTCGCCGCAGTTGACGCACACCACCTCGGCCGGTCGATCGGTGGTCTTCCGACGGCGGGTCATTCGTTCGAGGCGCCGGTCCGGGCCGCGACCGCAACCATGAGTGCTCCTGCCTACCTGGGCGTGGTCCGGCCAGCCAACCAGACGTGCGGGGTGGATCAACACGTCGGTCAGGAACCCGACTCCTCGCCCTTCGCGCCGCCCCGGACGACGTCACCGAAGAGCTGTGGTCTCGCTCGGCCGGGACGGCACGATCGTCGCCATCCGCGTCACCGACCGGCGCGACTGAGGCAGCGCGGGGTGCCGACCGGTCGACGCGGAGCGCACCGGCCCGCCTTTCTCGATCAAGGCCGCCCACCGAACTGCCAGTTGTGCACCTCGACGTCGGCGTACCGGTCCGGGCTCAGGAGGGCGCGTGCCCGGTCCGGGTCAGCCGCCCGCACCAACGCCGCCGTGCCCAGCCAGGCCGAGGCGTCGTCGGACAGCAGCGGCCCGTACGCGATCAGCTCGTCCGGGTTGGCCGGCACGGCGAGGTCGGTGGGTTCGCCGGCGCCGAGGCCCAGCACCAGGTAGCGGTTGCCGCCGGACTGGCCTCCCGGGAACTCCCACATGGTGCGCCCCAACGTGTTGCGCCACCGGCGCACCAGGACGTCGCGGTACACGCCGGCCTGGTAGTTGGGCTCGTCTAAGGCGAACGTACGGGCGGCGGCGGGGTCGGGCAGGTCGACGATGTGCAGGCTGCCGGTGGCGGTGCCGTCCTCGGCTATGGTCGGCCCCCGGGCGATCAACTCCGACGCGTATCGGTCCATGTAGGACTCGTCGAGCCGGGTCGATCACGGTGGTAGCACAGGAACTCCATGTCCCACAGTCTGACGTCCTAGACTCCACCGGGGCAGGACTTGTCGGGGGACTTCGAGATTCACCTCACCGCCCACGCCCACCAGGCGGACGATCTGGCCGCGTTCGCCACCCGGCACGGGATCAGGTTCGTGCACATCGTGCTCGACCGTGGCATGTACGCCACCCAACCGATGCTCACGCTGACCGGGCGCGGCACGCTCGGCGAGCAGCATGCCGTGGCGCAGCACTGGCGGCAGGAGCTGCGTGCGGCCGGCATCCACACCTGCCGTACGAAGATCGAGGCGGCGCCGTGGTGCGTCGGTGTGCCGCAGTCGGACGAGCAGGCGGCGGCCGAGCCGGGCGGAAGATACTTCGAGCACCACATCAAGCTGCTGTTGACCGGCACGACGGTGGCGGACATGGTCGCGCTTGCCGACCTGGTCGCACCGCACGGCGCCCGACTGTCCCGTAACGCCCGCCGGAAACGGTCGGACGGTACGCGGGAGCGGTTCGTCAACCAGCGCTGTCACGGGGTCGGACTGGCCACCGCCCGGCAGTGCCTGGACGTACTCGTCGGCACCCTCCGGGGAGCGGGCCACGAGCCCCTCGCGGTGGAGCAGGAGTACGTCGTGTCCGACAACGGCCCGAGTCTCGACAGTGGTTGGCTGGACGGACCGGCCGATCAGGTGAACACGTACACGATGAAGCGCGAGAACGTGATGAGGTCGGCGCCGGCCGCTTCCCCGGACTACCCGCCGACCTACCAGCCGCTGCCCGCCGACGCACCCGTCCGCCAGCGGGCGGCGTTCGATCCGGCCCTCAAGCAGTACCCGAACGCGTACCGGGCCGGCGAGCCCGATTTTCTCGACGCCGCCGCCGGCCGGCGTTGGCGCACCGCTCGACGGGCGGCGATGAGCCAGGTCTTGGCCGCCATCGCCGGAACGGGCTGGGGCCGGCACATGGTCCTTCGGGGCAGCGTCGCCATGGCGGCTCAGGTCGGCGCGGGTGCCCGCGAGCCAGGGGACCTCGACTTCGTCGTGGTCCCGCACACCGTCACCAGCGGCAGCGGCGACGCCCGCGAGCTGCTCGACGCCGTGAAGGCCGCCGTGCGGGCGGCTCCGGGCGCGGGGCTGCGGGCGGACCGGATGTCGAGTCGGCGATCTGGACCTACGAGCGCGCCGACGGCCGTCGCCTCGTCGTCCCGTTCACCGCGTCCGACGGGCCCGAGGGTCACGTACAGATCGACGTGGTCTTCGGCGAACAACTCCCCCTTCCGCCCGAGACACTGACGCTTCCCGGCGTGGATGCGCCGGTGCTGGCCGCGCCCGCCGAATTGGCGCTGGCCTGGAAGCTGATGTGGCTGGCCACCGACAGCTATCCGCAGGGCAAGGATCTCTACGACGCCGTCCTGCTCGCCGAGCACACCAGCGCCGAGCTGGCCTTGGTCCGCCGGCTGATGCGTCCGGAGCTGGGCGCCGAGGCCGACGCCTTCACCGCCGAGACGGTGCTGAGCTGGGACGTCGACTGGACCAACTTCACCGACGAGTGCCCGGGCGTCGCAGGCACCGGCGAGCGGTGGTTGAAGCGGCTCGCCCTGGCCCTCGACCGCGCCTGGGCCTGACGCTCGACGGGACGGCCGCGCTGCACGGGTGTGGGTGACGCGCGCGGGTGGGATGCGTGGCTCGTCACAATGCTTGCCCCGGCACACCGACGAGGAGTTGGCTCGACGGCATGGCGCGCATCGCGTATGACGACACCGACGCCGAGGCCTTCGCGGCGACGCGCCACCTCAGCGACGACGGTCTCGCCGCCTGGCGGCACGCCGTCGCGAACCATCTGGCTCCGAGGCCGGGCATGCGCCTGCTCGACCTGGGCGCCGGCACCGGGAGCTGGGCGGAGGCGTTCACCGCCTGGTTTCCCGGCGTCGAGGTGGTCGCGGTGGAGCCGTCGCCGGCCATGCGCGCCCGGTGCGGGTTCCGGCCGGTCCTCGCGGGTGACGCCACGGGCATCCCGCTCGGCGACGGCAGCGTCGACGGGGCGTGGCTCTCCACGGTCGTGCACCACCTGCCGGATCTGGCCGTCGCGGCGCAGGAGCTGCGCCGGGTGGTGCGGCCGGGCGGCCCGGTGCTGATCCGGTCGGCGTTCGCCGGCCGGCACGAGGGGATCACGCTGTTCCGCCACTTCCCGGAGGCGGTCCGCGTGCTCGACTCCTACCCGTCGGTCGCCGACGTCGGGGCGGCGTTCACCGCCGCCGGTTTCGCCACCGCCGTGGTCGAGCCGGTCCCGCAGGTCACCGCGCCGTCGCTGCGAGAGGCGGCGGCCACGCTGCGCCGGGAGGCGCACACCCCGCTCCAGCTCATCGCCGATCACGAGTACGCGGCCGGCGTCGCCCGTCTCCGCGAGGCCGCGCGGGTGGACGCCGGGCCGGTCGTGGACGTGTTGGACCTGCTCGTCCTGCGCTGAGAGGTGGGGCGCACCCGTCAGGTGGCGTCGGCGGCGGGCCGGGTCTCGGCCAGGTGCATCGGCAGCACCTTAGCCGTGCTGACCGCCAACTCCCGGTCGAGCACCTCGTCGCGGGGCACGAAGACCATGGCCTGCCCCTCGCCGAGCACCACGTCCTCCGGCCGTGCGTCGGTCTCGCCCCGGAAGACGTGCACGGTGACGGTGTGCGGGAAGCCCTCCTCGTGCGGGCGCGGGCCGCTCCAGAACAGACGCAGCTCACCGGCGGTGAGTCCGGTCTCCTCGAACAGCTCGCGGCGGGCGGCCTCCTCGGACGTCTCGCCGGGTTCGATGCTGCCGCCCGGCAGGCTCCACTGCTGCGGTGAGACGGGCGCGTTGCCGTCGCGGTGCTGCATGAGGATCGCGCCGGTCCGGTCGACGAGCAGGACGAGGGCTACGTCGTAGAAGGCCACGGCCCGAGCATGTCACATCGGGCCTTTCGCCTCGCAGAGACAAAAGTCGAGATGGGAACAACGAAAGCCATGGACATATCGACAGGTCTTTTGTAGCGTCGGCGCAGGCCGGCCGAGAGGAGAACCGTCATGTGCTACGGATTCGACGGGGAGGGCGCGCTGCGGCGGTCGCTCGACCGACGCAACCTGCTGCGCGGCTCCCTGGCGGCGCTCGCCGGCGTCGGCCTGGCCGCCGGGTCGGGCGCGACCGCGGCCCAGGCCGGCGGCGGGCACCACCACGGCCGGCGGCACGTGCCGAAGGAGCTGATCAGCCTCCAGCTCTGGACCGTGCGTGACGCTCTCAACGGCTCCCCCGGCTACGACGCGACGCTCGCCCACCTGGCCCGGATCGGCTATCCCCGGGTGGAGCTGGCGCTGGGCTACTTCGGCCGCACCGCCGCGCAGTTGCGCCGGTTCCTCGACGGCATCGGCATCAAGGCCACCTCCAGCCACGACGGGATCGCCGCCGACGCGGCCGGCCTGGCGCAGAAGATCGCCGACGCCCGGACGCTGGGCCAGCGGTTCATGGTGGTGCCCTACCTGAACTCCGACCGCGAGGACGACTGGAAGCGCTGGGCCGAGCAGATGAACGTGGAGGCCGCCGCCGCGCGCCAGGCCGGCCTGCGGTACGGCTACCACAACCACGCGCACGAGTTCACCATCGACTTCGGCAACGGCCGGCGCCCGTGGGACGTGCTCACCGAGGAGCTGGACCCGCGCCTGGTGCACCTGGAGATCGACCTGTACTGGGCGGTCACCGGTGGCATCAACTCCGGTGAGGGCGTCGACGACCCGGAGGGCTTCGCGCTCGACGTCATCCGCTGCGCCCCGCAGCGGGTGCTGCAATATCACGTCAAGGACCGCGACCCGGTCACCGGCGACATGGCCGACCTGGGCACCGGGATGATCGACTTCGCCCGGATCTTCCGCCGGCACCAGGTGCTGGAGTACATCGTGGAGAACGACACCCCCGACGTGACCCCGCAGCAGACCGCCGCCGTCGGCTACCGCTACCTGCGCCGCCTGACCTACTGACGGGCATGGTGGGGCGGCGGGCCGCCGCCGGAGGTGGCACGCTCGGGTCGAGGGTCAGGCGCCGAGCGAGGGGGTACGCGATGACCGACGAACCGGACGTCGTCCACTACGACCGCCTCTATCGCGACACCAGCGACACCGGGCGCCCGCCGTGGGAGATCGGCGGCCCGCAGCCGGCGCTCGCCGCGGTGCTCGACACCGGGGTACGCGGCCCGCGCGTGCTCGACGTCGGCTGCGGCACCGGTGAGCTGGCCCTGGCACTGGCCCGCCTCGGCCACGACGTGACAGGCGTCGACCTGTCGCCGGTGGCGATCGCGCTGGCCCGGGCCAAGGCCGCCGCGGCCGGCCTGACCGTGCGCTTCGAGGTGCACGACGCCACCCGCCTGCCGGTGCCGCCCAGGCCTTACGACTCGGTGTTCGACTCCGGGCTGCTGCACACGCTGGACCGGCGCGGGGCCGCGGTCGGCGACTACCTGGCGTTGCTGCCGCGCCTGACCGCGCCCGGCGGGACCGTGTTCGTGCTGGCCGTGTCCCCGGAGGCGGGCGGAGGCTGGGGCCTGGACGCCGACGCACTGCGGTCGGCGTTCCCCGAACCGACCTGGACGGACACCACGGTCGAGCCGATCGACGTGCTCGCCCGCGTCGACACCGAGGACCTTCACCTCCCCGGCCACCTCCTGCGCACCACCCGCCGACGCTGAGCGGGTCCCGTGGTGCGTCAGCGGCGCCAAAGCTGGCGTGGCGCGTAGCCCTCGCGGCGCAGCCAGTGCTCGGTGTAGACGATGCGCTGCGCCTCGACGAGCACGAGTGTCTCCTCGGGAGGCTCGGTCAGCGGCCGGCCCCGCTCGGCGTGCTCGTTCTGCCAGCGGAACGCCGACCAGTGGTGGGCGTGGTCCGGGTGGTCCGGGGCGAGCACCCGGGCGGCGCCGAACACCTGTGCGCCGCGGCTGCTGGCGAGCCCGACCAACGGCGCGAACACGCCGACGGACACCCTCGGGTCGGCGGCGATGTTACGCATCTTCGGTGAGCGCGGCGCGGCGGTGAACATCAGCGTGAAGTCGAGCGGGTAGTAGCGCACCGGCGTGGCCAGCGGCCCGTCCGGACCGACTGTCGCCAGGACGCACATGTTCTGCGACGACAGCAGGTTGAGGATGCGTTCCTCGAGGCGTTCCCGGTCGAGCTTCCGCGTCGGCGTCGGCTCGGCCAGCCACGGATTCGTCAACGGCACGCGACGTCCTCGATCATGGCGGCACCCTACCGGGCCGGCCGCGCTCAGGTGAGCCGGGCGCGGACGGCGGACAGGTGGGCGGGTGTCACGCCGGAGCCGAGCAGATAGTCGGTCACGCCGCCGTATCGCGCGTGCAGGTGCGCCCAGGTGTTGGTGATCATGGAGGCGGGCGCGTTCTCGGTGAGCGCGTAGTCGGCGGCGATCGCGTCCACCGGCACGCCTGCGGCGTGCAACGCGAGCGCCACCAGCACGCCGGTGCGGTCCCGACCGGCGTGGCAGTGCACCACCACCGCGCCGGGCGGCGCCTCGGCGATCGCGGTGAGCGCCGCGGCCAGGCGCTCCCGGCTGGCGTCGACGAGCAACCGGTAGCTGTCCGGCGGATGTCCTCGTCGCCGGTCGGATCGAAGCACGCCGGGACGAGTCGGTAGCACGCGTCGGCGGCGAGCGGACTCGGGTCCGCCGCCGCCTCGGTCCGCCAGCGCAGGTCGAGCACGCGGCTCACCCCGTACGCCCGGAGGGCGTCGAGTCCGGCGGCGCCGAGCCGGCGGTGGTTGTCGGTGCGGACCAGCGCCCGCTCGCGGATCCGGCCGCCGGCGGCGGTCGGCGCGCCGCCCACGTCGCGGGCGTTGCGCAGGTCGGGCCAGGCCAGCCGGGGCACGGACCGAGCGTACGCCGGGTGTCAGGCCCGGTCGAGCACGTCCACGGCCAGCTCGCGGACCACCGACTCGTCCACGTCGACGCCGAGGCCCGGCCCGGTGGGCACGGTGGCGACCCCGTCGCGCACCCGCACCGTTTCGCCTGTCGCGTAGGAGGAGGTGAGGAACTGCCGCCCGTTGAGGTCGACCGGGGTGTCGACGCCGAACGCGGCGAACAGGTGCAGCGAGGCGGCCAGGCCGAGGTCGGAGTCGGTGAGCCCGGAGCCCATCAGTCGCACCCCGGCGTCCTCGGCGAGCGCGCACAGCCGCCGCGACAGGGTCAGCCCGCCGCTGCGTTGCACCTTGGCGATGGCCACGTCGACGGCGTCGAGCTTGACGAAGGTGGCCAGGTCGCTGGGGTGGCGCAGGCTCTCGTCGAGCGCGATCGGCACCGGCGACGCGGCGCGCAGCCGGCGCAGCCCGGCGACGTCGTTGGCGGGCAGCGGCTGCTCGAACGCGGTGACGTCGAGGTCGGCCAGGCGGCGGGCCATCCGCAGCGCGGCGTCGGCGGTGTACGCCTGGTTGGCGTCGACCCAGAGCGCGGCGTCTCCGGCGGCGTCGCGCACCGCGCGGACCACGGCGGCGTCCTCGGCCTCGGCGTGCAGTCCGACCTTGACCTTGAACGCCTGGTAGCCGAGCGCGCGTCCCTCGGCGACCGCGTCGGCCACCTCGGCGGCGCTCTGCCCGGCGACGATCCAGCCCAGGTCGACGGTGTCGCGGCGGCGCTGCCCCCAGAGCACGCCGACGGAGACGCCCAGGGCGCGGCCGAGCAGGTCGTGCAGGGCGATGTCGACGGCGGCCTTGGCCAGCGGCGCGCCGATCGTGAACCCTCGGTTGATCGCGCGGTCGAAGGCGCTGGTGACGCCGTCGAGGTCCCAGGCGGGCCGGCCGAGGATGGCCGGGGCGAGGTAGCGGTCGATCGTGGTGACGATGGACTCGGCGGTCTCGTAGGTCCAGGCCGGGATCGGGGTGGCCTCGCCCCAGCCGGTGACGCCGTCCGCGCCGACCTTGACCAGCACCCGGATGCTCGGGGTGCCGGCGACGGCGACCGCGCCGCCGGAGACGCCGAACGAGCGGATGGTGGGCAGCGCGACCGCGTACGTCTCGACGCGGTCGACGGTGAGGCCGGCGAGCGCGTTCACGCGCCCACCTTGGCGGTGCTGGCGCGCAGGACGACCTCGCCGGTCATCCGCACGATCCGTCGCCGGCGGCTGGTGTTCTCGGTGAGCGCCAGCTCCATCACCTTCTCGCCGAGTTCGCGCAGCGGCAGCGCCACGGTGGTCAGCGGCGGGGTGAGGTCGCGGACGATCGGGATGTCGTCGAACCCGGCGACGGAGACGTCGCCGGGCACGGTGAGCCCGCGGTCGCGCAGCGCCGCGTACGCGCCGATGGCCATCACGTCGGTCAGGGCGAACACGCAGGTGGCGTCGAGGCCCCGGTCGAGCAGCTCGGTCATCGCCTGGTAGCCGCCGTCGCGGGTGAACGGCCCCTCGACCACGTCTGCCGGGTCGAGCGTGGCACCGGCGGCGGCGAGTTCGTCGCGGAAGCCGCCCAGGCGGTCGATGACCGTGGTGAGCGCGTGCGGGCCGGAGAGCACCGCGAAGCGGCGGTGGCCGAGGTCGAGCAGGGCGCGGGCCATGGCGGCGGCGCCGGCCCGGTTCTCCGGGAGCACGCTGTCGACCTTGAGGCTGCGGTGCCGGCTGACCACGGCGACCCGGCCGCCGCCGTCGAGGTAGGGCTTCAGCTCGGCCTCCATGGCCCGTTCCCAGCGGGTGTCCTCGAAGCCGGAGCCGATGAGCAGGATGGCGGGCGCGCGTTCGGCGCGCAGCATCGACACGTACGCGATCTCGCGTTCCGGGTCGCGGAACGTGCTGGCGAGCATGACCAGCAGGTCGTTGGCGCCGGCGATGCGCATGACCCCGCCGGCGATGGCGGCGAAGTAGGGGTCGGTGACGTCGTGGCAGATGACGCCGACGGTGCGGTGGGAGGCGCCGGCCAGCGCGCGGGCGTGCGCGTTGGGGGCGTAGGCGAGTTGGGCGGCGGCGGCCAGCACGCGGTCGCGCAGTTGCGGGGTGACGCGCATGCCGTTGAGCGCGCGGGAGGCCGTGGCCAGCGAGACGTCGGCGGCTCTGGCCACGTCTTCCAGGGTCACGTGCGTCCGTGGCTGCATCGATTTTCCCCCTGCGGAACGTCTTGACCGGCTTGTTTCGGCGTGGTTACCGTAGCATCCTGAAAGCGCTTACTGAAAGCGCATTCAGGGCCGAGTCCCCGACCTCACCGGGGTTGTCGGCCCCCGGAGAACGGAGGGTCATGGCCGCGCAGAGCACCATCGAGCAGCCCGGACGGACCAGCCCGCCCGGACGCCCCACGCCGGCCGCCCGCCGCTCGGGCGGGCCCGGCGCCGCCGTGCTCCGGTTCGCCGGACGCACCTGGCGGCCGGCCGCGGTCCTCGCGGCCATCCTGGTCCTCTGGTGGGTGGTCACCGCCGCCGAGCTGGTCAAGCCCTACCTGGTCCCGTCGCCGTCGGCCACGCTGGACGTGGTGCGGGCCCAACCCGGCTCCTTCGCCCACCACACCTGGATCACCACCTACGAGACAGTGCTCGGCTTCGTCATCGCGATCGCCGTCGGCGTGCTGTCGGCGGTGGTGATGGTCTACTCCCCCACGGTCGAGAAGAGCCTCTACCCGCTGCTGCTGTTCGCCCAGGTCATCCCGAAGATCGCGATCGCGCCGCTGTTCGTCGTGTGGCTCGGCTTCGGGCTGTCGCCGAAGGTGGTCGTCGCGGTCCTGATGGCGTTCTTCCCGATCGTCATCTCCACCGTCACCGGGCTGAAGTCGATCGACCCGGAGATGCTGCAACTCTCCGCCACCATGGGCGCCGGACCGGCGCAGACGTTCCGCAAGATCCGGTTCCCGGCCGCCCTGCCGCACCTGTTCGCCGGCCTCAAGGTCGCCGCCACGATGGCCGTCACCGGCGCCGTGGTGGGCGAGTTCGTCGGCGCCAACGAGGGCCTCGGCTACGTGATCCTGCAGGCCAACGGCAACCTCGACACCCCGACGCTGTTCGCCGGGCTGGTCGTCATGTCGCTGCTCGGCGTCGTCCTGTTCGTCGTCGTCGAACTGCTGGAGCACCTCGTCCTGCCGTGGCACGCCAGCCGCCGCACCGATGCCACCACCACCACGATGTGAAACGGAGTCATCCGCAGATGAAGAAGCGTTTCCTCACCGCCGCGCTGCTGCCGGCGTTCCTGGTCTCCGTCACCGCCTGCGGCTCGTCCGGCGGGGGCGAGCAGGCCAAGAGCGCCGACGGCAAGGACAAGGTCACCCTGACGCTCAACTGGTACCCGTACGGCGAGCACGCCCCGTTCTACCTGGGCCAGAAGAAGGACATCTTCGCCAAGCACGGCATCGACCTCACCATCAACGCCGGGCAGGGCTCGCAGAAGACCGTGCAGGCCACCGCCGCCGGGCAGACCGACTTCGGCTGGGCCGACACCCCGGCGCTGCTCTCCGCGGTCGGCCAGGGGATGGACGTCAAGAGCGTCGGCGTCTTCCTGCAGACCACCCCGTCGTCGGTGCAGTTCTTCAGCGACAAGAACATCAACGCCCCGGCCGACCTCAAGGGCAAGACCATCGCCTCCACCGCAGGCGACGCGCTGAGCAAGACGTTCCCGGCGTTCCTCAAGGCCAACGGGCTCGCCGCCGGCGACGTCACGCTGCAGAACACCGACCCGGCCGGCAAGATGGCCGCGGTCATGTCGGGCAAGACCGACGCGCTGCTCGGCTTCGCCAGCGACCAGGGCCCGACCATGCAGGAGAAGGCCGGCAAGCAGGTCTCCTACCTGAAGTTCGCCGAGCACGGGCTCAACTTCTACAGCAACGGGCTGATCGCCTCCGCCGACACCATCAAGAACAAGCAGGACCTGGTGAAGCGGATGGTCACCGCCAGCAGCGAGGCGTGGACCGCGGCCCAGGCCGACCCGGCCGCCGCGGTCGAGGCGATGGCCGGCGCGTCCCAGCAACTGCCCTCGGCGAAGGTGCTCACCGACCAGTTCAACGCCACCCTGCAACTGCTGCACACCGACGCCACGAAGGCCATGGCCCCCGGCGTCAACGACGAGGCCGACTGGCAGAAGACCATCACCGTCTTCGCCGACGCCGGCGTGATCAGCAAGGCGGAGTCGCCCACGTCCTACTGGGACGCGAGCTTCGCCCCGAAGGGATGAGCCCGATGACGGTCGGCGACGCCACCACCTCCACCGCCGCGAACGCCACCGCGACCGGCGCGGCAGTCGAGATCGACCAGGTGGCGGTGCGGTTCCGCACCAAGAAGAAGGACGTCACCGCGCTGCGCGACGTGACGCTGCGGATCGCCCCCGGCGAGTTCGTCGCCATCGTCGGCGCCTCCGGCTGCGGCAAGTCGACGCTGCTGAAGCTGGTGTCCGGGCTGTTGCGCCCGTCGTCCGGCGAGGTCCGCCTGGACGGCGAGCAGGTGCGGGGGCCACGTCGCGACATCGGGTACGTCTTCCAGCGCGCCGCGCTGCTGGAGTGGCGCAGCGCCCGGCGCAACATCCTGCTCCAGGCGGAGATGCGGCGGTTGCCCAGGGCGCAGGCCCGCGCCCGGGTCGACGAGCTGATCGCGATGACCGGGCTGACCGGCTTCGAGGACGCGTACCCCAACGAGCTGTCCGGTGGCATGCAGCAGCGCGTGGCGCTGTGCCGCGCGCTGCTGCACCGCCCCCCGGTGCTGTTGATGGACGAGCCGTTCGGGGCGCTCGACGCGCTCACCCGGGAGCAGATGAACGTCGAGCTGCGGCGCATCTGGCGGGAGACCGGCACCACCGTCCTGCTCGTCACCCACTCCATCGCCGAGGCCGTCTACCTCGCCGACCGGGTGATCGTCATGACCCCTCGACCCGGCACCGTCGCCGAGGTCATCGACGTCGACCTGCCCGCGGAGCGGGACTACGGCCGGACCATGGCCGATCCCGTCTTCGCCCGCGCCACGGGACGCATCCGCGACCTGCTGGGCGCGACGACGTCCGCCGACTGAGCACTGGGAAGGACACACACGTGGAGCGCACGTCTATCGGGATCATCCTCAACGGCGTGACCGGACGGATGGGCTACCGGCAGCATCTGGTCCGGTCCCTGCTCGCGATCCGCGAGCAGGGCGGACTGCCCGCCCGCGACGGCAGTCGCATCTGGCCGGAGCTGACCCTGGTGGGGCGCAACGAGGCCCGGCTCGCCGAGATCGCCGCCCGGCACGGGCTCACCTCGTACACCACCGACCTGGAGGCGGCGCTCGCCGACGACGCCCACCAGATCTACTTCGACGCGCAGGTCACCGCCCAGCGGGAGAAGGCGATCCGGGCGGCGATCGACGCCGGGCGGCACGTCTACACCGAGAAGCCGCTCGCCGAGGGGCTGGACGGGTCGCTGGAGCTGGCCCGCCTCGCCGCCGCCCGGGGCGTCAAGAACGGGGTGGTGCAGGACAAGCTGTTCCTGCCCGGCCTGCGCAAGCTCAAGCGGCTTGTCGACGGCGGGTTCTTCGGCCGGATCCTGTCGGTGCGCGGCGAGTTCGGCTACTGGGTGTTCGAGGGCGACTGGCAGGACGCGCAGCGCCCGAGCTGGAACTACCGCGCCGAGGACGGCGGCGGCATCACCGTCGACATGTTCCCGCACTGGCACTACGTGCTGGAGCAGATCTTCGGCCGGGTCACCGCCGTCACCGCGGTCACCGCCACGCACATCCCCGAGCGCGTCGACGAGAACGGCATCGCCTACCCGGCCACCGCCGACGACGCCGCGTACGGGATCTTCGAGCTGGCCGGCGGCGCCATCGCCCAGATCAACTCGTCCTGGGCGGTCCGGGTCTACCGGGACGAGCTGGTCGAGTTCCAGGTCGACGGCACCCACGGCAGCGCGGTCGCCGGGCTGCGCGACTGCCGCATCCAGCACCGAGGCGCGACCCCGATGCCGGTGTGGAACCCGGACCTGCCGGTCACCGAGCCGTTCCGGGCGCAGTGGCAGACCGTCCCGGACAACGCCGACTACGACAACGGGTTCAAGGTGCAGTGGGAGGCGTTCCTGCGGCACGTCGTCGACGGGGAGCCGTTCCCGTGGGACTTCCTGGCCGGCGCGCGCGGCGTGCAGCTCGCCGAGGCCGGCCTGCGCTCGGCCCGCGAGGGCCGCCGGGTCGAGATCGAGGAGATCGACAGGTGAGCGCACGCATCACCCTGCCCGTCTCGGGCGGCGGCGTCGAGACGCTGACCCTGCGCGAGCCGGCCGGCTGGCAACGGCCGGCCGCGCCGCCGACCAGCCGGATCGCGTACGCGGCGGCGCACGTGGTCGCCGACCCGCGCGCCGACAACGCGCCGGGTGAGCCGGCGCGGCTCGACTGGGACGCCACGCTCGCGGTGCGGCACGACCTCTGGTCCTGGGGACTCGGCGTGGCCGAGGCGATGGACACCGCGCAGCGCGGCATGGGGCTGGACTGGCCGGCCACCCGCGAGCTGATCCGGCGCAGCGCCGCCGAGGCCGCCACCTGCGGCGGGCGCATCGTCGCCGGGGCGGCCACCGACCAGCTCACCGGCGTGGCCGACACGCTCGACGACGTCGTCGCCGCGTACGCCGAGCAGGTCGCGTTCGTGCAGGAGTGCGGCGCGGTCGCGGTGGTGATGGCCAGCCGGCAGCTCGCCGCGCTCGCCACCGGACCCGACGACTACCGGCGCGTCTACGAGCAGGTGCTGGGCGCCAGCGGCGCGCCTGTGGTGCTGCACTGGCTCGGCGACATGTTCGACCCGGCCCTCGCCGGCTACTGGGGCTCGACCGACTTGGACGACGCCACCAAGACGTTCGCGGCGCTGGTGCACGCGCACGCCGACGTCGTCGACGGGGTGAAGGTGTCGCTGCTCGACGCCGACCGGGAGGTGCGGCTGCGCGAGCTGCTGCCGCCGTCCGTCAAGGTCTACACCGGCGACGACTACCACTACCCGGAGCTGATCGCCGGTGACGGCGCCCGGTCCAGCCACGCCCTGCTCGGCGCGTTCGCGGCGATCGCCCCGGCCGCGTCGGCGGCGCTGCAACGGCTCGACGCCGGCGACCCGGCCGGGTTCCGGGCGATCCTCGACCCGACCGTGCCGTTGTCGCGGCACGTGTTCGCGCCGCCCACCCGCTACTACAAGACCGGCATCGCGTTCCTCGCCTGGCTCAACGGGCGGCAACCGGGCTTCACCATGGTCGGCGGCCTGCACGGCGGGCGCAGCGTCCCGCACCTGGTCGAGGCGTTCCGGCTGGCCGACGCGGCCGGGCTGCTGCTCGACCCGGAGCTGGCCGCCGCGCGGATGCGCGCCTACCTGGCCGTGGCGGGGGTGACCGGATGACCGCCGATCCGCGGCTGGCGAAGCTGTCGCTCAACCAGCGGACCACGCAGCGCTGGTCGGTGCGGGAGGCGGTCGACGGGTGCGTGCGTGCCGGCATCGGCGCGATCGGGCTGTGGCGCGAACCGGTCGCCGAGATCGGCGTACCGGCCGCGGCGAAGCTCGTCACCGACGCCGGGCTGCGGGTGTCGTCGCTGTGCCGGGGCGGGTTTTTCACCGCCGTCGGCCAGGCCGCGCGGGCCGAGGCGCTTGCCGACAACCGGCGCGCGATCGACGAGGCCGCCGGCCTCGGCACCGACTGCCTGGTGCTTGTCGTCGGCGGCCTGCCGCCCGGCTCCCGCGACCTGCGCGGCGCGCGGCGACGGGTCGCCGACGCGCTCGCCGAGCTGGCCCCGTACGCGGGCGAGCGCGGCGTGCGTCTCGCGCTGGAGCCGCTGCACCCGATGTACTGCGCGGACCGGGCGGTGCTGTCCACGCTCGGGCAGGCCCTCGACCTGGCCGAGGCGTTCCCGACCGAGCAGGTGGGCGTCGTGGTGGACACGTTCCACGTCTGGTGGGACCCGGACGTGTGGCGGCAGATCGCCCGCGCCGGGGCGCGGATCGCCAGCTTCCAGGTCTGCGACTTCCTCACCCCGCTCCCGGCCGACGTGCTGCTCGGGCGCGGCATGATGGGCGACGGGCACATCGACTTCCCGCCGCTGCGCCGCGCCGTGGAGGCGGCGGGATACGCCGGTGACACCGAGGTGGAGATCTTCAACGCCGAGGTCTGGGCGACCGACCCGGACCGGGTGCTCGCCACCATGGCCGAGCGTTACGTCGAGCTGGTGCTGGCCGACTGATGCGGGTGATCGTCGCGCCGGACTCGTTCAAGGGCTCGCTGACCGCCCGCGACGCGGCCCGCGCCCTCGCGGACGGGTGGCTGGCCCGCCGGCCCGACGACGACGTACGCCTGCTCCCGCTCGCGGACGGCGGCGAGGGCACGCTCGACGCGTTCGCCGCCGCCCGGCCCGACGCGGTGTGGCACACCACCACGGTGCCGGGGCCGGACGGCCGGCCGGTCGACGCCGGCTGGCTGCTGCTGCCCGAGGGCACCGCGGTGCTGGAGCTGGCCCGTTCCAGCGGCCTGCCGCTGCTGGGCGCGCCGGAGCCCCGGCACACGCACACGTACGGCCTGGGCGCGGTCGCCGCCGCCGCGCTCGACGCCGGGGCCACCGCCCTCGTGATCGGGCTCGGCGGCTCGGCGAGCACCGACGGCGGCAGCGGCGCGCTGCGCGCCCTCGGACTGCGGCTGCGCGACAGCCGGGGCCGGGACCTGCCGCTCGGCGGCGCCGCGCTGGCCGACCTGGCCGACCTCGACCGCGCCGGGCTGCGCCCCGCCCCGCCCGGCGGGGTGCGGCTGCTCGTCGACGTGACCGCGCCGCTGACCGGCCCGAGGGGCGCCGCCGCCGTGTTCGGACCGCAGAAGGGCGCCGGCGGAGACGACGTGGCCGCCCTGGACGCCGCGCTGCGCCGCTTCGCCACGCTGGCCGGCGGCGACCCGGACCGGCCGGGCGCGGGCGCGGCCGGCGGCACCGGGTACGGCCTCGCCGCGCTCTGGGGCGCGCGGATCGTGCCCGGCGCGGCGGCGGTCGCCGAGCTGGCCGGCCTCGCCGAGGCGCTGGCCGGCGCCGATCTGGTGCTCACCGGCGAGGGCCGGTTCGACGAGACGTCGCTGGGCGGCAAGGTGGTGGGCGCGTTGCTCGACACGGCCGCCGCCGCCCGCGTACCCGTGCAGGTGGTCGCCGGTCAGCTCGGCGCCACGCCGCCGGGCGCGGTGACGGCTGCGGTGTCGCTGGTCCACCTGGCCGGGTCGGTGGAGTCGGCGTTGGCCGACCCGGGTCGGTGGCTGCACGCGGCCGGCGACCGGCTGGCCGCGCGGGTCCGGCCTGTCGGACAGAACACGTGGCCGTCCCCGTCGCCGGCCGGCAAGATCGGGACATGACCTCCGCGCGCCCCTCGCTCACCACGCCGATCACCGCCGACCTGCTGCGCGGCGCGCTCGACCTGGAACGCACCCCCCAGGGCGTGCTGCCGCACCGGCTGCCGGCGCGGGCCCGGGCGCAGAACACCGACCCCCAGGTGGCGATGGCCGAGGCGATGCCGTCCGGCGTACGGCTGGTGTTCCGTACCCGCGCCACCGCCGTGGAGCTGGACGTCCTCGCCACCAAGATGGTCTACCGGGGCGCGCCGCCGCGCCCGGACGGCCGCTACGACCTGCTCGTCGACGGGCGGCTCGCCGGGCAGGCCACGGCCGGCGGCGGCAAGGTGCTCGCCATCGACCTGACCACCGGCACCACGACCGTCGAACCGGGCCCGGTCGCCGCGGTGCGCTTCGCCGACCTGCCCGCC
This sequence comes from Micromonospora sp. NPDC051300, assembly GCF_044455315.1. NCBI lineage: Bacteria > Bacillati > Actinomycetota > Actinomycetes > Micromonosporales > Micromonosporaceae > Micromonospora > Micromonospora sp. NPDC051300. The sequence continues at coordinate 180,637 of NZ_JBITEP010000005.1, read as the reverse complement.
ACCGACAAGGAGGTGGAGATCTGGCTGCCGCAGCGGGAGATCACCGAGCTGGTGGCGCTGCGCACCGACGCGCCTGTGGCGCCGGTCGGAGACCGGGGCCGGCGGGTGTGGCTGCACCACGGCAGCTCGATCAGTCACGGCTCGGACGCGGAGAGCCCGACCGGCACCTGGCCGGCGGTCGCCGCCGGTCTCGCCGGCGTGGAGCTGGTCAACCTCGGCTTCAGCGGCAGCGCGCTGCTCGACCCGTTCACCGCGCGGGCGATGCGGGACACCCCGGCCGACCTGATCAGCGTGAAGATCGGCATCAACCTGGTGAACAGCGACGCGATGCGGCTGCGCGCGTTCACCCCGGCGGTGCACGGCTTCCTCGACACGGTGCGGGACGGGCACCCGGACACCCCGCTGCTTGTGGTGTCGTCGATCCTGTGCCCGATCCAGGAGGACACGCCGGGCCCGGGCGCGGCCGACTTCAGCACCGGCGCGCTGCGGTTCGTCGCCACCGGCGACCCGGCCGAGCAGGCCGCCGGCAAGCTCACCCTGCGGGTGATCCGGGCCGAGCTGGCCCGGATCGTGGCGCAGCGGGCGGCCGAGGACCCGAACCTGCACCACCTGGACGGGTTGGCGCTCTACGGCGAGGCCGACTTCGCCGAGCTGCCGCTGCCCGACCAGTTGCACCCCGACCCGGTGGCGGACCGCCGCATCGGCGAGCGGTTCGCCGCGCTGGCGTTCGGCCCGGACGGCCCGTTCGCCGGCTGAGCGCGGGGCAGCGGGCGGCGCGGGGGAGTCACTACGGTACGGAGCATGGACGGCTCCCACCCGCCGGTGGCGGGCATCGTGCACGAGACGGCCGACTCGACCGTCCGGCTGCGCCCGGTCACCGAGGACGACCTGGGGATGCTGCGCCGGTTCGCGGTCGAACCCGGGCTGATCGGGCTCGACTGGGCCGGCTTCCGCGACGCCGCCGCGCCGGCCCGCCGCTTCGCCGAGGACGGCTACCTGGGCGAGCGCACCGGCGGCCTGATCGTGCAGGTCGAGCCGGCGCAGGACGGTCCGGCCGGCTACCTCAGCTATCTGCGGGGCCAGTACGGCGGGCGGGCCCCCTACTGGGAGATCGGCATCGTGCTGCTGCCCGAGTGGCGCGGCCGGGGCATCGGCTGGCGGGCCCAGGCGCTGCTCTGCGACTACCTGTTCAGCCACACCCCGGCGCAGCGCATCCAGGCCGGCACCCACGCCGAGAACGCCGCGGAGCAACGCTCGCTGGAGAAGGCCGGCTTCCGGTTCGAGGGGGTCGTGCGGGCCTGCGAGTTCCGGGCCGGCGCCTGGCGCGACGGGTGGCTCTACAGCCGGCTGCGTGACGACCCGTCACCGCTGTGACACGCGCCGCCGGACCCGCGGTCGTGGTGCGGGTCCGGCGACGCGGTCACGGGTCAGATCCGTCGGCGGCCGTACGTGCCGGCGACGATCGCCACGCCGATGGCGGCGAAGACGACCTGGATCAGCAGCTCGATCCAGTCGATGCCGTTGGTGTCGGCCACGTCCAGCGCGCCGGCGACGGCCGTGCCCAGCAGGGCCGCCACCACGCCGATGACCAGCGTGAGCCAGATCGGGATGTTCTGCTTGCCCGGCACGACCAGGCGGCCCAGGGCGCCGATGATCAGACCGATGATGATGCCGGAGATGATGCCGCCGACGTGCATGGTGGCCGCCCTTCCAGGGGGTGGGTTGTCGTCGCCGGGCTGATTGCCCCAGGCAACGGAATCCGAAACCCCCCGGTGGCGGGCTGGCCCGACGGCCGCCCGCGGGGTGTGATGGAGGGGGCATCCCGGCGCACCCGAGGAGGACGCATGGCAGACGGACCGGTGCTGGTCATCGGCCTCGACCCGGCCCGGATCCCGGGCTGGGACCCGGAACCGGTGACGGCCGCCATCGCGCGCGGTCACGCCCGCTTCGCCGAGCACGGGATCGAGGCCGACCTGTGCCTGACGGCGACCGACCCGGCCGCCGCGGCGGAGATCACGGCGGCGCTGACCCGCCGGCGGTACGCCTGCGTGGTCATCGGCGGCGGCATCCGCAAGCACGAGCCGCTGCTGGAGTTCTTCGAGCAGGTGGTCAACCTGGTGCACCGGCACGCCCCCGACGCGGCGATCGCGTTCAACAGCACGCCCGAGGACACCGTCGACGCGGCACTGCGCCGGCTCGGCCAGCCGCCGGGATCGGCTGGTGGATGGACCGCAGGGGTGCCCGCGGCGACGTGATACACCCATGGCGTTCCACTCGCGCGGGCAATGGGCGGCGGGTGGAACGCCATGGGTGTCTGCGGCGGCCTGAGACACCCATGGTGTTCCACCGACCTTCCGCGTGGCGGGTCGGGCCCTGCGCGCCGTGACGGCCGGCCGTGGTCGACGACCAGGCTCAGGGGGCGTCCCGCAGCGGCCACACCTCGACCACGCCGTGGGCGACCGCGCACGGCGTCTTCGAGACCATCTCGATCGCCTCCTCCATCGACGCCGCCTCGATGACGGCGAACCCGCCGACCGGAAGCGCCGAGGTCAGGAACGCCCCCTCCCGCACCTCGGTGCCCGCGCCGTCGTGGTTGCGCACCTGCGACGGCGCGCCGGCGACGCCCATCCGCACCCCGGCCGCCCGCAGCCGTTCGTCGTGCGCGTGGGCCGCGTCGCGCACCGCGGGGTCGGTGCGCTCGTAGCCGTCCTGGTCGCCGTACCCGATGGTGATGAACGTCGGCATGGCCGGTCCTCTCGTCGCCTGGGTGGTCCTCGACCTGCCTACCACGCGCTCGGCCGACGCGCCGCGCGTCAGCCCCTACGCCTCGGCGACCCGCGCGGTCGGGTCGCCGCCACCCCCCACTCATCGATTGACAACGATATCGAAGCGTCCGTAGCGTGGGGCCGGCGAGCGCCGAGGGCAGGCCGTCGCCACGACCGGTGTCCGGGTCCCGGTCGGTCTACCGCTCTCTCCCCCACCGTGTCGCGCGCCGAGTCGGCCGTGGCGACGCGTGGCCCACGAACCGGAGGCACCGATGATCCGAAGATTTCGACTGGTGAGCGCCGCGGCGGCCGCCATGGCGGTCCTCGTCGCCGGGGCGACCCTGGCGACCGGCCCGGCGAGCGCCGAGTCCAACGGCGGCGTACGGGTGATGCCGCTCGGCGACTCCATCACGGACGGCTTCAACGTTCCCGGTGGTTACCGGATCGAGCTGTGGCGCAGGTTGGCGGCGGACAACTACCGCATCGACTTCGTCGGCTCGCAGTTCAACGGTCCGAGCAGCCTGGCCGACCACGACCACGAAGGTCACCCCGGGTGGACCATCGCCCAGATCGACGCCAACGTGGTCACCTGGCTGCGGGCGACGAACCCCCGCACCGTGCTGCTGCACATCGGCACCAACGACATGTACGGCGACACCAGCGGGGCGCCGGCCCGACTGGCCGCCCTGGTCGACCGCATCACCACGACGGCACCCACCACCGAGCTCTTCGTCTCGACCATCGTCCCCAAGTCCGGTGCGGACAGTCAGGTCCGCGCATACAACGCGGCGATCCCCGGCATCGTGAAGAGCCGGGCCGACGCCGGGCGGCGGGTGCACCTGGTGGACATGTACGCGGCACTCACGCTGAGCGACCTGGCCGACGGGGTGCATCCCAACGCCGGCGGCTACAACAAGATGGCCGCGGTCTGGTACAACGCGCTGCGGTCGGTGCCGGGCAGCATCAGCGACGGCACCCCGCCCACCAGCGCGCCGCCGACCACTCCCCCGCCGACGACTCCCCCGCCGACGACTCCGCCGGCCGGCGGATGCCGGGTCGCCTACACGGTCAACGCCTGGAGCACCGGTCTCACCACCGCCGTCACGATCACCAACACCGGCGGATCGACAGTCAACGGCTGGGCTCTGGCGTTCACCCTGCCCGGCGGGCAGACGATCACCAGCGGCTGGAACGCCACCTACGCGCCGACGAGCGGGGCGGTGACCGCGCGCAACGTCTCCTACAACGGCACCATCGGCGCGGGTGGTTCGATCGACATCGGCTTCCAGGCCACCCACACCGGCAACACCGGCAAGCCGGCGTCGTTCAGCCTGAACGGCACGCCCTGCGCCATCGGCTGAGGGACCGACACCGGGGACGCCGACGCTCCGGGGCGGTGGCCGGCCGGCCACCGCCCCGGAGCGTGCGCGATCGTCAGGCCGGCGCGCCGGTCACCGTGAAGTTCCGGGTACGGCCGACGTTGTCGAACGACCCGAAGCCCACCCGCCCCGAGGTGAACGTGGTGTCCTTCGCGGTCATCAACGGGTCCTTGTGACCGTCGACGTAGACGGCGATCTCGCCGGTCGCGGGCAGGTGCACCACCCGCACGTCGTGCCACTTCGCGTCCGTGACGGCCGGGTTGGCGCCCCGGGAGCGACCGTTCCACTGGTGGTCGATGCGTTCCCGGTCGGCGTTGTCCACCTTGAAGATGCCGTTGTGCGGATAGATCGTGTTGTCGGTGGACAGGTGCGCGTAGTAGTACTGCGTGTCCGACTGCCAGCCGAACACGACGATCACGTCCCGGTTGGTCACCTCGACCGGGGTGTCCAGGCGTACCTTCGCGTCGATCCGGACCGACGTCCAGGCCGGGCCTTTCGTCAGCACCGCGTACTCGAAGGGGCGTCGCGGGCCCGGACGGGCCTCGCCGGCCTCGGCGAGGACGACCTGGTTGCCCTCGAAGCGCCACTTCGACGGCGTCACCGGCGCCCAGTTCCGCGCGCCGCCGGTGTTCGTCACCCGGGTGCGGCCGACGTCGCCGTCCGCCACCGTCCTGGTGCCGACCACCTTCCAGATCTTGCCGTTGGCCTTGGCCACCAGGTAGATCTCCCCGGCTGCGTCGGTGCCGAAACGCAGGTCGACGCGGTTCGGGTCGCCGGGCGCGCCCGGCGCGGACAGCTCCCGCATGCGGACCAGGTCACCGGCCGGGGTGTAGAGCGCGAGACGGTGGATCTCGGCCAGCCCGCGACCTCGCCGCATCTCGTTGGCCTCGGTGTAGAGGACGCTGCCGTCGACCAGGTCGCCGAAGAGATACTTGCCGGTCAACGCCGGCAGCGTGCGACCGCGGTAGACGAAGCCGCCGGCCACCGCGACCCCGACGTCCGAGGTGCAGTTCCAGTCCGCGGGCGGGTCGTGGTCGTACGCGGCGACCGGGTAGGTGTAGCCGTACGTCGCGTCGTCGGCCGGCAGCGGGTAGAGCTTGTCGCACGGGTTCGTGGCGGTCTTGTCGAAGACCCAGTTGCCCTCGCGCTCGCTCCAGCCGAAGTTGTCGCCGGCACGTACCTCGTAGATCGACTCGACGGCGTGCTCGCCGATGTGACCCAGGTACATCTTTCCGGTCGCCTTGTCCCAGGAGAACCGGTGCGGGTCGCGGAAGCCCACCGCGTAGATCTCGCCGAGCGCCCCGGCCCGCTTCACGAACGGGTTGTCGGCGGGGATGCCGTAGCGGCCGTTGGGGGCGTTCGTGCCGCGCGGGTCGATGCGCAGCAGCTTGCCGTGCGGCAGGCCCATGTTCTGCGGGTCGCCGTTGCCGGCGCCCTGTCCGCCGTCGCCGACGGCGAGGTAGAGCATCCCGTAGTCGCGGTCGCGCGGCGTGGCGGTCGGATTGAAGTTGATCTCCTGGACGCCGTGGATCTGACCGGCGAAGCCGATGCGCAGCAACTCGCGGTGGGTGCCGGCGAAGGTGTCGGCGGCCGGGTCGCTCGCCGTCCACTCGGTGATGACGGCCTGGTAGATGGTCTTCGGCTGGGCGTAGTCGGGCGTCCGGGTGGCGAGCGTCGCCTGCTCGGTGTGGATGGTGTAGAAGCGACCGTTGCGGCCGAACTCCGGGTGGAACGCGACGTAGCCGAAGCCCTGGCCGAGGCCGCGACCGGAGAAGAACTGCGGCGCGAAGGTGGCGGCCACGTCCAGGTAGACGTGCGGCACCCCGTCGCGGACCAGGTAGAGGTTGCCGTTGAGGTCGGGCACGGCGCGGCGGCCGGAGCGGTCCGGCAGCTCGCTGATCGTGTTGATCCGCGCCTTGCGGACCAGCCGGTTGTCGACCGGGACCGGGTTCGGGGTGGACTGCGGGAAGTCGGCGTACTCCTGGAGCACCAGCCCGAGGCGGGACTGGGTGGGGGTCTCCGGGATCGGGTCGTAGACCGCTCCGGCGGCCCGCGCGGGCGCGCCGACGAGTGTGGACAGGACGAGGGCGGCGGCGGTGACGCCGGCGGTGAACGCGGCTCTGCGGAGCCGGCCGGCGCTGCCACGGTGGTGGGACACGCGGTTCTCCTTGTCGGTGGGGCGGGTCATCGGCTCATCAGCCGGTACTGCGCGGCGACGTCGCGGGCCGACACGACGGTGTCGAGGAACATCAGCCCGTCCATCCGGCAGTCGCACGGGTTGCGTTCCAGGGTGTCCTGCGGGAAGCTGCCGCCGATCTTGATGCCGCGCGGGTCGGTGGCGCTGGTGACGTGCGGCCCGGGCCCGCTCAGTTGCCAGGGGTCGCCGGCGGTGGTGTAGAAGCCGTCGACCGGCCGGCCGTCCCGGTAGAGCGCCATCGTGCCGCCGGTGAAGTCGTACGTGGCGGCCAGGTGCACCCACTCGCCCTTGGGCAGCAGCGTGCGCCAGTCCTCGCGGGCGGCGAACGTCTGCGAGGCGCCGCCGTCGACGCGCCGGCCGAGCGCGACCAGGCGCAGTTCGCCGTTCACGTCGATGAGTTCGAGCAGCGCCCGGACGCCGTGCCCGTCGGAGTCCCCGGTGAGCACGCCGGCCAGGCCGATGGCGTTGTAGCGGTCGGTCGGGTCGGCGGTGGTGGAGTTGAGCGCCGGGCCGTCCATCTCGCGCTTGAACCAGCCCATCACGGTGGTCCCGCCGGTGGCGGCGAACGGGCGTAGCGTGCGGACGCCGCTCGCGGACCAGGTGCCGGCCTTCCAGTCGTCGTTGCCGGTGGCGTCCGGCGCGATCTGCCGGGTCTGCAACGCGCGGCCACTGCCCGGGTAGGCGTGGTCCGGCACCCGCATGGCCGCGCCGCCGTTGACCAAGCTCGATCTCGGTGCCGGAGCGGCCCTGGTCGCGCTCCAACGCCGGGTCGCCCGGCACCGGGTGGTCGAAGTCGTAGGCGGCGACCAGGTGGGGCCGCAGGGCGGGGTGGACGCCGGAGGCGGGCCGGCCGGCGTCGGCCGGGCTCGCCACGGCGACGAGCGCCGCCGCCAGCGCGGCGGAGGCCACGGCGGTGACGCGTCGGGGTCGTCTCATCGGGGTGGTGCTCCCTTCGTCGGTGTGAGGTGGTGTCGAAGGTGGATCACCAGACTGCGAAAGCGCTTACGTAAGCGCTTTCGTACCCTATGCTTGTCCCACGCCCCAGGCAAGAGCGCGGCGCGGATCAATGCCCCAGCAGGAGTTTGTCGATGCCCCGACCCGGTCCCCGGCTGCGCCTCGCCGACGTCGCCGCGCGCGCCGGCGTATCCCTCGCCACCGCCTCCCGCGCGCTCGCCGGCCGCGACGGCGTCAGCGAGGAGCTGGCCCGGCATGTCCGGGAGGTCTCCCGCGAGCTGGGCTACGTCGCCAACCCGTACGCCCGCACCCTGGCCGGCGGCGCCACCTCCACGGTCGGGCTGATCGTGCACCAGATCGACGACCCCTACTTCTCCGAGATCGCCAGCGGCGTCATCGAGATCGCCGCCGAACAGGGCCTGCTCGTCCAGATCGCGCACTCCGGCCGCGACCCGGAGAACGAGCTGCGCCAGTTGCGGCACCTCATCGCCCAGCGGGTCGGCATCATCCTCATCGCCGGCTCCGGCTACGACGACCCGGCCGTCGAGGCCCAGGCCCGCGACGAGCTGGCCGGGTTCCAACGCGCCGGCGGCCGGGTGGCCGTGGTCGGGCGGCACGCGCTCGGCGTGGACGCCGTGGTCCCGGACAACGAGGCCGGCGGCCGGGCCCTCGGCGCGCACCTGCTCGCCCTCGGGCACCGGCGGATCGCGGTCGCCGCCGGCACGCCCGGCCTGACCACGGTGGCCGACCGGCTCGCCGGCGTGGTCGCCGCGCTGGCCGCCGCCGGGCACTCCCCCGACGCGCTCTCGGTGGTGCACTCCGACTTCACCCGCGACGGCGGGCGGGTGGCGGCCGAGCGGATCCTCGGCGCGTACCCGGACAGCACCGCCATCGTCGCGCTCAACGACGCGATGGCGATCGGCGTGCTCTCCGTGCTGCGGTCCCGGCGCATCCCGGTGCCGGAGCGGATCTCCGTGGTCGGCTTCGACGACGTGTCGGTCGCCGCCGACCTGGCGCCGAGCCTGACCACGGTGCGGCTGCCGATGACCGAGATGGGACGGATGGCGCTACGGCTCGCGCTGAAGCCCCGCGCGGCCCGGCCGCGCCGCCGCTCCACCGGTCACACGCTCGTCGTCCGCGACTCGACCGGCCCGGCCCCAACGCCCTGATCCCACCGGCCGGTCCGGCACGGCCGGGCGGCCCGTCGGGACGACCGCGCCGATCGGCACGGCGGCCCAGGGGGCGGGTCAGGTCGTCGGCAGCCAGGCCAGGGTGGTCAGGCCGGCCAGGGCGGTGGCCTTCAGACCGGCGTCGGAGACCGTCCAGAGCACCCCGTCGACCACCAGCGACCGGCGGATCCGCATGCCCCACTCCGCGCCGTTGGCCACCGACGGCGGATGCGCGACCGTGCCGACCTCGGTGAACCCGTCGGCGCCCACGCGCAACGCCAGCACCTCGCCGCCGGGCGCAGCCCGACCGACCTCGCCGCCGGCCCGGTCGGCGACCACGCCCGGCCGCATCACCGGGAGCACCACCAGGCGCTCCGGCGCCCACCAGAGGAACGCGTGCGGGTCGAACTCCGCGTCCGACCAGCCCTGCGCGACGTGGTGCCGGGCGATCCGGTTCGGCCGGGCCGGGTCGGCGACGTCGAACAACGACACCTGCAGGCCCTGGATCCGCCCCTGGTCGGTCGCCTCCTGCCCGACGCCGAGCAGCCGGCCGTCGCCGGCCGGGTGCAGGTACGACGAGTAGCCGTTGACCTTCAGCTCGCCGGTCACCCGGGGCCGGGTCGGGTCCCGCAGGTCCACCGGATAGAGCGGGTCGGTCTGCCGGAACGTCACCACGTAGCCGGTCGGGCCGAGGAAGCGCACCGCGTAGATCCGCTCCCCCCGGCCCAGGTCGGTGACCGCGCCGACCTCGGTGAGCCGCGCGCCGTCGGTGCGCAGCACGTGGACGCCGGAGACGGAGTCGCCCCGGCGATCCCACCTGTCGCCCGTCGTGGTGGCCACCCGCAGGTGACCGTCCCACTCGGACAGCGCGTACTGGTTGATCAGCCGACCCGGCACGGTGCCGGCGGCGACATAACGTGGCGTGCCCGCCGACACGTCGAACTGGTAGATCTCGGTGATGTCGTCAGGCCGGCCCGACGGCCGGGCCGGGAACCGCCAGCGGTTGTCGTTGGTGAGGTAGAGACGCGGGCCGCTGCTGTAGACGGTGTCCCCGTCCGCCGCCACGGTCACCGGGTCGCCGGCGCCGAGCGCGGTCGAGCCGAGATCGAAGCTGAGCACGGTCACCAGCGACGCGCCGGAGAACCCGGCCGGCCGGCTGAGCCGGTCGCAGCCGACCCGCCCGGAGACGGTACGCCCGTCCGCGGTGACCTGGTAGCGGGGCAGCCAGTCGTCGACCGTCGCCTTGTCGACGACGGCGCGGTTGGCGGCGATCCGCTGCGCGTCCGTGCCCTTCGCCGGCTGCGGGAACGCCAGCCGGGGCGCGGACCGGACCACCACCCGGGTCGTCGCGCCGACCTGCCGGGCGTCGACCAGACGGCCGTCGATCCGGTAGTCGCCGACAACCCTCGGCGCGCCGGCCAGGTCGACCAGGACCAGCCGGGCCTGCGGAGCGCCCGGGGCCGCCCGCCGCTTCGCCGCGGCCGGTCCGGCGACCCACCCGTCGGGCAGCAGCACCAGCGCCCGGTCGCCGTGCAGCAGCAGGTTGGCCTCGCCCCCGGCGTACCCCCGTGGTCCGGTCGACGGGTCGAGCGCCAGCCGACCGGTCAGCCGGCGGCTCGCCGGGTCCACCACGGACAGCACACCCCGGGAGACCGTGACGATCCGCCGGCCGTCGGTCTTCACCAGGTCGGGCTCGTCGACCCCGGCCTCGTGCACGGTGGTGCCGGAGAAGCTCGTCGCCGGCCCGCCCGCAGCGCCCTTCGCGGCCCCGCCGACCGCGGCGGCCCGCTCGGCCGCCGCGTACGGCGTGACGTCGCCGTCGACGCCGAGGCCCCACGGGCCCACCGCCGCCTTCGCGGCGGTGCGGAGCTGCCGCAACGCCTCGTCGCAGGAGTCGAACGCGACAAGCCGCAGTCCGGCGGCCGGCCCGCCCCGGTCCCGGGGCCCAGGCGGGGCGGGCGGTTGCGCGGTGCAGCCGGCCAGGGTCAACGCGGCGACCGTCGCCCAGCCGACGGTCCGGTATCTGCCACCAGTCATGCACCGTCAGACGTCGCCGCGCCGGGCGCGGTTCCCCCGACGGCGACTCAGCCGCCGGCCATCGCGCCGAGCACGATGAACGGCTCCTTGCCGGCGACCACCTCCTCGGGCAGCGGCGCGTCCGGCGGCTCGTTCGACAGGTCCAGCTCGCAGGCGTAGAAGCGGACGAACGCCCGGCGCTCGCCGCTGTGCCGGTCACGGATCGTGCCCAGCAGCATCGGGTACGCGGTCTCCAGCGCGTCGAGCACCTCACGCTGGGTGGGCGGCCCGGCCACCTCCACTCGGACCTCGCCGGTGACGTGCGCCAGGTTCTTCAGGTGGGCCGGCAGCACGACCCGGATCACGGCAGCACCTGGACCTCGACGGAGAGCACCGCGGGCAGGTCGCGCACGATCGGCGCCCAGTTGTCGCCGCCGTCGGCCGAGTGGTAGACCTGCCCGCCGGTGGTGCCGAAGTAGATTCCGCACTCCTCGTGCGTGTCGACCGCCATCGCGTCGCGCAGCACGTTGACGTAGCAGTGCGACTGCGGCAGCCCGTTGGTCAGCGGCTCCCACTGCTCGCCGCCGGTGCGGCTGCAATAGACGCGCAGCTTGCCCTCCGGCGGGTAGTGCAGCGAGTCGCTGGTGATCGGCACCACGTAGATCGTCTCGGGCTCGTGCGCGTGCACCGCGATCGGGAAGCCGAAGTCGGTCGGCAGGTTGCCGCTGACCTCCCGCCAGTTCGCCCCGGCGTCGTCGGTGCGCATCACGTCCCAGTGCTTCTGCATGAACAGCGTGTCCGGCCGGGACGGGTGCTGGGCCAGGCGGTGCACGCAGTGCCCGACCTCGGAATCCTGGTCGGGGATCTCCCCCGAGCGCAGCCCCTTGTTGATCGGCAGCCAGCTCGCGCCGCCGTCGTCGCTGCGGAACGCGCCCGCCGCCGAGATCGCCACGTAGATCCGGTCACGGTCGGCCGGGTCGAGGATGATCGTGTGCAGGCACATCCCACCGGCGCCGGGCTGCCAGCTCGGACCGGTCGGGTGCTGGCGCAACGCGGTCAGCTCGGACCACTTCTGGCCACCGTCGGTGGAGCGGTAGAGGGCGGCGTCCTCACCGCCCGCGTAGAGGGTGTCCACGTCGTGCCGGGACGGCTCCAGGTGCCAGATCCGCTTGAACTCCCACGGCCGGGGGGTGCCGTCGTACCAGAGGTGCTCGCCGACCTCGCCGGTGTAGGCGAAGTCGTTGCCCACCGTCGACCAGTTCCGGCCGCCGTCGTCCGAGCGCTGGATGAGCTGCCCGAACCAGCCACCGGACTGGGACGCGTAGAGCCGGTCCGGCTCGACCGGGGAGCCGGTCAGGTGGTAGACCTCCCAGCCGCCGAAGTGCGGCCCGTCGACCGTCCAGTCGGCGCGCCGGGCGTCCGACGTCAGGATGAACGCGCCCTTGCGCGTGCCGACAAGTACTCGTGTTGATGTCACGTCTCGTCCTCCGTTCGACAGTTCACCTGGTCCGACCGTGCGCCGCGCCGAAACTCATCGCTGTCGTACTCCCCGGGTACGACAATCGGCGTCCGCGCCTCCGGCGGCAAGGTCGCCGCGCCGGCCGACCGGGTTGTCGGTGGGGACCGCTAGCCTGCGCGCATGACCGGGCCCGGAGACGTCCCACAGGCCTACCTCGACCGGCTGCGGCCGGTCTGCCTCGGCCTGCCCGAGACCTACGAGGAGCCGGCCTGGGTGGGCACCCGCTGGCGGATCCGCAGGCGCACGTTCGCGCACGTGTGCACCGTCGACCCCGACCACCAGGCGGCACACGCGCGCGCCGCGGGCGCCGACGAGCCGATCTGCGTGCTGACGTTCCGCTCCCCCGGCGACGAGATCGCCGGTCTGATCGCCGCCGGCCCGCCGTTCTTCAAGCCGGGCTGGGGGGCGGACGTGGTGGGCATGGCGCTCGACGACGCGACCGACTGGGCCGAGGTGGCCGAGTTGCTGACCGAGAGCTACTGCGTGCTGGCCCCGAAGAAGCTGGCCGCCCGCGTGGACCGGCCCGGGTGAGCCGCCGGCCCGGTCAGCCGAGCTTCTTGACGAGCGTCTCGAACGCCAGGTCCGGGCGGCGCGGCAGGCCGAAGCGCTCGTCGCCGTAGGGGAACGGGCTGCGCTCGCCGGTGCGGGCGTAGCCGCGCCGCTCGTACCAGGCGATCAGGTCGTCCCGCTGGACGATCACGGTCATCCGCATCTCGCCGGCGTGCCAGGTCTCCCGGGCGTACCGCTCGGCCTCGGCGAGCAGCTCCCGGCCCAGGCCGCCGCCCTGGTGCCGGGGGTCGACCGCGAACATGCCGAAGTAGGCGTGGTCGTCGCGGCGCTCCACCTGGCAGCAGGCGACAGGCGTGCCGTCACGCTCCGCCACCAGCACCACACCCGCCGGCGCGGTCACCGCGGCGGTCACCATCTCCGGGTCGGTGCGCTGCCCGTCGAGCAGGTCCGCCTCGTGGGTCCAGCCGGACCGGGCACGCTCCCCCCGGTAGGCCGACTCGATCAGGTCGACCAGGGCGGGCACGTCGGCGGGCCGGGCGGTACGGAAGGCGGGGCTGCTCATGGCGCTCTCCACGGTCGGGGCGGCGTACCGGGTCAGCGTACGCAGGGCGGTCGCGGCGGCGGCACGGGACGGCCGGGACCGGCGGGACGTGGTTGACTGCCCGGCATGGAGGCCACCGTCGGAGCGCTCGACCTGCCGGCGACGCTCGACCTGCCGGCCGGGCCGGTGCGGGGCGGTCTGGTGGTGCTGCACGGCTCGCACGCCGACCAGCGGTCCTTCTACCTCTACCAGCACCTGGCCCGGCTGCTGCCCCCGGCCGGCGTGGCGGTGCTGCGCTACGACCGCCGTCCCCGCGTCGACGGCCACGACGTGCCGCTGGCCGACCAGGCCGAGGACGCCGCCGCCGCAGTGGCCGCGCTGCGCCGGCACGTCAGCTCGGCGCCGGTCGGGCTGTGGGGGTTCAGCCAGGGCGCCTGGGCGGCGGCGGTGACCGCCGCCGCGCACCCGGTCGACTTCCTGGTCCTGGTCGGGTGCAGCGGCGTCAGCCCGGCCGCGCAGATGCGCCACGGCACCGCCGAGCAGTTGCGCCGGCACGGCCACGGGCCGGCCGACGTGGCCGAGCTGGCCCGGCTGCGCCAGGTCGCCGAGGGTTTCCTGCGCGGCGGCGTGCCCCGCCCGGTGGCGCAGGCGGAGCTGGACGCCGCGCGGCGGCGACCGTGGTTCCCGCTGGCGTTCCTGCCCGACGAGCTGCCGGCGACGCCCGGCACGTGGGCGGACATGGACTTCGACCCGGCGCCGGTGTTCGCCCGGCTGACCGGCCCGGTGCTGCTCTGCTACGGCGAGACCGACGGGTGGGTCCCGATCGAGGAGAGCCTGGCGGTGTGGCGGCGCGCGGCACGCGGCGTCGAGCTGACCGTGGCCCGGCTGGCCGGCTGCGACCACGCGCCGACGCTCGACGGGCGCGAGGACCTGGCCGGCATCAGCCCGCACTACGAAACGGTCCTGCTCGACTGGCTCGACCGGCGGCTGCCGCCGGCCCGGTAAACGCGTCGCCGCCGGTCGACGCCGCCGCTACGCTCCCGGCCATGACCGCCGCCGAGCTGCCCACGTTCGAGTTCGCCTTCCCCGGCCCGCTGCGCGACCAACTGGTCGCCGCCGTGCTCGACGGCACCAAGACCAGCACCACCGGGCTGCTCCAGGACTACGAGATCGACGGCGAGCCGCTGCCGGCGGTCGGCACCCGGTTCGCGGTGATCGACTCCGCCGGTCGGGCGGTGGCCGTGATCGAGCTGGTCGAGGTCCGCGTCGCCCGGATCGGCGACGTCGACCTGGACCACGCCCGGGACGAGGGCGAGGGCTACGCGTCGGTCGCCGCCTGGCGCGCCGGTCACGAGGACTACTGGCACGGCGACGACTACCGGGGGTGGCTCGACGATCCGACGTTCACGATCGACGACGACACGCCGGCCGTGCTGGAGCGCTTCCGGCTCGTCGAGCGGAATTGAGGGGCAAGTCAGGGGTTGTTCGCCGGACCCCCTGAGCAATAGCGCATTCCTTGCCGGGCCGACAATTCCGCGGCTACTTTTCTCGACGTTGCGCTCACGCACCGCCGCGAAGGAGAGCACCCGTGGACCTCACCCTGACCTTTGACAACGCGTACGCGGCGCACGCCGCGGTCGTCATGTCGACAGTCGCCGAGTCGAACCCGGGCGAGAAGCTCCGGTACTGGCTGGTCGCCGCCGACGACGTGCCGGCGAGCGCCCGCACCACGCTCACCCGCATCGCCGGGCCGAATGCCACGGTGGAGTTCCTCCGGGTGGACGCCGCGCAGGTGAACCTGTCCAAGGGCAGCGACCCGCTGATGGCGTACCTGTCGCCGGCGATGTACCTGCGGCTGCTGGTCCCGGCGGCGCTGCCGGCGGACGTGCACCGGCTGCTCTACCTGGACTGCGACACGATGTGCCTGAACAGCCTGAAGCCGCTGTTCGAGGTGGACATGGGCGGGGTGCCGCTGGGCGGGGTGCGGGACCCGTTCAACCGCCGGCTGCTGGACATGGGCGGCATCCCGGGCCTGGCCGGCTACGACCACCTCGACCCGTACGCGAACTACTTCAACTCCGGCGTGCTGCTGATCGACGTGCCGCGCTGGAAGGAGTGCGAGGTGACCGAGGTGTCGCTGGACTACCTGCGCCGGCACGCGCACGAGTCCCGCTACCCGGACCAGGACGCGCTCAACTTCGCGGTGCACGGCAACTGGCTGCGGCTGCCGTACCGGTGGAACGACCTGATGGCCTGGCGGCGGGAGCCGGTGTTCGGTGGCAAGCTCACCGACTCATCGATCATCCACACCGCCGGCCCGGTGAAGCCCTGGCAGCCCGGCTTCCCGCAGGGCGCCCGGCGCGACCTCTACTGGCAGCACCGGCGGCGCAGCGGCGGCGGCCTCGGGTCGACGCTGCGCCGCTGAGCCTCGCGGGCACGACGAACGGCCCCGCCACCGGGATCGGTGGCGGGGCCGTTTCAACTCCTCGTCGGGCGACTACTGGCCGGGCACCGCCCAGCGCAGGCCGGCCGGGTCCCGGAACACCACCCCGACCGGCGGGCCGCCGTTCGGGGGTTCGAGCGTCGCGCCGGCCGCCAGCGCCCGCTGCACGAGCAGGTGCGGGTCGGCCGGGGCGAGCGGCAGCGGACCACCCGGACCGCCCGGGTCACCCGGGCCGTCGGACCACTCGCTGACCGTCAGCCGGTGGCCGTCGACCACCAGTTCGGCGTGCAGGACGCGGCCGTCCAGCAGGCACTCCCGCTGCACCGGCACCGCCTCGAAGACCGCCGCGTAGAACGCGGTCACCGTGGCCACGTCGGT
Organism: Micromonospora sp. NPDC051300; assembly: GCF_044455315.1. Taxonomy (NCBI): domain Bacteria; kingdom Bacillati; phylum Actinomycetota; class Actinomycetes; order Micromonosporales; family Micromonosporaceae; genus Micromonospora; species Micromonospora sp. NPDC051300. Next base: position 164,766 of record NZ_JBITEP010000005.1, on the reverse strand, counting down.
CACCGTCAGGTGCGCACCGTTGCGCGGATCCCCGACGCCCATCGCGTTACCGCCTCTCGTTCACTCCGCGATACGGGTACGGCCGGTCCAGCGGAACACCGCCGGCGCGCCGTCGACGACGCCGGCCGGATCCCGCTCGAAGTGCTCGTAGCCCCCGTAGTGCCGTACCTTGATCTTGGATTCCACCGGGGACACCCGGTGGTTGCGCAGCTCGACCGGCAACGTCGCCGGCCCGCCCTCCAGCACCGCCTCGACGATGCCGGTGGCGTCCGCGCCTATCTGGTGGGCCGTCAGCGGCCAGGCGGTCCGGTCGTCATCGTTGACGAAGGACGTCGCCGTCCGGACGGCCGGGGCGGGATCGGAAGAAGCTGTCATGGCACGACCTCCGTCGTTCGTCGTTCCGCCTCGCCGTGCGCGCGCCGCGGGCGCCGCGCGCGAGCGCGGGCGGATCGCCGCCGGTTCCGCCGGGACGGAACCCGAGGCGACCTCCCGTGCGACTCGAACGTAATCCGGATCACACCGCCGAAGTACCCTTAGCCGCCCCCTACCGGGGCCTACTCCCAGCGGAACAGACGGGTGGCGAGCAGGCAGCCCAGGACGGCGGTGCCGGCCAGCACGAGCAGTTGCGACACGGCCGGGTTCTGCCCCGCCCACGCCGCGGAGAGGGTGTCCACGGTGGCGCCGAGCGGCGAGTATTCGCCGACGCGGGCCAGCACGGTGGGCATCTGGTCGCGCGGCAGCCACGCCCCGGCCAGGAACAGCAGCGGGAAGAACAGCGTCGGACCGATGGACTGCGCCGAGCGCGCCGACGGGGCGAGCGCGGCGATGAGCAGGCCGATCGCGAACAGGCAGGCCACCCCGAGCAGGAACGCCAGCACGAAGCCGGGCACGTTGGCCGGCGCCGGCTGGTCCAGCAGGAACCGTACGCCGACGGCGGTGACCACCGCGCCGGCCACGCCCATCGCCAGGTTGACCACCACCTGCGCGATGAGCAGCAACGCCGGGCTGACCGGCGTGGTGGCCAGCCGGCGCAGCACCTTGCGTTCCCGGTAGATGCCCAGCGCCATGGGCAGCGTGAACAGCGCCAGCATCCCGATCGTCAGGGAGAGCGCGATGGACGGCAGGAACGTCTGCTCGCCGTGCTGCCCGGGGGTCGCCTCCTGGGTGGCCCCGCGCTGCGGCAGGCCGAACACCAGCATCAGACCGAGTGGCAGCGCGAAGACGAAGAACAGCGAGACCGGCTCGCGCAGGAACAGCTTGGCCTCGACGGCGACGAGCTTGGACAGGGCGTTCACGATGACCTTCCGTCGAGCGCCGGCGGGGTGGCCGGGTGGCCGGTGAGGGAGACGAACGCGTCGTCCAGGGTGGGTTGGTCGACCCGGAGGCCGGAGTAGCGGATCTTGCGCTCGGTCAGCGCGGACAGCACCGCCTGGAGCACCTCCTCGGGCCCGGTGACGGTGACCTCGTCGCCGTTCCGGCGGACCGAGCTGACCTCGGGCAGCGCGGCGAGCAGGTCGTCGTCGAGGTGGTCGAGCGGGCGGAAGTGCACCCGGTGCTCGGCGTCCACCCGGGACATCAGCCCGGCCGGCGTGTCGATGGCCACCACCCGGCCGGCGTCGATGAGCGCGAGCCGGTCGCAGAGCCGCTCGGCCTCGGCCATGAAGTGGGTGACCAGCACGACCGTCACGCCCCGGTCGCGGATCCGCTCGACCAGGTCCCAGGTGTCGCGGCGGCCCTTCGGGTCCAGCCCGGTGGTCAGCTCGTCGAGGATCGCGATCTCGGGGCGACCGACGAGCGCCAGCGCCACGGACAGGCGCTGCTTCTGGCCGCCGGAGAGCTTGTGGAACGCGGTGTCGCGCTGCTCGGCCAGCCCGAGGTCGGCCAGAAGCTCGTCGATGTCGGCACGGTTGCGGTAGAAGGACCGGTAGAGGTCCAGCGCCTCGCGCACCCGCAGCTTGTCGGGGAGCTGGCTCTCCTGGAGCTGCGCGCCGACGCGCTGGCGCACCTCGGTGCGGTCGCGGATCGGGTCGAGCCCGAGCACCCGGACCGTGCCACCGTCGGCGCGGCGCAGGCCCTGCACGCACTCCACGGTGGTGGTCTTGCCGGCGCCGTTGCGACCGAGCACGCCGAAGATCTCGCCCTGCTCCACGGTGAACGAGACGTCGTCGACCGCCACCTTGTCGCCGTACCTCTTGTGCAGGTGCTCGACTTCGATGACCGGCATCTGGCGGGATCCTCCGTCGCGTGCGGGTGCCGCTCGGCGTGTCGCGGCGTCGGGTGCGGGCAGGGACGACCCACGCGGCGGGCCGACGCCGCCCATCATCCGGGCAACCGAGGCGCGGTTCAACCCATCGGCCGATGAATCGGGGGTGTACGGCCGATCGCCAGGGGTGTCGGTCGGTCACCCGGCGTGTCGCCGGGCGGCGGCGGCCGCAGGGGTGGTCCGCGCCGGGGCGGCCCGGTTACGGTCGGTGCGCCGCCGCCGGCGGCGCATCGCGAGAGGGGCGCCCGTGCCGCTGCTGAGCTGGCTCGACCGGTCCACCGACGAACGGCCGGACGCGGTCCGGGTAGACGACCGGTCGCTGTCCTGGGTGGAGCTGCGCCGCGCGGCCGCCGCGGTCGCCGACGAGCTGCAGGGGGTACGCCGGGTCGCGGTGCCCGCCACGTCGAGCCTGGAGACCGTGGTCGGCGTGGTCGGCGGGCTGCTGGCCGGCGCGGCGGTGGTGCCGGTGCCGCCGGACGCCGGGCCGGTGGAACGCGACCACGTGCTGCGCGACTCCGCCGCCGAGGTGCTGCTGGTGACGCCCGGCACCGCCGCCATCGACGGTCCCGCCGCGCCGCCGGCCCTGCCGGTCGACCTGACCCGCCGCTCGGACACCTGCCATCGGGAGCCGGACCCGGCGAGCGCCGCGCTGATCCTCTACACCAGCGGCACCACCGGCGCGCCGAAGGGCGCGGTGCTGTCCCGCCGCGCGGTCGCCGCCTGCCTGGACGGGCTCGCCGACGCCTGGGCCTGGACACCGGACGACGTGCTGGCGCACGGGCTGCCGCTGTTCCACGTGCACGGGCTGGTGCTCGGCGTGCTCGGCCCGCTGCGGGTCGGCAGCCGGCTGCGCCACGTCGGCCGACCCCGCCCCGACCGCTACGCGGCCGCCGCCGGATCGCTCTACTTCGGCGTACCCACGATCTGGTCGCGGATCGCGGCGGAGCCGGCGGCGGCGCGGGCGCTGCGCGGCGCCCGGCTGCTGGTGTCCGGCAGCGCCGCGCTCCCCGAGCCGGTCTTCACCGCGCTCGCCGACCTGACCGGCCACCGCCCGGTCGAGCGGTACGGAATGACCGAGACCCTGATCACCGTGAGCGCGCGGGCGGACCGGCCCCGGCGGGCGGGCACGGTCGGCGTGCCGCTGCCCGGCGTGCGCACCCGGGTGGTCGACGAGCGGGGCACGCCGCTGCCCGCCGACGCGGAGGCCATGGGCGAGCTCCAGGTCCGCGGGGACACGCTCTTCGACGGCTACCTGAACCGGCCGGACGCCGACGCGGCCGCCCGGAGCGCGGACGGCTGGTTCCGCACCGGTGACGTGGCGACCGTCGACCCGGACGGCGTCCACCGGATCGCCGGCCGGGCCGCCACCGACCTGATCAAGAGCGGCGGGTACCGGATCGGCGCGGGCGAGGTGGAGGACGCGCTGCTGGCGCACCCCGGGGTCCGGGAGGCGGCGGTGGTCGGCACCCCGCACCCGGATCTGGGCCAGCAGGTCACCGCGTACGTGGTCGGGGACGGGCTGGCCGAGGCCGAGCTGATCGACTTCGTGGCCCGGCAGCTCTCCGTGCACAAGCGACCGAGGCAGGTGCGGCTCGTCGACGCGCTGCCCCGCAACGCCATGGGCAAGGTGCAGAAGAGCCGGCTGTCCTAGCGGCCCGACGCGGCCGGGACGGTGACGGCGGTGAGCACCAGACCCCGCTCCACCAGGAACCGGCCGTCGAACGCGGTCAGCTCCACGCCGTCGAGCCGCGGCCCCGCCACGAGCAGCCGGGCGGTGAACGTGCCGGCCGGGTCGACGACGATGTCCGCCTCGGCGAAGTCCAGCCAGCGACCGGTCAACGGGAACCACGCCTTGTAGACCGCCTCCTTCGCGCTGAACAGCAGCCGGTCCCAGCAGACCCCGGGGTGGGCGGCACGCAACGCCGCGGTCCGGGCGCGCTCGGCGGGCAGCGCGACGGCGTCCAGCACCCCGTCGGGCAACGGGGCGTGCGGCTCGGCGTCGACGCCGACGCTGCCGAGGGTCCCGGCGCGGGCGAGGGCGGCGCCCCGGTAGCCGTCGCAGTGCGTCATGCTGCCGACGACGCCGGCCGGCCAGCCGGGCGCGCCCCGGACGCCGGGCAGGATCGGCGCGGGCGGCAGGCCCAGCCGGGTCAGCGCCCGACGGGCGCAGTGCCGGACGGTGGTGAACTCCCGCCGGCGTTTCGGCACCGAGTTCGCGACGACGTGCTCCTCGTCCGGGTGCGGGCGCAGCCCGGCCGGGTCGGTGAAGCACTCCTCCACCACCACCGCCGGCGGCAGGATCCGTTCGATCACGCCCCGGATGCTAGGGCGTGCCCGCCGTCCTGTCCGGCCCGCGGCCGACGGTCAGGGGTCGGGTACGGGGGGACGCGCGCCGCGCCGGACCAGCAGCGACTTGCGCACCCGGCCCTGCGCGCTGCACGGCAACTCGTCGACGAAGTGCACCCGGCGGGGGCGGGCCGCCGCCGAGAGCAGCCGGCCGACGTGGTCGATGAGCACCTGGGCGGTGAGCCCGGCGGCCGCGACGACGTACGCGACGACCTGCTCGCCGAGCGTGCGGTGCGGCGCGCCGACCACCGCCGCCTCGTGGACCCCGGGATAGCTGAGCAACACCTCCTCGACCTGCCGGGTCGGCACCTGCCGCCCCCCGCAGCGCACCACGCCGGTGGCGACCGGGCCGAGGATCCGGTGGCGTCCGGCCGGGTCCACGGTGGCCAGGTCGCCGGTGGAGTACCAGCCGTCGGCGGGCGGCGCCGACCCGGGCCGGTCGGTGTAGCCGCTGAACATCGTCGGGCTCCGGACGCTCAGCTCGCCGACCGCGTCGCCGTCGGCGGCCACCGGCCGGCCGGCGTGGTCCAGCACCCGGGTCTGCACGCCGGGCAGCGTGGCGCCGGGCGCGCCGGCCGGGCCGGTGAGCACGACGAGCGTCTCCGTGGTGCCGTACCCCTCCACCGGGTGGTGCGAGGTCAGCAACCGCAGCCGCTCCCCCACGGCGGGCGCCAGCGGGGCGTCGCCGGAGACCAGCATGCGCGCCCGGGACAGCCTCCGGGCCCGGGGCGCGTCACCGGCGATGCGCGCCCACTGGCGCGGCAGCGCCAGGTAGATGGTGCCGGGCGGGCCGTCGGCGGCGTGCCGGTCGAGGTGGACGAAACGGCTGCCCACCCGCAGCGCGCCGAGCAGGCCGACCACCAGCCCGTACGCCCGGAACAGCGGCGCGCCCTGGACGAGCACGTCCTCGGCGCTCCACCGCCAGGCGGCGGCGAGCAGGTCCAGATCGGCCGCGATGGCCCGGTGCGAGATGCGGACGCCGCGGGAGGGGCCCCCGACGCCGCCGGTGTAGAGGATCACCGCGTCGCTGGCCGGCAGCGGGTCCGGGTGCGTGGCCGAGGACCGGTTCCGCAGGTCGACCGGGACGAGCGGCAGGGCGGCGTCGCCTGCGGTGGGGCCGAGCAGCACGTCGACGCGGGACTCGCGCAGGATGCGGTGCCGCTCGCCCGCGTCGGCGCCGGGCGGCAGCGGCACCACCGGCACACCGGCCTGGACGGCGCCGACGATCCCGACCATGGTCTCCAGGCTCGGGGCGGCCTCGACCGCGACCGCCCGGGCGCCACGGATCCGGTCGGCGACCGCGTTCGCGCAGCCCAGCAGCGCCTCGGCGGAGAGCGTCCGGCCGGCGACGCGGAGCGCGTCGGAACGGTCCGCCCCGGACCCCCGCAGCCCGGGCAGGAGCGTCATCGAGCCGGGGCCCGGTGTCTCGGCGGTGGTTGGCAGATCACGCGCGAACCCTTCACGTCACGGGCGCGCGGCCCGTGGCCGATCCCCCGTCGTGCGGCGGATTGTCGTCCGCCGACCGTGGCGGACGGTCCAAAATTAGGCGGTTGATCGACGGCAGACAACCCCTACCCCACGTGCGCGAGGGCGGCCCCGGACGCCGTGTCACCGACCCGGAGCGGCAGGTGAGGGGCGGCGGGCGGGCCGGGGACGAAAGCGGCTCTCGTTGGTCGACCGGCGGCGCGGAGGACCCTCGGGTGGCGACGGAATCGGGTCGCCGAATCGCCGACGGACCACGCTTGCGCCATCTCGAGGAAGCGGAGAATGACGATTCCGATTTCATTCTTCCGCAGTTACCGCCGGATCTGCTTTCTGTCCCCGCACCGTTCTGCGGAACGCCGGTGACACGAATTTCTTCTTTAACAACAAGTTGCGGCAAAGGGCTTCCAGACGGACTGAAACGGGCAAGTTGGGCGAGGGGTGAAAGCGTGCCGGCGGCGAGCGGAATCGGTCGACGTCCGCCGGGTGACATTCGAGCAGAAGTGCCGGTCCCCGCGCCGGGCGCGGCGGCCGGCGACGGCGGGGCGCGGACCGGCTCCACGCCACCCGCCGACCGCCGGGGACGCCGCGCCGGGGCACGCACCGCGCGGTGACGAATGAACAGCGAGAACGCTCTCACGTGGCGGGACGCGAGCGCGGGCGACGCCCGCCGCCGGGTCCCGGCCGACCGCGGGGCACAGCGCCCGCCGGCCGGGCGGCCCTGCCGCCCACCCATTGGCGGCAAGGGTCGGAAAACGTTACCAACCGACCGATCGGACCACCTGCGTCACGTTCCGGAAGAGAAAGATGACTTTCCGCTGTCGCGGCGGCCCGAGCACCCTCAGCGCCGCCGGTGCGGAGTTGCCATGTTTGCTCATCCTTTACATCCTCAGACTTGCCGCCCAATTGCCTGGCTGACATACTCCACCCCATGAATCGGGATCGATAGAGGCGGACCGCGTCAAACCGCCCCTTGAATTGCGGGACCGCAGGTGGCGGCGTATTTTCGACGCACGAGACCAGGCGCGACGTTCCGATGAAACGCTCACGTCGTACCATCGTTGCCGGTATTCGCTAATTGGAATGGGTCAAGGATTTGTGGGTCTCTGACTGCAAGGGGTGTCACCGGAGACCACGGCGCGCGGCCCACCGACGGGCCGCGGCGGGGCGGAGGCCCACCCGATGACGATGGCCGAACGGGACCGGCATCTCGACGTCCTGACCGATCGGCTCGCCGATCTGCTCCACCCGGGCGAACCCGCCACCGGCCCCGGCCCCGGCCCGATCACGCTCATCACCGGGCCGGTCGGCGCCGGCAAGACCACGCTCCTGCAGTCCTTCGCCCGGCGGTGCGCCGAGGCCGGGGTCGCGTTCCTCGGCGCCAGCGCGTCGCGCAGCGAGCGCACGGTGCCACTGGAGGTCATCCGGCAGCTCGTCCGACGGGCCACTCTGGACGACGCCGGCCGCGACCGGGTCGGCCGGTTGCTGGACCGCGCCGTGCTGCGCTGGGGCGAGACGGCCGACGAGGAGGCGCTCGCCCTGCTGACCGCCGCGATCGGCGGCGAACTGCTGGAACTCGCCGCCCGGGCGCCCGCAGTGGTGGCGGTCGACGACCTCCAGCACGCCGACGCGCCGTCACTGCGCTGCCTCGACCACCTGGTCCGTCGGGTCGTCGGGCTGCCGGTGCTGATCGTGCTGACCGAGGCGCCGCGCACCCGGCCGTGGCATCCCACCGCGTACGCCGAACTGCTCCAGCCGGCCCGGTTGCACCGCGTCCGGCTGCCGCTGCTCTCCCCGGACGGGACGTACCGGGTCCTGGCCGACCGGTTGGGCGCGCCGGTGGCCCGGCGGATCGCCGACGAGGCGTTCCGGATCAGCGGCGGCAATCCGTTGCTGGTGCACGCGCTGGCCGACGACCACCCGGCCGGCGCCGGGACGCCGGCGCCCGGCGAGGCGTTCCGGGAGGCGGTGCTGAGCTGCCTCTACCGCTGCGAGCACCTGGTGCTCAAGACCGCCCGCGCGCTGGCGGTGACCGAGGAGCCGCTGCACGGCCCGCTCCTGCCCCACCTGGTCGACCTCCCCTCCGAGCTGAACCTGCACGCCGTCGACGCGGCCACCAGCGCCGGTCTCGTCGACGCCGACGGCCTCCGGCACCCGGCGGTACGCCGGGCGGTGCTCGACGGGATGACCGTGGAGGAACGCACCCGGCTGCACCGCGCCGCCGCCCAGGTGCTGCACGACGACGGCGCCCCGCCACCGCGGATCGCGCCGCACCTGGTCACCTCGGACGAGCTGACCGAGCCGTGGATGGTCCCGACCCTGCTCGACGCCGGCGAGCACGCGCTCGCCGAGGGCGACGTGGACACCGGCCTGCGCTACCTGCGCCGCGCCAACCGGGACTGCGCCGACGAGTGCCTGCGGGCCCGGATCCGCTCCGCCCTGGCCCGCGCCGAGTGGCGGCTGGACCCGCAGGGCGCGGTCCCCCACCTGCTCGGCGTCGCCACCGCCGTGCGCGCCGGGCACCTGAGCACCCGGCAGGCCGCCGGACCGATCCAGTATCTGCTCTGGCACGGCCAGATCGACCGGGCCGTGGACCTCATCCACCATCTCGGCGAGCGGGTCGACGGCGTCGACACGCGATCGACCGCCGACCTGACGATCATCAGGGGGTGGATGGCCACGCTCTACCCCGGAGTCGCGCTCGACGGCGCCGCCCCGGCCGGCACCCCCCGGGACCCGCTCGCCCTGGCCCGCGTCAAGCACCGGCTGCACGGCGTCCTCCTGCTCGACGCCGTGCTGGGTCGGGGCGACCTCGGCGCGCTGGAGAACGCCGAACGCACGCTCGGCACGCTCGCGCTGGACGACGAGCCGAGCATGTGGAACGCGGTCTGCGCGGTGATCGCGATGATCTACGCGGACCGGCTCGACCTGGCCGGCGAATGGTGCGAGCGGCTGGACCGGATCGCCTCCGCGCGCCGGCACCGGACGCCACGCGCCCTGCTCACCGCGGTCGCCGCCACCGTGGCGGGCCGCCGCGGCGACCTGCGCCGGGCCCGCGAACTCGCCGACTCCGCGCTCAACCGGCTGTCGCCGAAGGGGTGGGGCGTCGTCATCGGCGCGCCGCTGGCCGTCCGCCTGTGGACGCTCACCTGCCTCGAGGAGTGGGACGAGGCGGCGGCCTGCCTCCGGACGCCGGTGCCGCCGGCGCTGTTCGAGACCCCGTTCGGCCTGCACTACCTGCACGCCCGCGGCGTGCACGCCCTCGCGGCGGGCAGCCCCGAGGCGGCCCTGGCCGACTTCCAACTGTGCGGGCAGCTGATGACCTCGTGGCGGCTCGACCAGGCGGCGCTGATCCCGTGGCGTACCGAGTCGGCGCGGACGCTGCTGCGGTTGGGCCGCCGGCAGCAGGCCGAGAAGGTGATCCTGGAGGAGCTGGACCGGCTCCGCCCGACCGACCTGCGCTACCGGGGCGCCGCGCTGCGGGTGCTCGGCGCCGTCCACGAGGGACCGGAGCGGATCCGGCACCTGCGGTGCGCGGTGCGGCTCCTACGCCAGTGCGGGGACCGGATCGAGCTGGCGCGTGCCCTGGGCGACCTCGGCCAGGCCCAGCAACAGGCCGGTGATCTGCGCGAGGCGCGGAGCACGGCCCGGGCCGCGCGGGACATCGCCGAGGAGTGCGGGATCCCGTCGCTGCGCCCGACCGCCGCCGGTCGGGTCGCCACGGCCGGCCGGACCGCCGCGCCCGATCCGGACTCCGACGCCGGGATCCTGCTCACCGGCCTCAGCGACGCCGAGTCCCGGGTCGCCGCGCTGGCCGCACAGGGACACACCAACCGGGAGATCGCCGAGCGGATGTTCCTCACCGTCAGCGCCATCGAGCAGCGCCTGACCCGGATCTACCGCAAGCTCGACGTCAACTCCCGCAGCGAACTGGCCGCCCGGTTGCGGCTCGACCCCTGAGCGGGCCGGCCGGTCATCCCGTACCCCCCTGACGGTTCGTCGTGCTCGGCCACTCGGCCCGCGCGGGCCTGGCCGAAGTGTGGTTTCATCTGCTGATCGGCCGTCACCTGCCGGCCATCGAGGCGAAACCCGACCGTCATCCGGTCTGGCGACCACCCCCCTTCCGGACTACCACGCAACCCCTAACGGCCGGTCGGCACCGCAGGTTTACCGCCGAAACCGTGGGGTCCCGGGACCGTTGTCGCACGCCAGAGCCGGTGCCAGACTCGCTTGCAGCCGGAACGTCTGTCTGACGACACGCTCCGGTGGGGAGGATTCCGAGTCCACCCGGCCGGCGGCCCGGCGCGCACCACCCCTGTCCCGCGACCGGGACGGGTGCGGTGGAGGGGCCGCCCACGGCACCGGGCGGAGCGGCCTGCCGGCGACGGTGACCCCGTCGCGGCGCCGTCGACGAGAAGGGCTGACAGGACACGTGCTGGTACAGCGAGAGGAACAGCTCACCCTGCTGCGCGAGACCTTCCAGAACTGCGAACGGCAGCGGAAGGGACACGTCTCGCTCGTCACCGGTGCGGTGGGCAGCGGCAAGACGAGCGTGCTGGAGTCGTTCGGCGACTGGGCGGCCACGGCCGGCGGCCGGGTGCTCAGCGCGACCGCGTCGCGCACCGAACGCGGACTGCACCTGGGGGTGCTGGGTCAGCTCCTGCAGGGGGCACGGCTCGACCCGGAGAGCGGGGTGCGGGTGGAGAACCTGCTGCGCCACTCCCCGACCGCCCCGCCGGAGGTCGGGCGCGACGGCGGCGAGGACCCCGCCGACCAGGTGTGGGCGCCGGTGCTGCACGGCCTGTTCAGCACGCTGCTCGACCTCGCCGAGTCGGACCCGCTCGTGCTGACCGTGGACGACGTGCACCACGCCGACCCGGCGTCGCTGCACTGCCTGCTCTACGTCGCCCGCCGGCTGCGGCACACCCCGATCATGGTGGTGCTGGCCGAGGCCCGCACGTTGCGCCCGTCGCACCCGCACTTCCGGGCCGAACTGTTCAGCCAGCCCCACTTCACCCGGATCACCCTGCCGCCGCTCACCGTCGACGCGATCGCCCGGCTGGTCGACGACGACGTCGAGCCGGCGGCCCGCGAGGCCGCCGAACGCTGCCTGCGGATGACCGGCGGCAACCCGCTGCTCACCCGGGCGCTCATCGAGGAACGGCCCGGGTCGGCGACCGACGAGGAACCGACCGCGGACGCCTCCCTCGGCGACGCGTTCGACCAGGCGGTGCTCGGCTGCCTGTACCGGCACGAGCCGGGCGTGCGCCGGGTGGCGCAGGCGATGGCGGTGCTGGACCGCCCCGGCGGCCCGGCGGACCTGCTCGGCCACCTGCTCGACGTGGTGCCGGAGTCGGTCACCCCGATGGTCAGCATGCTGCGCACCACCGGCCTGCTGGACCAGGACCGGCTGCGGCACCCCCGGATCCGGCGGTCCATCCTGGCCGACATGTCCGTCGACGAACGACGCGGCCTGCACCAGCGCGCCGCCGAGGTGCTGCACGAGCACGGCGTCGAGCCGGGCGGCGTCGCCGAGCACCTGGTCGCCGCCGGCTGGGCGGAGGCCGGATGGACGGTGCCCGTGCTGCACGACGCCGCCGCCCAGGCGCTCGCCGCCGGCCGACCCGACGTGGCCGCCGGCTGCCTGCGCCTCGTCGGACGCGCCGAGGTGGACGACAACCAGCGGGTCGCCATCACCGCCATGCAGGTCCGCGCCCGCTGGCAGATCAACCCGCTGGCCGTCGCCGGTCAGCTCGACCAGCTCGTCGACACCGCCCGGACGGGCGGCTGGCCGGCGGACGCCGCCCTGTCCGCCGTGCCCTACCTGCTGTGGCAGGGACGTGCCGAGGAGGCCGACGAGGCGATCGCCGGCTGCGCCGGCGACGACGAGCAGCCCCACGCCGCCGGCCGCCGGCGGACCATGCACCTGCTGCTGGGGCTCTCCCACCCGGAGCACCTGGCCGCCGCACGGGAGGCGGCCGGCGTGCCACGGACCGCGCTGCTGGCCGGCGGTTCCTCACCCGCGCAGGCGCTGGGCCTGGTCGGCGCGGCGCTGACGCCGACCGGCGACCACGACACGGTGGCCGCCGCCGAGCACCTGTTGCACCGCCACCACTCCGACGACGGCATGCTCCCGCTGCTGACCGCGCCGCTGCTGGCGCTGCTCTGGTCCGGCCGCGCCGACCGGGTGGCCGCCTGGACCGCGGCGCTGCTGGAGCGCCCCGCCGTGCGGCACGCCCCGATCTGGCGGGCCGTGCTGCGGGCGCTGCGCGCCGAGGCGGCGCTGCGGCTGGGCGACCTGACCGTGGCCGACCAGCAGGCCCGGGCCGCGCTCGACGACCTGCCGGTGGCCGCCTGGGGAGTCGCCGCGGCGGGTCCGCTGGCCACGCTCATCGCCTGCGCCACCGAGTCCGGGCGGCACGCCGAGGCGGATCGCTGGCTGGCGCAGAGCGTGCCGGCCGGCGCCCTCCGTACGCCGCTCGGCCTGCACTACCTGGCCGCCCGGGCCCGCCACCACCTGGCGCTCGGGCGGGCCCACGCGGCCACCACCGACCTGCGCCGGTGCGGCGAACTCATGCGCGCCTGGGGCGTGGACGTGGCCGGGCTGGTGCCCTGGCGGTTGGAGCTGGCCCGGGTGCAGTTCGCGGTGGGCAACAAGGCGCACGCCACCCAACTGCTGCAGGAGCAGTTGCGGGTGCCGCACGGGGTGGACGACCGCACCCGGGGCCGGGCGCTGCGGCTGCTCGCCGGCACCACCGCGCCGGACCACCGACGCAAGCTGCTCTCCGAGGCGGTCAACCTGTTGCAGGGCTGCGGGGACCGGCTCGAACTGGTCCGGGCGCTCGGCGACACCGGGCAGACGTTGCAGCGGGCGGGCGACTCGGCGCAGGCGCGGCTGCTGGTCCGCCGCGCGTACCAACTGGCCCAGGACTGCGGCGCCTCGGTGCTGGCGCAGCGGCTGGTCCGGCGCGAGCCGGGCGGCGTGCCGACGGGCCCGCCGGCCGAGGCGCCGGAGCCGGAGGACGGGCTCAGCGAGGCCGAACGCCGGGTGGCGGCGCTCGCCGCGCAGGGCCACACCAACCGGCAGATCTCCAGCAAGCTGTTCATCACGGTGAGCACCGTGGAGCAGCACCTGACCCGGGTCTACCGCAAGCTCGACGTCAAGCGCCGCTCGGACCTGCCGGCTCGCCTGGTGGCGTTCGCCGAGCCGCTGGGCGAGGAGATCCAGACCGCCGCCTCCTGACCCGCCGTCGATGTAAGGCGGGGCCCCTTGTTAACGCCGGGTGTTAACAAGGGGCCCCGCCTTTACCGAATGCGTTAAGAAGGGGCCCTTCCTTCTAGCTCAGCAAGAGGTCGGCGGCGGCGGTCACCCCGCCGGCGCGGCGCAGGCAGTCGCGCCAGCGGGCGGCACGGTCGCGGAACGACGGCTCGCCCAGCAACCGGCGCAGCTTGCCGACGACGTCGTCGACGTCGAGCGGATCCTCGTGCTCGACCGCCAGCGCCACGCCGGCGTCGACCACCCGCACCGCGCCGTCGTAGCAGTCGAACCAGAACGGCATCACCAGCTGCGGCACCCCGAACCAGGCCGCCTCGTGGATCGCGTTCGCGGCGGCGTGGTTGAAGAAGACCCGCACGTGCGGGTGGGCCAGCACCTCCACCTGCGACGGCAACCACGACTCGATGCGCAGGTTGGCCGGCAGCTCGTCGGGCGGCGGCAGCAACCCGTGCCGGGCGGCGGGCAGCTTCCACAACACCTGGTGCTCCGGCCCGAGCCGGGCGGCCACCTCGACAAGCGCGGCCACCTGCGCGGCGGTCGGGCGCATGATGGTGCCGAAGCCGACGTAGACCACCGACTCGTGGGCGTCGAGCCAGGCACGCAGGTCGGCGCCGTCCGGGCTCGGCACGATCTCCCGGGGCACCATCGAGCCGACCATGCGCAGCTTCGCCGGCGCGGTGTCGAACGGGTACTCCAGCCCGAACACGGTGTAGGCGAGCAACGCCTCCGCCGCCTCCGCGTACTGCGAGGGGCGCAGCTCGACGTTGCTGATGCCGGCGTCCGCGCGCCGCGCGGCCGCGGCGGTGCTGCGCGCCAGCCGCTCCGGCTCGGTGAGCGTGGCCACCAGCGCGGCGCGGTAGCGGTCGTTCGCCGCCCGCTGGCTGGGGTTCATCGCCAGCGGCAGCCCGGACAACGACATCGGGTACGCGGGCGGCAGGCTGTCCTGGAGGAAGTTCGACGGTGGCACCGTGACGCTGATGACGAACGGCACCCCGCGGGTGGTGGCCGCGTCCAGGCCGAACGAGGCGAACGAGTCCACCACCGCCCGCGTCGGCCGCACCTCGTCGATGACCGCCAGGCAGCGCTCGTACAGCTCGTGCAGATGGTCGAAGTCGGTGGAGGCGTCGACGTAGCTGGCGAAGTTCACCACCCGGGAACCGGTGGACATCCGGCGGTGCGTCTCGTCGTCCCAGTGCTCCGGGCGGACCTCCACCCGGGGTGGGCCGAGCGAGACGAAGCGCACGTCACCGTCGCCGGGCAGCGCCTCGATCTCGGCCCGCCGCTCGTCGGTGCAGGCGAACCGGACCGGTCGGGCGGCCCGGCGCTTCAGCTCACCGGCCAGCGTCAGCAGCGGGTTGAACAGCCCGGCGCTGCCGGAGCTGACCAGCAGCAGCGGTCCGTCGTCGGGGTTCATCGCGGCCGACCCCTAGTCCATCGCCCGGCGCATGAAGCCGCGGATGCCGACGGCGGTGAAGACCACGAACACCCCGGCGAGCACCACCAGGTCCAGCCAGAGCGGCACCGACTGGACGCCGGGCGGCGCGACGAGCGACCGGGTGGCCTCGCTGACGTAGGTGAGCGGGTTGATCGCGCAGACGACCTGGAACCAGGGCAGCGCGTCCAGCGCCCGCAGCGGGAACTGGGTGGCGCCGGTGAACATCAGCGGGGTCAGCGTGACCGTGAACATGATCTGGATCCGGTGCGGCGGGACAAGCGTGCCGAACGTCAGGCCCAGGGCGGCGCCGACCATCGCGCCGGCGGCCAGCACGCCGATCACCGGCAGCAGCGTGGACAGCGGCCAGGTGACGCCGAGGATCAGCATGCCGACCGGGATGAGCACCAGCCCGGCGACCAGGCCCCGGATCGCCCCGAAGACGATCTTCTCGAACGCGACGAGCGGGATAGCCATCGGCGACAGCAGCCGGTCCTCGATCTCCCGGGTGAAGGAGAAGTCCATCACCATCGGCAGCGCGGTGTTCTCCAGGCCGATCAGGAACGCGTTGAGCGCGATGACGCCGGGCAGCAGCACGTTGGCGAAGTCGTCGCTGGCGTAGCCGAGGTCCTTGAGCACCTTGCCGAAGATCAACAGCATGAACAGCGGCTGGAGGAAGACCTGGGCGAGGAACCCGCCCAGCTCCCGGCTGGTGACGAACACGTCGCGCCACAGCACCGCGCGGAACGTGGTGAGCTGGTCGCGCAGGCGTACCGGCGGGGGTGCGGTGACGGCCGGCGACGCCGGCGCGACGGGGGCGGTGACGGTCACCGAAGGTCCCTTCCGGTCAGGTGGATGAAGACGTCCTCCAGGCTGGGCTGGCCGACGCTGAGGTCGCGGACCTCGCAGCCGAGGTCGGTGAGGACCTTCAACGCCATCGGCACGGCGTTGGCCGGCGCGCCGGCGGTGTAGACCCGGAACGACAGCGGGGCGTCCGGATCCTCCGGCGTCGGCATCGGGGGCATGCCGGGGAACATCGGCAGCTCCGCCGCGCCGCCCGCGCGCAGCCGTTCGACGCGTTCCACGTCCGGCACGTCGGCGAGCGTGGCCTGCACCGCCTCGACCGGCGCGCCGGGCGCGACCACGAGCGTCAGCGTGCTGCTGCCGGGCAGCGTCCGGGTCAGCGCGGTCGGCGTGTCCAGGGTGAGCAGCTTGCCGTGGTCGACGATGCCGACCCGGTCGCAGAGCTTCTCCGCCTCCTCCATGTCGTGCGTGGTCACCACGACGGTGACCCCGGACGACTTCAGGTCGGCGATCCGCTCGTGCACGAACAGCCGGGACTGCGGGTCGAGACCGGCGGACGGCTCGTCGAGGAAGAGCACCCGGGGGGCGTGCATCAACGCCCGGGCGATCATGGTGCGCTGCGCCAGGCCGCCGGAGAGGAAGTCGGTGCGGGCCTTGGCGAAGTCCTTCAGGCCCATCTGTTCCAGCAGCTCGTCGGCGCGCCGGGCACGACGGGCCCGGGACACCCGGTGGTACGCGGAGTGGAACAGCAGGTTCTGCCGGACGGTCAGCGACCGGTCCAGGTTGACCCGCTGCGGCACCACCGCGAGCAGTTGCCGGGCCACGGCCGGCGCGCGGGACACGTCCGCGCCGCAGACCAGGGCGCGACCGGAGGTGGCCCGCACCCGGGTCGTCAGCACCCCGATCGTCGTGGTCTTGCCCGCGCCGTTCGGCCCGAGCAGACCGAAGACCTCGCCCGCGGCGACCGAGAAACTCAGTCCGTCCACCGCCGGCGGCATGTCGGGCCGGTATCTCTTGACCAGCCCGTCGACCACCACTGCCTCGTCCACGTCGTCATGCTCCCGTCCTGGTTCCTGGTAAGACAGTTGTCCGCCACCGCGATAGGGGGCGTTAGGGGCAGCCAAGGGGCGGCCTCACAGCCCGCGCTCCGCGAGCCACGCGTCGACCGTGGCCGCGAGTTCCGGGCCGCGTTCGCCGACCATGGTGAAGTGGTCACCGGCCGCGTCCCGCGTCTCGTGCGGGTACGGCCACACCGACTTCCACCCGTCGGGTTCCCCGGTCCACTCCCCCAGCGGCTCGCCGGCGCGTACGAGCAGCGTCGGCGCCGCCATCGACGTGGGCGTCCAGTCGAGGAACAGCGGCAGGTAGCCGGCCCACGCGGTGGCCCGGTGGTCGTCCATCGGGGTGTACGCGCTGTCCCGCTCGACCATCCCGTCGAGCAACTGCGACGTCCAACCGCCGAGCACCTCGCTGCCGGGCGGGTAGGTGTCCATCAGCACCACCGCGGCCGGCCCCCGGCCCTGCCGCTCCAGCTCGGCGGCGAGCAGGTTGGCCACCATCGCGCCGCCGGAGTGCCCGGCCAGCACGAAGTCGCCGGACCCGACCGCGCGCAGCACGGTGTCGGCGTGCACCCGCAGCAGCGCGTCGAGGTCGGCGGGCAGTTCCTCGCCGACGCCGAAGCCGGGGTTGGGCAGCGCCCAAACGTCGCGCCGGCCGCGCAGCCCGGCGGCGACCCGGGCGTACTCGTGCGCGCCGGAGAGCAGCGACATGGTGCAGCAGCAGACCACCGGCGTGACCGGCCCGTCGGCCAGCCGCATGATGCCGGCCGGCCGGGTCAGCTCCTCCGGGCCGGTGAAGCTGGGCCGGAACTGGGCCAGCTTCACCAGCAGCTCGGCGTAGCCGGCCGCGTCGGCGCGCGCCTTGGGCTGCCGGAACAACCCGCCGAGCAGGCCGCCCGCGCCGTCCGGGGAGCCCGCGTCGGCGGGCACGTCGGTGGCCCGCCCGCCGAGGACGGCGGCGAGCAGGTGCCCGGCCAGCGCGACCGGGGTGGGGTGGTCGAAGAGCAGGGTGGCGGACAGCTCGGCGCCGGTCTCCTGACGCAGCGCGTCGCGCAGCTCCAGCGCGGTGAGCGAGTCGAAGCCCAGCTCCAGGAAGTCCCGGTCCGGCTCGACCGCGCCCGGCCCGGCGTGCCCGAGGACGGTGGCCGCGTGCGCCCGGACCAGGTCCAGCAGGATCCGCTGCCGGTCACCGGTGGGCACGGCGGCCAGCCGGTCGCGCAGCGCGGTCGCCGGGTCGGAGCCGGACCCGCCGGCCGGGCCGGCCGGTTCGGTCGCGGCGGCGTCCGGCACGCCCCGCAGCAGCGGGGCCGGGCGGACCGCGGTGAACGCGGGCACGAACGCCGGCCAGTCGACGTCCGCGACGGCGACCTCGTCGTCGCCGGCGGCGACGGCCCGGTCGAGCGCGTCGAGAGCCACGTCCGGGTCCAGCGGGCGGATGCCCCGGCGGCGCAACTGCTCCGGGTCGGTGGCCTCGCCGTGCCACGGCGCCCAGGCCAGCACCGTGGCCGGCCGGCCGGTGGCGCGGCGGCCGGCGGCGAGGGCGGCCAGGCCGGCGCCGGTCGCGGCGGTGACCGCGACGCCGCCGCTGCCCCAGGTGGCGGCCGTGGAGACGAAGACCAGGAACTCGTCGACCGGGTGGTCGGCGCAGGCGGCGTCGAGCCGGGCCACCGCGGCCAGGTGCGCGTCGACGTCGGCGGCCAGGCGGTCCGGGTCGGCCGCCGCGACCGGCTCGCCGGCCCCGCCCGCGTCGACGACGTGCAGCACGGTACGCACCGGCGTGCCGGCCGCGGCCAGCCGCGCCAGCGCGGCGGGGAGCGCCTCCGTCCCCGGCACGGTGGTCACCTCGACGCCGTCCACGGTGGTCCGCTCGACGCCGTCCGCGAGGGCCGGCTCCGCGCCGGCCACCCTGGTCCGCTCGACGTCGTCCGCGAGGGCCGGCTCCGCGCCGTCCACGGTGGTCCGCTCGACGCCGCCCGCGGTGGTCGCCGCCGGAGCGTCTACGGTGTGCGCGACGTCGGGCCGGTCGACGGCGGTGGACGCCGACGGGCCGGCCAGCAGCAGGTGGGTCGCGCCCGACTCGGCGAGCCGGCGCAGCAGGTGCGGGCGGCGCACCGGGGCGTCGCCGTGCACCAGCACCGCGCCCGCCGGCCGCCACGGCTCCACGACGCCGGCGGGCGCGCGTTCCAGCCGGCGGGCGCGCAGCCCACCGGCGCGGAGCGCGAGCTGGTCCTCGACGCCGTCCCCGGCCACCACGCGGGCGAGCCGGACGGTGTCCGGGCCGGTCGGCGCGGCGGGCAGGTCCAGCAGGCCGCCCCAGAGCCGGGGGTGTTCCAGCGCCAGCACCCGGCCGAGTCCCCAGACGGTCGCGACCGCCGGATCGGGCGCCGGGTCGCCGACGTCGACCGCTACCGCGCCGCGGGTGACGCACCACAGCGGCGCGGTCACCCCGGCGTCGGTGAGCGCCCGCACCAGCGCGACGGTCCCGGCGAGGACGTGCGCGCCTGCGGTCGCGGCGGCCAGCAGCGAGACCACCCGGACCGGGGTGACCGTGTCGAGGCGGTCGCGCAGCGCGGCGCCCGGGTCGACGCCGGACGGCACGGGCACCGGCACCGGGTCCAGGCCCTCGGCGCGTACCGCGTCGGTGACGGTGACGAGCAGGTCGCCGGGTGGACCCACGATCAGGCACGGCCCGGCCGGCGCGACGCCGGCCGGCGGCTCGACCGGGGTCCAGCCGGTCCGGTAGCGCAACCCGTCCAGGGTGGTGGTCCGGCGGCGGCGGTCGCGGTAGCCGGTGAGCGCCGGCAGCAGGTCGCCGAGCGGGCCGGCGGCGTCGTCGCCGAGGCCGAGCAGGTCGGCCAGCGCGGCCGGGTCGCCGCGCTCGGCGGTGGACCAGAACTCGCCGTCCGCCGGGTCGGCGGGACGCGGAGACAGGTCGAGGCGGATCGGGTCGGGCCAGAACCGCTCGTGCTGGAACGCGTACGTGGGCAGGTCGACCCGGGTGGCGTCGGTGCCGGCGAACAGCGCGGGCCAGCGTACGGCGGCCCCGCGCAGGTCCACGGCGGCGAGCGCGGCGAGCAGGCCGGCCGGTTCGGACAGCTCGCGCCGGGCGGCCGCCACGAACGCGGCCGGCTCGGCGTCGGGCAGGCACTCGCGGGCCAGCGCGGTCAGCGCGGCGTCCGGGCCGAGGTCCAGGAAGGTGCCGGTCCCGGCGGCGGCGAGCGTGGCCACCGCCGACGAGAAGCGCACCGTGTCGCGCACGTGCTCGACCCAGTAGCCCGGGTCGGTGGCCTGCGCGTCGGTGAGCGGCTCGCCGGTGCGGTCGGAGACCAGCGGCACGCTCGGCGGCTGCCAGGTGAGTTTCTCCGCGACCACCCGGAACTCGGCGAGCATGTCGTCCATCCGCGCCGAGTGGAACGCGTGGCCGACCCGCAACCGGCGGGTCCGGCGGCCCTGCGCGGCGAGCCGTTCGCCGGCGGCGAGCACCGCGTCCTCGTCGCCGGAGAGCACCACCGACTCGGGGCCGTTCACCGCGGCCAGCGCGACCCGCGCGTCGAGCAGCGGCGCCACCTCGGCGGCGGAGGCACGGACCGCGAGCATCGCGCCGCCGGCCGGCAGCGCCTGCATGAGCCGGGCCCGCGCGGCCACCAGCGTGGCCGCGTCCGGCAGCGACAGCACGCCGGCGACGTGCGCGGCGGCCAGCTCGCCGACGGAGTGGCCGAGCAGGTGCGCCGGGCGCAGGCCGAGCGCGGTGACCAGCCGGTACGCGGCCACCTGGTAGGCGAAGAGCGCCGGCTGGGTCCACTCGGTGCGGTCCAGCAGCGCCGCCTCGCCGGTGTCCGGCGCGGCGAACGCCACCTCGCGCAGCGGGCGGCTCAGGTGCCTGTCGAGTTCGGCGGCCACCTCGTCGAACGCGGCGGCGAAGACCGGGAACCGGCGGTGCAGCTCGGCGCCCGCCCCGGGTCGCTGGGCGCCCTGCCCGGGGAAGAGGACGGCGAGCCTGCCGGCGGCGCGGGCCACGCCGCGGACCACGCCGGGGGCGGGCCGGTCCTCCGCGACCGCCCGCAGTCCGGCGACGAGCGCGGCCGGGTCGTCGCCGGTGACCGCGGCCCGGTGCGGCAGCGCGGCCCGCGTGGTGAGCAGCGCGTACGCCACGTCGGCCGGGCGCAGGTCGGGACGGGCGGTGACGTGGTCCAGCAGCCGGCGGGCCTGCCCGGCGAGCGCCGCTCCGGAACGGGCGGACACCACCCACGGCGCCGGCGGGGCGGGCGGTCCGGCCGGCGGGGTCGGCGGGTCCTCGACCTGTTCGACGACGGCGTGGGCGTTGGTGCCGCTGACGCCGAACGCGGAGACGCCGGCCCGGCGGGGGCGGCCGGTCGCCGGCCACTGCCGGGCCTCGGTCAGCAGCTCCACCGCGCCGGCCGACCAGTCGACGTGCGGGGTGGGCCGGTCGACGTGCAGCGTGGCCGGGAGCCGGCCGTGCCGCATGGCGAGCACCATCTTGATGATCCCGGCGACGCCGGCGGCGGCCTGGGTGTGGCCGATGTTCGACTTGACGGAGCCGAGCAGCAGCGGCGTGGACCGGTCCTGCCCGTACGTGGCCAGCAGCGCCTGCGCCTCGATCGGGTCGCCCAGCGTGGTGCCGGTGCCGTGCGCCTCCACCGCGTCCACGTCGGCGGCGGTGAGCCCGGCGTTGGCCAGCGCGGCCCGGATCACCTTTCGCTGGGCGGGGCCGTTGGGCGCGGTGAGGCCGCTGCTGGCGCCGTCCTGGTTGACCGCGGTGCCCCGAACCACGGCGAGCACCGGGTGGCCGTTGCGGCGGGCGTCGGAGAGCCGCTCGACGAGCAGCATGCCGACGCCCTCGGACCAGCCGGTGCCGTCGGCGGCGGCGGCGAACGACTTGCACCGGCCGTCGGTGGACAGGCCGCGCTGCCGGGAGAACTCCACGAAGACGGTGGGGGTGGCCATCACGGACACGCCGCCGGCCAGCGCCAGCGTGCACTCCCCCAGCCGCAGCGCCTGACACGCCAGGTGCAGCGCGACGAGCGACGACGAGCAGGCGGTGTCCACGGTGACCGCCGGACCCTCCAGGCCCAGCGCGTACGCGATCCGGCCGCTGGCCACCGCCGCCGCGCTGCCGGTGCCGAGGTAGCCCTCGACGCCGCCGCCGACGCCGGTGAGCAGCGCCGCGTAGTCGCCCTGGCTGCTGGTGGCCGCGTAGACGCCGGTGGGCGCGCCGCGCAGCGCGGTGGGGTCGACGCCGGCGGACTCGAACGCCTCCCACGCGGTCTCCAGCAGCAGCCGCTGCTGCGGGTCCATGGCGAGGGCCTCACGCGGGCTGATGCCGAAGAACGCCGGGTCGAAGTCGCCGGCCTCGGGCAGGAAGCCGCCGTCGCGGACGTAGGAGGTGCCCCGGCTGGCCGGGTCGGTGTCGTAGAGCGCGTCGAGGTCCCAGCCCCGGTCGGCGGGGAACGGCGCCATCGCGTCGCGGCCGGCGTCGACCAGCTCCCAGAGCTGCTCGGGCGAGCGCACCCCGCCGGGGAGGCGGCAGCTCATCCCGATGATCGCCACCGGTTCGGTGAGCCGGTCGGCGAGCTGCTGGTTCTGCTGCTTGAGTTTCTGGTTGTCCAGCAGCGACGCGCGCAGCGCGCCGACCACCTCGTCCAGCGAGACGCTCATCGGGCCCTCCCTGCGGCCGGCCGGGTCACGAGTCGGATCCTTCGAGCGCCATCCGGACCAGCCCGGCGACATCGAGGTCGTGGATCTCGGCCGCCGGCACGTCCGGGGCCGGGCCGGTGGCCGGCGCGGCGGTGTCGTGGCCGAGCCGCAGCAGCTCGTCGAGCAGGCCGGCCTGGCGCAGCCGGTCCAGCGGGATGGCCGCGAGCACCCGCCGGACCGTCTCCTCGTCGGCGCCGCCGGCCGGTTCGCCGCCGCCGGGGAACAGCTCGTCGTCGAGGTACGCGGCCAGCCCGGCCGGGGTCGGGTAGTCGAACACCACAGTGGTGGGCAGTTCCCGCCCGGTCGCGGCGGTGAGCAGGTTGCGCAGCTCCACCGCGGTCAGCGAGTCGAACCCGAGGTCGAGGAAGCCGCGTTCCGGCTCGACCGCGTCGACCGAGGGGTGGCCGAGCACCTTCGCCGCGTCGGTGCGGACCAGGTCCAGCAGCGCGTCGCGGCGGTCGTCGGCGGGCAACGCGCGCAGCTCGGCGAGCCGGTCCCGGCCCTCCGTCCCGGTGGCCGCCGGTTCGGCGGCGGCGGTGGCGAGCGCCCGTACCGCAGGCAGGTCGGCCAGCAGCGGGCTGGGCCGCAGCGAGGTGAACAGCGGATGGAACGTGGCCCAGTCGACGTCGGCGACGGTGACGCAGGTGTCGCCGGCGGCGAGCGCGTGCCGCAGCCCGGCCATCGCCGGCTCGGGCGGCAGCACCCGCAGCCCGCGCCGGCGCAGTTGCTCCGGCGCGTCGTCGTCGAACATGCCGGACTCGGTCCACGGCCCCCAGGCCACCGACGTGGCGGGCAGCCCGCGGGCCCGCCGCCGCTCGGCGAACGCGTCGAGCGCGGCGTTGCCGGCCGCGTACCCGCCCTGCCCACCGCTGCCCCAGGTGGCGGCGATCGAGGAGAAGAGCACGAACGCGTCCAGGTCGACGCCGTCGAGCAGCTCGTCGAGCAGTTCCGCGCCGGCCAGTTTCGGGCCGACGACGTACGCCAGGTCCTCCAGCGTGGTCTCGGCGAGCGGCACCACCTCGCTGACCCCTGCGGCGTGCACCACCGCGCGCAGCGGCGGCCCGTCGGACCGCAGCTCGGTGACCAGCGCGGCCATGGCCGTCCGGTCGGCGGCGTCGGCGCGGGCCACCCGGCAGTCGACGCCCGAGGCGGCCAGCTCGGCCAGCAACGCGTCCGCGCCCGGCGTGTCGGCGCCGCGCCGGCTGGTCAGCACGATCCGTTCCGCGCCGGCCCCGGCTACCCAGCGGGCCACGTGCCCGCCGAGCGCCCCGGTGCCGCCGGTGATCAGGACGGTGCCGCGCGGCTGCCACGGCGTCGGGTCACCGTCGGTGGGCGCGGTGGCCAGCCGCCGGGCGTACGTCCCGTCGGCGCGCACCGCGAGCTGGTCCTCGGCGGTGGTGGTCAGCAGCGCGGCGAGCCGGCGGGCGGTGTCGTCGCCGACGGTGGCGGGCAGGTCGACCAGGCCGGCCCAGCGGGCGGGCTGTTCCAGCGCGGCGACCCGGCCGAGGCCCCACAGCGCCGCCCGGCGCGGGCTGGGCGGGGCGTCGCCGACACCGACCGCGCCCCGGGTGGCGCACCACAGCCGGGCCGGCGCGTCCAGGTCGGTGAGCGCCTGGAGCAGCCCGACGGTGGCGGCCAGGCCGCGCGGCAGCGTCGGGTGCTCGGCGTGCGGCGCCTCGTCCAGGCCGAGCAGGGACAGGATGCTCACCGGCCCGTCGGCGGTGGCGGCGGCGACCAGGTCGGCCAGCCGGGCGGCAAGCGTGTCGGCGTCGGCGGCGGTGTCCACCGCCTCGGTGGTGACCGCCGCGCCGAACGCGCCGGCCAGCGTGGCCAGGTCCGGCTCGGCGGCCCGGTCGGCGGGCAGCAGCACCAGCCAGCGGCCCGGCCCGTCCGGCGCGGACGCGCCGGTGGCGTCGACGGGCTCCCAGCGCACCCGGTAGCGGCTTCCGTCCACGATCGACCGTTCCCGGCCGCGTCGCCGCCACGCGGACAGCGCCGGCAGCACCGCGTCGAACGGCTGGTCCGGGGCCACGTCCAGCTCGGTGAGCAGGCCGTCCAGGTCCTCGGCGTCGACGGCCGCCCAGAACCGGCGTTCCACGGCGGTGTCCTCGGCCGGCGGCGCGGTCAGCCAGGCCGGCGGCTGCGGCCAGTAACGCTGCCTGTCGAACACGTGGGTGGGCAGGTCGGCCGGCTGCGGGTCGGCGTCGGCGTGGAGCGCGGGCCAGTCCACGGCCACGCCGTGCACGTGCAGCGCGGCCACCGCGCGCAGCAGGGTGAGCGGTTCCGGCCGGTCCCGGCGCAGCGTGGGCAGCACCGGTGGGACCGGACCGTGGGCGGCCAGCACGCCCTGGGCCGCCGCGGTGAGCACCGCGTCCGGGCCGACCTCGAGGTACGCGGTGCAGCCGTGCTCGCGCAGCGCGGCGACCGCGTCGGCGAAGCGTACGGTGTCGCGGGCGTGCCGAGCCCAGTAGCCGGGCGCGCCGATGCCCGCCGCGTCGACGGGCGCGCCGGTGACCGTGGAGATCAGCGGCACGGTCGGCGGGTGGTGCGGCAGCCGGGCGGCGAGCGCGGCCAGCTCGTCGAGCACCGGGTCCATCAGCGGGCTGTGGAACGCGTGGCTGACGGTGAGCCGTCGGGTGCGTACCCCCCGGGCGGTCCAGTCGGCGGCGGCGGCGTCCACGGCGTCGGTGGAACCGGCGACCACGACGGCGGCCGGGCCGTTGACGGCCGCGACGGCGAGCCCGTCACCGAGCGTGGCGCGGACGTCGTCCTCGCTCGCGGCGACCGCGAGCATCGCGCCGCCGTCGGGCAGCGCCTGCATGAGCCGGCCACGGGTGGCGACCAGCTCGGCGGCGTCGGCCAGGGTGAGCACGCCGGCGGCGTGGGCGGCGGCGAACTCGCCGATGGAGTGCCCGGCCACCGCGTCGGGGCGCAGGCCCCACGCGGTGAGCAGCCGGAACAGCGCCACCTCGACGGCGAACAGCGCCGGCTGGGTGAACTCGGTGCGGTCCAGCAGCGCCGCGGTGTCGCTGCCGGGGTCGGCGTCGAGCAACGGGCGCAGCGGCCGGGACAGGTGCCTGTCGAGCGCCGCGCACGCCTCGGTGAGCGCGTCGGCGAACACCGGGTACGCGGCGGCCAGCTCGCGGCCCATGCCGGGCCGTTGCGCGCCCTGCCCGGAGAACAGGTAGGCCACCCGGGGCCGGCCGGTCACCGCGCCGGTGACAAGCGCGGGCGAGTCGTCGCCGGTGGCGAGCGCGCGGAGTCCGGCGCGCAGCGCCCGCCGGTCGGTGGCGAGCACGACAGCGCGGTGGTCCAGCGCGGCGCGGGCCACCGCCGAGGACCAGCCGACGTCGACGAGCGGCGGCGCGGTCGGCCCGGCGAGCCGGTCGGCCCACGGCGTGGCCTGGGCGGTCAGCGAGTCGGCGGTACGGGCGGACAGCAGCACCGGCACCACGGGCGGCTCGGCCGGCTGACCGGCCGGCACCGGCGGCTCGGGGGCCTGCTCCAGGATGGTGTGGGCGTTGGTGCCGCTGATCCCGAACGAGGAGACGGCGGCGCGGCGCGGCCGGCCGGTCAGCGGCCACGGCCGCCCCTCGGTGAGCAGGTCCACCGAGCCTGTCGTCCAGTCCACCTGGTCGCTGGGCGCGTCGACGTGCAGGGTCGGCGGCAGGTAGCCGTGGCGCAGCGCGAGGATCATCTTGATCACCCCGGCGACGCCGGCGGCGGCCTGGGTGTGGCCGATGTTCGACTTGACCGAGCCGAGCAGCAGTGGGCGGTCGTCCGGCCGGCCCTGCCCGTACGTGGCGAGCAGCGCCTGCGCCTCGATCGGGTCACCGAGCCGGGTGCCGGTGCCGTGCGCCTCGACCGCGTCCACGTCGCCCGGGTCGAGCCGGGCGTTGGCCAGCGCCGCGCGGATGACCCGCTGCTGGGCCGGCCCGTTGGGCGCGGTGAGCCCGTTGGACGCGCCGTCCTGGTTGACCGCGCTGCCCCGCACCACGGCGAGCACCGGGTGGCCGTTGCGGCGGGCGTCGGAGAGCCGCTCGACCAGCAGCACGCCGACGCCCTCGCCCCAACTGGTGCCGTCGGCGCCGGCCGCGAACGCCTTGACCCGACTGTCCGGGGACAGGCCGCGTTGCCGGCTGAAGCCGACGAACACGCCGGGGGTGGCCATCACGGTGACGCCGGCGACAAGCGCCAGGGAGCATTCGGCGGCGCGCAGCGCCTGGCCGGCCCAGTGCAGCGCGACGAGCGACGACGAGCAGGCGGTGTCGACGGAGACGGCCGGCCCTTCCAGCCCGAGCGTGTAGGACACCCGCCCGGACAGCACGCTGCCGGCGTTGCCGGTCATCAGGTGCCCCTCGGCGCCCTCGGCGGTGAGCATGAGGTTGCGGTAGTCCTGGTAGTTGGTGCCGACGAAGACGCCGGTGGGGGTGCCGCGCAGCGTCCGGGGGTCGATGCCGGCGCGTTCGATCGCCTCCCAGGACGTCTCCAGCAGCAGCCGCTGCTGCGGGTCCATGGCGAGCGCCTCGCGGGGGCTGATGCCGAAGAAGCCGGGGTCGAAGTCGGCGACGTCGGGCAGGAAGCCGCCCTGGCGGGCGTAGCTGGTGCCCTCGACGGCGGGGTCGGTGTCGAAGAGCCGGTCGAGGTCCCAGCCCCGGTCGGTGGGGAAGTCACCGATGGCGTCGCCGCCGGCGGCGAGCAGTTGCCACAGCCGTTCCGGGTCGTCCGCGCCGCCGGGGAAGCGGCAGCTCATCGCCACCACGGCCAGCGGCTCGTCGGGGGTGGCCACGGCGGCCGGCGAGTCGACCGGCGCGCCGGCGCCGGTGAGCAGCTCGTCGAGGTGCCCGGCCAGCACCGCCGGGTTCGGGTAGTCGAACGCGAGCGTGGCGGGCAGCCGCAGCTCGGTGGCGGTGGCGAGCAGGTTGCGCAGGTCCACCGCGGTCAGCGAGTCGAGGCCGAGGTCGCGGAAGGGGCGGGTGACCGGCACGTCGTCGGCGGCGCCGTAGCCGAGCGCGGTGGCCGCGCACTGGCGGACCAGGTCGCGCAGCGTCTCGGTGCGTTCGGCGGCGGTCCGGCCGGCGAGCTGCCGGGCCAGCGCCGAGCCGGGCTGGTCGGCCAGGCCGGGCGCGGCAGGCGTCTCCGCCTCCGGGGGCCGCAGCGCGTCCCGGACCTCGGGCAGGTCGCCGAGCAGCGGGCTGGGCCGGACCAGCGCGAACGCGGGCGCGAAGCGGCTCCAGTCGACGTCGGCGACGACGGCTGTGGGTTCGTCGCGGCCCAGCGCCCGGGCCATCGCGGCGACTGCCGACTCCGGGTCCATGGCGACCATGCCGCCGCGCCGCAGCCGCTGCTGGGCGCGTTCGTTGTCGGCGGGCAGGCCGGCGCCGGCCCAGGCGCCCCAGGCCACGGAGAGCGCCGGCAACCCGGCGGCGCGGCGCCGGTGCGCGAGCGCGTCGAGGTGGGCGTTGGCCGCGCCGTACGCGCCCTGGCCGGCGTTGCCTGTGGTGCCGGCGACGGAGGAGAAGAGCACGAACGCGTCCAGCTCGTGGTCGCGGGTGAGCGCGTCGAGGTGGTCGGCGGCGGCGCT
Source organism: Micromonospora sp. NPDC051300 (assembly GCF_044455315.1). Taxonomy (NCBI): domain Bacteria; kingdom Bacillati; phylum Actinomycetota; class Actinomycetes; order Micromonosporales; family Micromonosporaceae; genus Micromonospora; species Micromonospora sp. NPDC051300. Next base: position 136,806 of record NZ_JBITEP010000005.1, on the reverse strand, counting down.
CTTGGGCGCGGCGACGGTGTGCAGGCGGGCCGGGGTGACGGTGTCCACGATACCGTCGTCGAGCACGGCGGCGGTGTGCAGCACGGCCCGCAGCGGCGCGTCGTCGGGCAGGTCGGCGAGCAGTGTGGCGAGTTGGTCCCGGTCGGTGACGTCGCAGCGGGCCACGGTGACGCGTACCCCGAGGTCGGTCAGCTCGGCGGCGAGGTCGCCAGCGCCGGGGGCGTCGGGGCCGCGACGGCTGGCCAGCAGGACGTGCCCGGCGCCGGCACGGGCGGCCCAGCGGGCCAGGTGCCCGCCGAGGCCGCCGGTGCCGCCGGTGATCAGCACGGTGTCGCGGAGCCGGACGGTGTCGTCGGCGAGGTCGGTGGTCCGGGTGAGCCGGCGGGCGTGGGCGCCGGTGTCGCGGACGGCGATCTGGTCCTCGGGCCCGTCGGCGCCGAGCACCGCGCCGAGCAGCGCGGCGCTGGTGGCGTCGAGCTGGTCGGGCAGGTCGACCAGGCCGCGCCAGCGGGCCGGGTGTTCCAGCGCGACGGCCCGGCCGAGGCCCCAGACGGCGGCGGCGGCCGGGTCGGGGGCGGGATCGGTGTCGCCGGTGGTGACGGCGCGGCGGGTGGCGCACCAGAGCGGCGCCTCGACGCCGAGCGCGCCGAGCGCCTGGACCAGGTGGGCGGTGCCGGTGACGCCGCGCGTGGTGGCCGGGTGTTCGGGGTGGGCCCGTCCGTCGAGGCCGAGCAGGGAGAGCACGGCGGCGGGTCCGCCGGCGGGCAGCGCGGCGCGCAGCCGGTCGGCGAGCGCGGCCGGGTCGCCGGTCGGGTCCACGGGCACGGGTACGGCGTCGGCGCCGACGTTGCCGAGCGCGCCGAGCACGCCGGCGACGAGCGGGTCGTCGGCCAGTTCGGCGGGTACGGGGACCAGCCAGGCGCCGGTGAGCCGGGTCAGCGGCAGGTCGGGCAGCGGCGTCCAGGTGACCCGGTAGTGCCAGCGGTCGGGGTCGGGCTCGCCGTCGCGCTCGGTGACGAAGCGCGGCGGGGCGGGCCAGTACCGCTGGTGGTCGAAGGCGTAGGTGGGCAGTGCGACGGTGTCCGTGCCGGTGAGCACGGTGCTCAGGTCGACGGGCAGGCCGATGGTGTGGGCGGTGGCCAGGTTGGTCAGCAGCCGGGTCGGGTCGTCCTCACCGCGGCGCAGCGTGGACAGCGTGTGCCCGGCGGTGCCGAGGTCGTCCAGGATCGCCGTCACCGGCATAGCCAGCACCGGATGCGGCGAGATCTCCACGAACGTCGTGTGTCCGGCCTCGACCGCGGCGCGCACGGCCGTGTCGAAGCGGACCGTCTGCCGCAGGTTGTCGTACCAGTAGTCCGCGGTCATCGTCACCGGGTCCACCCAGTCCCCGGTCAACGTCGACACCAGACGCGTGTGGCCCGGCTGTGGGGTGACACCGGCCAGGTCGGTGCGCAGTTGCTGCGCGACCTCCTCCACGGCGGCGGAGTGCGACGCGTAGTCCACCGGGATCAACCGGGCCCGGACGCCGTCGGCCTGACACGCCTCGACCAGATCGGCGACGGCCTGCGGCGGACCCGACACGACCACGGTCGCCGGACCGTTGACCGCCGCGACCCCCACACCGTCGAAGCCGCCCAGCCGGGCGGTCACCTCGTCGGCCGACAGGTCGACCGACGCCATCGTGCCGGTGCCGCGCAGCACCGACAGGGCACGCGACCGCAGGGCCACGGTCTTCGCGGCGTCGTCCAGGGACAGGATTCCGGCCACGCACGCGGCGCCGATCTCGCCCTGCGAGTGCCCGATCACCGCCTGCGGCGTGACGCCGACATGCCGCCACACCGCGGCCAGGGCGACACCCACGGCCCACAGGACCGGCTGCACCACCTCCACCCGCTCCAACCACGACTCGTCACCGCCGGTCAACACCGACACCAGATCCACATCGAGGAAAGGAGCCAACGCCACCTGGCACTCGGCCAACGCCGCGTCGAACGGCGCGCACCGACCCACCAGACCGGCAGCCATCCCCGCCGACTGCGCACCCTGACCCGGGAACACAAACACCGGGCCGGCGGGCCGCTCCGCCGTGCCGGTCACCACCGCCGGCGACGGCGTACCGGACGCGAGCGCGTCCAGGCCGGACAGCAACTCCTGCACCGACGACCCGAGCACGACGGCACGCCTGTCGAACGCCGACCGGGTGGTGGCCAGCGACCAGGCCACCGCCGCCGGGTCGGCCGGGTGCGCGCGCAGGTGCGCGGCCAGCCGGCCGGCCTGCCCGGCGAGCCCGCCCCGGGTCCGGGCGGAGACCGGCCAGGCGGTGACGTCGGCGGCGAGCAGCCCCGGGGCGGAGACGGCGGCGGTCGGCGCCTCCGGCGCCTGCTCCACGATGACGTGCGCGTTGGTGCCGGAGATGCCGAACGAGGACACCGCCGCCCGGCGGGGCCGGTCGCGCTCCGGCCACTGCCGCGCCGACGTCACCAGTTCCAGCGCGCCCGACGACCAGTCGATGTGCGGGGACGGCTCGTCCACGTGCAGCGTCGCCGGCACCAGCCCGTGCCGGAGGGCCAGCACCACCTTGATCACCCCGGCCACCCCGGCGGCGGCCTGGGCGTGGCCGATGTTCGACTTCACCGAGCCGAGCAGCGCCGGCCCGGCGTCACCCCGGTCCTGCCCGTACGTGGCCAGCAGCGCCTGCGCCTCGATCGGGTCGCCGAGGTTGGTGCCGGTGCCGTGCGCCTCGATCACGTCCACGTCGGCGGTGGCCAGCCGGGCCGCGGTGAGCGCCTGACTGATCACGCGCTGCTGGGCGGGACCGTTGGGGGCGGTCAGCCCGTTCGACGCGCCGTCCTGGTTGACCGCGCTGCCGCGCAGCACGGCGAGCACCGGATGCCCGTTGCGGCGGGCGTCGGAGAGGCGCTCCACCAGCAGCCACCCGACGCCCTCGGAGAACCCGGCGCCGTCGGCCGCGGCGGCGAAGGAGCGGCACCGCCCGTCCGGGGACAGCGCGCGTTGCCGGCTCGATCCGATGTAGAGGCCGGGGGTGGCCATCACGGTGACGCCGCCGGCGAGCGCCAGCTCGCACTCCCCCGCCCGCAGCGCCTGCGCGGCAAGGTGCAGCGCGACGAGCGAGGAGGAGCAGGCGGTGTCGATGGAGACGGCCGGGCCCTCCAGGCCGAGTGTGTACGACACCCGGCCGGAGGCGACCGCCGCCGCCCCGCCGGTCATCGAGTGGCCCTCGTCGCCGTCGGGCGACATCATCAGCAGCGTGCCGTAGTCCTGCCCGTTGGTGCCGACGAACACCCCGGTGCGGCTGCCGCGCAGCGAGGCGGGGTCGATGCCGGCGGACTCGACCGCCTCCCACGCGGTCTCCAGCAGCAGCCGCTGCTGCGGGTCCATGGTGAGCGCCTCGCGGGGGCTGATGCCGAAGAACGCGGCGTCGAAGTCCCCGGCCCCGTCCAGGAAGCCGCCCTCGCGGGCGTACGAGGTGCCGGGGTGGTCGGGGTCGGGGTGGTAGAGCCGGTCGAGGTCCCAGCCCCGGTCGTCGGGGAACGGGGCGACCGCGTCCCGGCCCTCGGTCAGCAACTCCCACAGGCCCTGCGGGTCGCGGACGCCGCCGGGCAGCCGGCAGCTCATCGCGACGATCGCCACCGGCTCCAGTTCCTGGGACTGGGCCTCGCTGAGCCGGCGGCGGGTGTCGTGCAGGTCCGCCATGACCCGCTTGAGGTAGTCGCGGAGCTTGTCTTCATTGGCCATCGGGAGCCGCTTCCTCGCAGGGGACGGGAGTGAGCCGGTGCGGGTCAGGACAGACCGAGGTCGCGGTCCACCATGGCGAACAGCTCGTCGTCGCTGGCGTCGCCGAGGTGACGGCCGAGGTCGTCGTCGCCGCCGCTGCCCTGGGCGAGCCGGGTGAGCATGGCCTGGAGTCGGACCGTGGCCCGGACCCGGGCGGCCTCGTCGCGGGCCACCACGTCGAGGCCGTCGGCGATCCGGTCGAGGTCGTCCAGCAGCGCGGTCGGGGTGACCACGTCGTCCTGGGCCACCTCGGCGTAGAGGTACTCGGCAAGCGTGGTCGGCGTCGGGTAGTCGAAGACCAGGGTGACCGGCAGCCCCACCCCGGTCGCCAGGCCGAGACGGTTGCGCAGCTCGACCGCGGTGACCGAGTCGAAGCCCAGCTCGCGGAACGCCCGGTGCTCGTCCACGGACTCCCCGGACGGGTAGTTGAGCACGGCCGCGACCTGGCCGCGGACCAGCGCGAGCAGCACCGCCATCCGGTCGCCGGCGGGCAGTCCGGCGAGCCGGTCGCGCAGCGACTCCGGGCCGTCGGGCACCTCGCCGACGGTGGTCCGCTCCGTCGTGCGCAGCCGGCGCACGTCGGGCAGGTCGCTGATCAGCGGCCCGGGGCGGGTGGCGGTGAACGCGACGGAGAACCGTTCCCAGGCGATGTCGGCGACGGTGAGGAACGCCTCGCCGTGGTCGACGGCCTGGTGCAGCGCGGCGATCGCGGCCTCCGGCGGCATCTCGGGTACGCCGTGCCGGTGCAGCAGTTCCCCGAACGGCCCGTCGGCCATGCCGCCCCCGGCCCAGGCACCCCAGGCGATGGACGTGCCGGGCAGGCCGAGCCCGCGCCGGTGCTGGGCGAGCGCGTCGAGGAACGCGTTGCTCGGCGCGTAGTTGCCGACGCCGGAGCTGCCCACCGAGCCGGCGAACGAGGAGAACAGCACGAACGCGCCGAGGTCCAGGTCGAGCGTCAGCTCGTGCAGGTGGTACGCGACGTCCACCTTGGCCGCGAGGACCCGTTCGATCTGGTCGATGCGCAGGTCGTTGATGAGGGCGTCGTCGAGCACCGCGCTGGCGTGCACCACGGCCCGCAGCGGCCGGTCGGCGGGGATACCGTCGATCAGCGCGGCCAGCGCGTCCCGGTCGGCGGCGTCGCAGGCGACCACGCTGGCGGTGACGCCGAGCGCGGTGAGGTCGGCGACGAGGTCGGCGGCGCCGGGGGCGCCCATGCCGCGCCGGCTGGCCACCACGATGTTCTCCACGCCGCTGCGGGCGAGCCAGCGGGCGGCGTGCCCGCCGAGCGCGCCGGTGCCGCCGGTGACGAGCGCGGTGCCGGAGGGCTGCCACGGGTGGGCGGGCCGGCTGTCGCCGAGCGGGACGCGGGTGAGCCGGCGGCCGAGCAGTCCGCCGGGGCGTACCGCGATCTGGTCCTCGTCGCCGGCGGCGGTGAGCGCCGCGACCAGCAGGCCGGCGCTGCGCTCGTCGACCGCCTCCGGCAGGTCGACGAGTCCGCCCCAGCGTTGCGGGTGTTCCAGCGCGGCGACGCGGCCGAAGCCCCAGACCATCGCCTGGCCCGGTGAGCGGAGCAGTTCGCCGCGGCCGACCGAGACGGCGCCGGAGGTGACCGCCCACATCGGGGCGGCCAGGCCGATGTCGCCGAGCGCCTGGACCAGCGCGACGGTGGCGGCGAACCCGCCGGGGACGGACGGGTGCACCGGGTGGACCAACTCGTCGAACGCGAGCAGGGACACCACGCCCGTCACCTCGGTGAGCGTGCCGTCCGCGTCGGTGGTGAGCGCCTCGCGCAGCAGCTTGCCGAGCAGGTCCCGGTCGACGTCGGTGGTGCTGACGGGCACCGGCACGACGGTGGCCCCGGCGGCGGTGACCGCGTCCACGCAGGCATCCTGCCAGGGCTCGACGATGTCGCCGGTGGGCAGCACGACGAGCCAGGTTCCGGCCATGCCCCGGTTGGTGATGCCGGTGAGCGGCTTCCAGGTGTCCTGGTAGCGCCAGCTGTCGATGTCGGACTGGCGGCGCTGCTGACGGCGCCAGCGGCGCAGCACCGGCAGCGCGGGGGTGAGCGCGTCGAGCGCGTGTTCGGCGGGGGTGTCGTCGTCGGCGAGCACGTCGGCGAGGCCGGGCAGGTCGCCACGTTCGACGGCCGTCCAGAAGCCGCTGTCGTCCGGGCCGTTCGGGTCGGCCGTCTGGTCGTCGCGCTCGGGGCCGCCGCTGCCGTCGAGCCAGAGCCGCTGGTGGTCGAAGGCGTAGGTGGGCAGTGCGACGGTGTCCGTGCCGGTGAGCACGGTGCTCAGGTCGACGGGCAGGCCGATGGTGTGGGCGGTGGCCAGGTTGGTCAGCAGCCGGGTCGGGTCGTCCTCACCGCGGCGCAGGGTCGACAGCGTGTGCCCGGCGGTGCCGAGGTCGTCCAGGATCGCCGTCACCGGCATAGCCAGCACCGGATGCGGCGAGATCTCCACGAACGTCGTGTGTCCGGCCTCGATCGCCGTGCGCACGGCGGTGTCGAAGCGCACCGTGCGGCGCAGGTTGTCGTACCAGTAGTCCGCCGTCATCGTCGCCGGGTCCACCCAGTCCCCGGTCAACGTCGACACCAGACGGGTATGACCGGGCTGTGGGGTGACGTCGGCCAGGTCGGTGCGCAACTGCTGCGCGACCTCCTCCACCGCCGCCGAGTGCGACGCGTAGTCGACCGGGATCAACCGGGCCCGGACGCCGTCGGCCTGACACGCGTCCACCAAGTTGGCGACGGCCTGTGGCGGACCCGAGACGACCACGGTCGCCGGGCCGTTGACCGCCGCGATCCCCACACCGTCGAAGCCGCCCAGCCGGGCGGTCACCTCGTCGGCCGACAGGTCGACCGACGCCATCGTGCCGGTACCACGCAGCACCGACAGGGCCCGCGACCGCAACGCCACCGTCTTCGCCGCGTCGTCCAGGGACAGGATCCCCGCCACGCACGCCGCGCCGATCTCGCCCTGCGAGTGACCGATCACCGCGTCGGGCGTCACGCCTGCCGCGCGCCAGAGGGCGGCGAGCGCGACGCCGACCGCCCACAGGACCGGCTGCACCACCTCGACGCGGTCCAGCCACGACTCGTCGTCGCCGGTCAGCACCGACACCAGGTCAACGTCCAGGTGGGGGGCCAGCGCCGCCTGGCAGTCGGCCAGCGCGGTGTCGAAGACCGGGCACCTGCCCACCAGGCCGGCGGCCATCCGAGCGGACTGGGCGCCCTGGCCGGGGAAGACGAAGACCGGGCCGGCGCCGGCCGCGGCCGCCGTACCGGTGACCAGGTTGCCGGCCGGCAGGCCGGCGGCGAGCGCGTCCAGGCCGGTCAGCAGCTCGGCGGGGTCCGCGCCGACGACGACGGCGCGCTGGTCGAGGGTGGACCGGGTGGTCGCCAGGGACCACGCCACCGCGGCCGGCTCGGCCGGGTGCGCGCGCAGGTGCGCGGCCAGCCGGGCGGCCTGCCCGGCGAGCGCCGCCCGGGTGCGGGCGGAGACCGCCCACGCGGTGGGGGCGGCGGCGAGCAGCCCGGCGCGGCGCGGCGCGGGGGCGTCGTCGGCGGGCGCCTCGGCCGGCTCGGCGGCGGACGGGCGGTACTCCTCGACGATCACGTGGGCGTTGGTGCCGCTCACCCCGAACGAGGAGACGCCGCCGCGACGGGGGCGGCCCAGCTCCGGCCACTGCCGGTTCTCGGTGATCAGCTCGACCGCGCCGGCGTCCCAGTCGACGTGCGGGGACGGCGCGTCCACGTGCAGGGTCGCCGGCAGCGTGCCGTGCCGCAGCGCCATCACCATCTTGACCAGCCCGGCCACGCCGGCGGCGCTCTGCGTGTGGCCGATGTTCGACTTCACCGAGCCCAGCCAGAGCGGACGGTCCGCGGGACGGTCCTGCCCGTACGTGGCCAGCAGCGCCTGCGCCTCGATCGGGTCGCCGAGCGTGGTGCCGGTGCCGTGCGCCTCCACCAGGTCGACGTCGGCCGCGCCGAGCCGGGCGTCGGCCAGGGCGGCCCGGATCACCCGCTGCTGGGACGGGCCGTTCGGGGCGGTGAGGCCGTTGGACGCGCCGTCCTGGTTGAGCGCGCTGCCCCGGATCACGGCGAGGATCGGGTGGCCGTTGCGTTCGGCGTCGGCGAGCCGCTCCACCACGACCACGCCGCCGCCCTCGCCCCAGCCGGTGCCGTCGGCGCCGGCCGCGAACGCGCGGCACCGCCCGTCGACGGACATGCCGCGCTGGCGGGAGAAGACGATGAACACGCCCGGGGTGGCCATCACCGTGACGCCACCGGCGACGGCCAGGTCGCACTCGCCGCGACGCAGCGCCTGCCCGGCCAGGTGCAGGGCGACGAGCGACGACGAGCAGGCGGTGTCGACGGTGACGGCGGGGCCGTTGAGGCCGAGCGTGAACGAGATCCGGCCGGAGGCGACGCTCGTGGTGTTGCCGGTGCCGAGGTACATGTCGACGCCGTCCGGCACGTACGGCAGGCCCATCCCGTAGTTGGAGGTGCTCAGCCCGACGAAGACGCCCGTGGAGCTGCCCCGCAGCGACAGCGGGTCGATGCCGGCCCGCTCGATCGCCTCCCAGGACGTCTCCAGCAGCAGCCGCTGCTGGGGGTCCATGGCGAGCGCCTCGCGGGGCGAGATGCCGAACAGGGCGGGGTCGAAGTCGCCGGCCCGGTCGAGGAACCCGCCGACCCGGGTGTAGCTCTTGCCGGGCTTGTCCGGGTCGGGGTCGTACAGCCCGTCGAGGTCCCAGCCCCGGTCGGCGGGGAACTCGGTGAGCGCGTCGCGCCCGTCGGCGACCAGCTCCCACAGCTCCTCCGGGGACCGGACGCCGCCGGGGAACCGGCAGCTCATCGACACGATGGCGAGCGGTTCGGTGTCCCGCGCCTCGACGGTCTGCAGCTTGCGCTTCGTGTCGTGCAGGTCGGCGGTCACCCGCTTGAGGAAGTACCGCAGCTTGTCGTCGTCGCTCATCGCGTCCCTGCCTTGATCCGCGGTGGTCATGTCAGGAGATTCCAAACTCTTTGCTGATGAAGTCGAAGATCTCGTCGTCGCTGGCCGCGTCGAGGTCGGGCCGCTCCGGTTCGTCGGCCGGGCCGGCCAGGTCGGTGGCCTTGGCGAGCAGGTCACGCATCCGGGTGGCGAACCGGTCCCGGGTCGCCGGGTCGAGCGCCAGCGTGGTGAGCAGCGACTCGACCGCGTCGATGCCCTGGAACAGCGGTTGGGTGGAGGGCGCCGCGTCGGCGGCGATCTCGCCGGCCAGCTTCTCGGCGAGCGCGTGCGGCGTCGGGTAGTCGAAGACAAGCGTGGCCGGCAGCCGCAGCCCGGACAGCGTGTTGAGCCGGTTGCGCAGGTCGACCGCGGTCAGCGAGTCGAAGCCCAGGTCGGTGAAGAGGCGGCCGGGGTCGACGGCCTCCGGACCGGCGTGGCCGAGCACGGCGGCCACGTTCGCCCGGACCACGTCCAGCAGCACCTTGCGCCGCTCCGGGTCGGCCAGGCCGGCGAGTCGCTGGCCGAGCGACACGCCGCCGGCGCCGGCGCCGCCCGCGTCGACCGAGCGTCGCAGCGGCACCCGGACCAGGCCGCGCAGCAGCGGGGCGAGCACGCCGGCCTCGGCCTGGCCGCGCAGCGCCGCCACGTCCAACCGCATCGGTACGACGGCGGCGGTGTCCAGCCGCCAGGCGGCGTCGAACAGGTGCAGCGCCTGCTCGGTGGAGAGCCCGGCGGCGCCCTGCTCGGCCATCCGGCGCACGTCGGCGTCGGCGAGGTGGCCGGTCATGCCGCTGGCCTGCTCCCAGAGCCCCCAGGCGAGCGAGATGCCGGGCAGCCCCTGGGCCCGCCGGTGTGCGGCGAGCGCGTCGAGGAACGCGTTGGCCGCGCCGTAGTTGGCCTGGCCGGCGCTGCCGAGCGTGGCGGCGGCGGACGAGAACAGCACGAACGCGCCGAGGTCGCGGCCGGCGGCGAGCCGGTGCAGGTGCCACGCGGCGTCGATCTTGGGTACCGCGACCGTGTCGATCCGGTCCGGGGTGAGGGAGTCCAGCACGCCGTCGTCGAGCACGCCGGCGGCGTGCACCACGGCGGTGAGCGGGTGCGCGGCGGGGATGCCGTCGAGCAGCGCGGCGAGCGCGTCCGGGTCGGCGGCGTCGCAGGCGGCGACGGTGACCTCGGTGCCGGCCTCGGCCAGCTCGGTGACCAGGTCGTGGATGCCGTCGGCGGTCGCGCCGCGCCGCCCGGCGAGCAGCAGGTGCCGCATGCCGTGGGTGGTGGCGAGGTGGCGGGCCAGGAGTCGGCCGAGCACGCCGGTGCCGCCGGTGATCAGCACGGTGCCGTCCGGGTCGACGCCGCCGGGTCGCGGCTCCAGCCCGGCCGGTACGCGAGCCAGGCGTGGTGCACGTACCTGACCGTCGTGCACGGCGAGCTGCGGTTCGCCGGTGCCGATCGCGGCGGCGAGCAGCGCGGCGCCGGCCGGGTCGGCGTCCAGGTCGACGAGCTGGATCCGGTCGGGGTGTTCGAGCTGGGCGGTGCGCACGAGTCCCCAGGCGGGCGCCGTCCGCAGGTCGACCCGGGCCGGGTCGCCGGTGGCCACCGCGCCGCGGGTGACCAGCACCAGCCGGGTGTCGGCGAACCGGTCGTCGGCGAGCCACGCCTGGAGGGTGCCGAGGACGCGGTGGGTGGTGGCGCGGGCCTGCGCGGCCAGTTCGGGGCCGGCGCCGTCCCCGGTGCCGCCGATCGGCACGATCAGCGCCTCGGGGGCGGGTTCGCCGCCGGCCAGCAGGTCGGCGAAGGCTTCCGGGGCGAGGTCGGGGCGGACGCGGGCGCCGGCGGCCTCGGCGGCGGCGTTGAGCGCGAGGTCGTCGCCGAGCACCACCCATCGGGTGGCGGCCGGTGCCGGTCCGGCGGTCACCGGCAGCACCGGCCAGTCCACCTGGAACAGCGACTCGTGCCGGCCGGAGCGGGCGGCGCCGAGCGCGTCGCCGGTGACCCGGCGCATGATCAGCGAGTCGGCGTGCAGGACCGGGACGCCTGTGGCGTCGGCGACCTGGAACGTGACGCCCACGTCGCCGGCGGCGGCGACGCGGACCCGCAGCGCGGTGGCCCCGGCGGCCAGCAGCGTGACGCCGGTCCAGGCGAACGGCAGCCGGGGCGCGTCGGCGTCGGCGCCGTCGCCCATCCGGCCGAGGAACCCGCCGATGGACATGGCCTGGAGCGCGCCGTCGAGCAGCGCCGGGTGGAGCCCGAACCGGCCGGCCTCGGCGTGGTGCTCGGCGGGGAGCGCGACCTCGGCGAAGACCTCGTCGCCCCGGGTCCAGGCGGCGCGCAGCCCCCGGAAGACCGGGCCGTAGCCGAAGACGGTGGATTCCAGACCGGCGTAGAAGGAGTCGGAGGCGACAGGCGTGGCGCCGGGTGGCGGCCACACGCCGAGGTCGAACGCGGGCGCGACGGCGCCGCGCGGGGCGAGCAGGCCGGTGGCGTGGCAGGTCCAGGCCACGTCGGCGAGGATCTCGTCGGACCCGTCGCGGTACGGGCGGGAGTGCAGCTGCACCGGTCGGCGGCCGGTGTCGTCGCGCTCGCCGACGGTGAGCTGGATCTGGAGCGACCCGAGTTCGGGCAGGACGAGCGGGGCGAGCAGGGTGAGTTCCTCGACCACCGGGGCGCCGGCCTGCTCGCCCGCGTGCGCGGCCAGTTCCACGAACGCGGTGCCGGGCAGCAGGATCGCGTTCATCACCCGGTGCTCGCCGAGCCACGGGTGGGTCCGCACGGAGAGCCGGCCGGTGAACACCAACCGTTCGCTGTCGGGGAACGTGACGGCGGCGCTGAGCAGCGGGTGTCCGGCGTCCTGGAGGCCGGCGGAGGCGACGTCCTGGGCGCGGTGGGCGGGCGGGTCGAGCCAGAACCGCTGCTGCTCGAAGGCGTAGGTGGGCAGTGCGACGGTGTCCGTGCCGGTGAGCACGGTGCTCAGGTCGACGGGCAGGCCGATGGTGTGGGCGGTGGCCAGGTTGGTCAACAGCCGGGTCGGGTCGTCCTCACCGCGGCGCAGCGTCGACAGCGTGTGTCCGGCGGTGCCGGTGTCGTCCAGGATCGCCGTCACCGGCATCGCCAGCACCGGATGCGGCGAGATCTCCACGAACGTGCTGTGTCCGGCCTCGACCGCCGTGCGCACGGCCGTGTCGAACCGCACCGTCTGCCGCAGGTTGTCGTACCAGTAGTCCGCCGTCATCGTCGCCGGATCCACCCAGTCCCCGGTCAGGGTGGACACCAGACGCGTGTGACCGGGCTGTGGGGTGACACCGGCCAGGTCGGTGCGCAACTGCTGCGCGACCTCCTCGACCGCCGCCGAGTGCGACGCGTAGTCCACCGGGATCAACCGAGCCCGGACGCCGTCGGCCTGACACGCGTCCACCAGGTCGGCGACCGCCTGCGGCGGACCCGACACGACCACGGTCGCCGGGCCGTTGACCGCCGCGATCCCCACACCGTCGAAACGAGCCCCGGCCGTGACACCGTCGCCCGCCGGGCCGGCGTCAGCCGCCGTCAGCCGCGCGGTCACCTCCTCAGCCGACAGGTCGACCGAGGCCATCGTGCCGGTACCCCGCAGCGCGGACAACGCCCGCGACCGCAACGCCACCGTCTTCGCGGCGTCGTCCAGGGACAGGATCCCCGCCACGCACGCCGCGCCGATCTCACCCTGCGAGTGCCCGATCACCGCCTGCGGCGTGACGCCGACATGCCGCCACACCGCGGCCAGGGCGACACCCACGGCCCACAGCACCGGCTGCACCACCTCCACCCGCTCCAACCACGACTCGTCACCGCCGGTCAACACCGACACCAGATCCACATCGAGGAAAGGAGCCAGCGCCACCTGGCACTCGGCAAGCGCCGCGTCGAACACCGGCGCCCGACCCACCAGACCGGCCGCCATCCCCGCCGACTGCGCACCCTGACCCGGGAACACGAACACCGGCCCCGAGCCGTGCCCCGTGACCGCGCCGGCCACCACATTGCCGGCCGGCGCGCCGGACGCGAGCGCGTCCAGACCGGACAGCAACTCCTGCACCGACGACCCGAGCACGGCGGCCCGATTGTCGAACGCCGACCGGGTGGCGGCCAGCGACCAGGCGAGCGCGGCGGCGTCCCCGGCACCACCCGAGCGGACGTGCCCGGCCAGGCGGGCGGCCTGCCCGGCCAGCGCCGCGCGGGACCGCGCGGACACCGCCCACACCGTCGCGGTGGTGTCCAGCAGGCCGGCGACGGTCGCGGCCGGGGCCGCCGGCTCGTCGCCCTGTTCCACGATGACGTGCGCGTTGGTGCCGGAGATGCCGAACGACGAGACCGCCGCCCGGCGCGGGCGGTCGCCCGCCGGCCAGGGCCGCGCCTCGGTGGCCAGTTCCACCGCGCCGGCGTCCCAGTCGATGTGCGGGGACGGCTCGTCCACGTGCAGCGTGCGGGGCACGGTGCCGTGCCGCATCGCCTGCACCATCTTGATCACACCGGCGACGCCTGCGGCGGCCTGGGCGTGGCCGATGTTGGACTTGATCGAGCCGAGCAGCAGCGGCCGGTCCGCGGGCCGGTCCTGCCCGTACGTGGCCAGCAGCGCTTGCGCCTCGATCGGGTCGCCGAGCGTGGTGCCGGTGCCGTGCGCCTCCACCACGTCCACGTCGGCCGGGCCGAGCCGCGCGGCGGCCAGCGCCGCCCGGATCACCCGCTGCTGCGACGGGCCGTTCGGCGCGGTGAGCCCGTTCGACGCGCCGTCGGAGTTGACCGCGCTGCCGCGCACGATCGCGAGCACGTGCCGGCCCTGCCGGCGGGCGTCGGAGAGGCGCTGCACCAGCAGCAGGCCGACACCCTCGGACCAGCCGGTGCCGTCGGCGGCGGCGGCGAACGACTTGCACCGGCCGTCGGCGGCCAGGCCGCGCTGGCGGGAGAACTCCACGAACGCGGTCGGGGTGGCCATCACGAGCACGCCGCCGGCCAGCGCCATGTCGCACTCGCCGCGGCGCAGCGCCTGACCGGCCCAGTGCAGCGCGACGAGCGACGACGAGCAGGCCGTGTCCAGCGAGACCGCCGGCCCCTCCAGCCCGTAGGTGTAGGCGACCCGACCGGAGATGACGCTGCTGGTCATGCCGGTGAGCGCGTACCCGGAGGTCTCCTCGGGGGCGAACGCGAGCAACGAGCCGTAGTCCTGGCCGCTGGTGCCGACGAACACGCCGGTGCTGCTGCCGCGTACCCCGGTCGGGTCGATGCCGGCGGACTCGAACGTCTCCCAGGTGGTCTCCAGCAGCAGCCGCTGCTGCGGGTCCATCGCGAGCGCCTCGCGCGGGCTGATGCCGAAGAAGCCGGGGTCGAAGCGGTCGACGTCGGCGAGGAAGCCGCCGCCGCGGGCGTAGAACGTGCCGGGGGCGTCCGGGTCGGGGCTGTAGAGGGTGTCCAGGTCCCAGCCCCGGTCGCCGGGTAGGTCGGTGATCGCGTCCACGCCGTCGGCGACGAGCCGCCACAGATCGTCCGGGGTGGCCACGCCGCCGGGCAGCCGGCAGGCCATGCCGATGATGGCCAGCGGCTCGTCGTCGCCGACGGTGACCGGGGCGGCCGCCGGTCGGGCCGGGACCGGCACGCCGGCGATCTCGGTGTCCAGGTGGGCGGCGAGTTCCTGCGGGCTCGGGTAGTCGAAGACAAGCGTGGCGGGCAGCCGCAGGCCGAACGCGTTGCCGAGCCGGTTGCGCATCTCGACGGCGGTGAGCGAGTCGAAACCCAGGTCGCTGAACGCGCGGCGCGGGTCGACGGCGGCCGGGTCGGGGTAGCCGAGCACGGCGGCGGCCTGCCCCCGGACGATCTCCAGCAGCGCGGTCCGCCGGTCGGTGTCGGCGAGCGCGGCGAGCTGCTGCACCAGCGACGCCCCGGTGGCCGGCGCGGCGGCGGCGCCCCGGCCGGCGCGGATCAGCGCCCGGTACAGCGGCGGGACGGCGCCGGCGAACTGGGCTCGCATGGCGGCCAGGTCGAGGTGGGCCGGCACCAGCGCGGCGGCCGGGACGCGGCAGGCGGCGTCGAAGAGCGCCAGCCCCTCCTCCGCCTCCATCGCGGCCACGCCGGAGCGGGAGATGCGGTTGAGGTGGACGTCGTCCAGTTCGGTGGTCATGCCGCTGCGGTCGGCCCAGAGTCCCCAGGCGAGGGTGAGCGCGGCCAGGCCGCGGGCGCGACGGTGGTGGGCCAGCCCGTCGAGGAACGCGTTGGCGGCGGCGTAGTTGCCCTGGCCGGGGCCGCCGGCGGTGGCCGCGAGCGAGGAGTACGAGACGAACGCGGTGAGGTCGAGGTCGGCGGTCAGCTCGTGCAGGTGCCAGGCGGCGTCGACCTTGGGACGCAGCACGCCGTCGACCCGGTCGGGGGTGAGCGAGGAGATGACGCCGTCGTCGCGTACCCCGGCGGCGTGGACCACGGCGGTGAGCGGCTGGTCGGCGGGGAGGTCGGCGAGCAGCGCGGCGACCGCGTCGCGGTCGGCGACGTCGCAGGCGGCGACCGTGACGGTGGCGCCGAGCGCGGTCAGCTCGTCGCAGAGTTCCGGAATGCCGGCGGCGTCCCGGCCGCGCCGGCTGGTGAGCACCAGGTGGCGCACGCCGTGCCGGGTCACCAGGTGCCGGCTCATGAGCTGGCCGAGCGTGCCGGTGGCGCCGGTGATCAGCACGGTCCCGTCGGCGTCGAACGCCGGGTCGGCCGGTTCGGCGGGCGCGGGCACCCGGGTGAGCCGGGCGCCGGCCGCGACGCCGGCGCGGATCGCGACCTGCGGTTCGTCGGTGTCCAGCGCCGACACCAGCGCGGCCGCGCCGCCCGCGGGGTCGTCGGTGTCGACGAGCACGAACCGGCCCGGGTTCTCCGACTGGGCGGAGCGCACCAGGCCGATGACGGCGGCGCCGGCAAGGTCGGTGAGGTCGGCGTCCGGGCCGGTGGCGACCGCGCCGCGGGTGAGCACGACCAAGCGGGTGGCCTCGTACCGGTCGTCGGCGAGGAACCGCTGGAGCACGTCGAGCGCCCGGTGGGTCACCTCGGCGACCCAGCGCGGCACGTCACGGTCGCCGCGCGGGTCGAGGAACGGCGCGACGAGCACCGCCGGCGCGTCGGCGCCGTCGTCCAGCGCGGCGGTCAGGGCCCCGAGACCGGGGTACGCGGTGACGTCCGTCCCGGTGGCGGCCACCGCGTCGGTGAGCCCGGTGTCGGTGTCGAGTACCGCCCAGGCGCCCTCGGCGGCTCCGGTGGGCAGCGGCAGCGGGGTCCAGTCGATCCGGTACAGCGACTCGGGTCCGCCGCCGCCGGCGGTGCGGAGCTGGTCGGCGGTGACCGGCCTCAGCACGAGCGAGCCGACCGAGGCGATCGGGGCGCCGTCGACGCCGGCGAGGAGCAGCGAGACGCTGTCCGGGCCGGTGTGCCGGACCCGGACCCGGGCGGCGGCGGCGCCGGCGGCGTGCAGCGCGATGTCGTTCCAGGAGAACGGCAGCCGGCCGTGGCCGGGGGGCAGGCCGGGGCCGGCCGACCCGCCGGTGGCGCTGGTGAGGCCGAGCGTGTGCAGCGCGGCGTCGAGCAGCGCCGGGTGCACGCCGTAGCCGCCGGCCTCGGCGGCCGGGGTCTCGGGCAGCGTCAGGTCGGCGAACAGGTCGTCGCCGCGCCGCCAGGCGGCACGCAGCGCGATGAACGACGGGCCGTAGTCGTAGCCCTGGGCGGCGAGGTGTGGATAGAGCTGGTCGGTGGGCACCTCGGTGGCGTCCGGCGGCGGCCAGGCGGCGAGGTCGGACCAGCCGGGCACACCGGGTTGCGCCGGCCGGTCGGCGAGGACGCCGCTGGCGTTGCGGGTCCAGGCGCGCCGGTCCCCGTCGGTGGCCTCGGCGGCGGTCCGCTCGTCGCCGGGCCGGTCGTCGTCGGGCGCGGAGTGCAGCGACACGGAGTGGCAGCCGGTCTCGTCGGCCGGGCCGATCCAGAGCTGGATGTCGACGCCGCCGGTCTCGGGCAGGATCAGCGGCGCTTCGAGGGTCAGTTCGCGGACGTGGTCGGCGCCGACGTGCGCGCCGGCCTGGAGGGCCAGCTCGACGAAGCCGGTGCCGGGCAGCAGCACGGTGTCGAAGACGACGTGGTCGGCGATCCACGGGTGGGTACGCCGGGACAGCCGGCCGGTGAACAGGAAGCCCTCGGCGTGGGCCACGCCGACGGCGGCGCCGAGCAGCGGGTGCCGGGCGGGGCGCAGGCCGACCGCGGTGACGTCGCCGGTCCACCCGCCGCCGGCCTCCGGCCAGTAGCGCTGGTGCTGGAACGCGTAGGTGGGCAGGTCGACGCGGGTGGCGCCGGTGCCGGCGAACCAGGGCGTCCAGTCGACGCGGGCGCCGTGGGCGTGCAGCTCGGCCAGCCCGGCGAGCAGCGCGTCGGTCTCGTCCCGGTCCCGGCGCTGCGCGGCGACCGCGACCACGGTCTCGTCGTCCGGCAGGATCTCCGCCGTCAGCGCGGTCAGCACGCTCTGCGGGCCGATCTCCAGGAACGTGTCGACGCCGGCGTTGCGCAGGGCGGTGATCCCGTCGGCGAACCGCACCGCCTCGCGGACGTGCCGCACCCAGTAGTCGGCGGTGGTGACCTCGTCCCCGGCCAGCGCGCCGGTCACGTTGGACACCATCGGCAGGGTCGGCGCGGCGAAGCCCAACCCGTCGAGAACCGCGCGGAACTCCGCGAGCATCGGCTCCATCAACGGACTGTGGAACGCGTGCGACACCGCCAACCGGCGCACCCGGACGCCGCGCTCCCGCCAGGCGCGCTCCAGCTCGTCCAGCGCGTCGACCGGCCCGGACACCACCACCGACGACGGACCGTTGACCGCCGCGATCCCCACGTCCGCGTGGTCCGCGACCGACGCGGTCACCTCGGCCTCGGGCGCGGCGACCGCGAGCATTCCGCCACCGGCCGGCAGCGCCTGCATCAACCGGCCCCGCGCCGCCACCAGCGCGCACGCGTCAGCCAGGGACAGCACCCCCGCCACGTGCGCGGCCGTGATCTCCCCGATCGAGTGCCCGCCCACGAAGTCCGGGCTCACGCCGAACGACTCCACCAGACGGAACAACGCCACCTCGACCGCGAACAACCCCGCCTGCGTGAACTCGGTCTCGTTCAGCAGGTCACCGTCGCCGAACAGCACCGGCTTCAACGGCCGCGACAGCAACGGATCGAGCTGCGCGCACACCTCGTCCAACGCGGCGCCGAACGCCGGGAACGCCTCGGACAGCTCCCGACCCATCCCGGCACGCTGCGCGCCCTGACCGGAGAACAGCACCGCCACGGCCTGCCGGTCGGTGGAGGCACCGGTCGTCGTACCGGCCGGCGGCGTCCCGGCGGCGAGGGCCCGCAGCCCGGCGAGCAGGTCGTCGCGACCGGTGACGGCGAGCACGGCCCGCCGGTCCAGCGCCGCCCGCCCGGTGGCCGACGAGAACGCCACGTCGAGCGCGGTCACCGCCGGGTCGGCGGCCAGCCGCGCGGCCCAGCGTCCGGCCTGGTCGGCGAGCGCGGCGTCGTCACGGGCGGACACCAGCACCGGTACGACCGGGCGGGCGCGTGCCGGCACGTCGGCGGCGGGGGCGGGCTCCGCCGGCGGGGCCTGTTCGAGGATGGTGTGCGCGTTGGTGCCGGACACGCCGAACGAGGAGATCGCCGAGCGGCGGGGCCGGTCCACCGCCGGCCACGGGGTGGCCTCGGTGACCAGCTCGACCGCGCCGGCCTCCCAGTCGACCTGCGGCGTCGGCTCGTCCACGTGCAGGGTGGGCGGGACGAGCCCGTGCCGCATCGCCTGCACCATTTTGATCACCCCGGCGACGCCGGCCGCGGCCTGCGTGTGCCCCAGGTTCGACTTCACCGAGCCGAGCAGCAGTGGCGCGGCGTCGCCGCGGTCCTGCCCGTACGTGGCCAGCAGCGCCTGCGCCTCGATCGGGTCGCCGAGCCGGGTGCCGGTGCCGTGCGCCTCCACCACGTCCACGCCGCCGGCGGCGAGGCCGGCGTTGGACAGGGCCTGCTGGATCACCCGCTGCTGGGACGGGCCGTTCGGGGCGCTCAGCCCGTTCGACGCGCCGTCCTGGTTGACCGCGCTGCCGCGCAGCACGGCGAGGATCGGGTGGCCGTTGCGGCGGGCGTCGGAGACGCGCTCCAGCAGCAGCACGCCGACGCCCTCGGACCAGCCGGTGCCGTCGGCGGCGGCGGCGAACGCCTTGCACCGGCCGTCCGCGGCCAGGCCGCGCTGGCGGGAGAACTCCACGAACGCGCCCGGCGTACACATGGCGGTGACGCCGGCGACGACGGCGAGCGTGCACTCCCGCTGCCGCAGCGCCTGCCCGGCCAGGTGCATCGCCACCAGCGACGACGAGCAGGCGGTGTCGACGGTGACCGCCGGGCCCTCCAGGCCGAACGTGTAGGCGATCCGGCCGGACACCACGCTGCCGGCGTTGCCGGTCATCAGGTGCCCCTCCAGGCCCTGCGCGGCGGCGGTCATCAGCACGGTGCCGTAGTCCTGGCCGGTGCTGCCGGCGAACACGCCGGTGCGGGTGCCGCGCAGCGTGTGCGGGTCGATCCCGGCGGACTCGAAGACCTCCCAGGTGGTCTCCAGCAGCCACCGCTGCTGCGGGTCCATGGCGAGCGCCTCGCGCGGCGAGATGGCGAAGAAGCCGCTGTCGAAGTCGGCGAGGTCGGTGACGAAGCCGCCGTGGCGCGCGTACGAGGTGCCGTTCTGCTCGGGGTCGCCGTCGTGCAGCGCGTCGAGGTCCCAGCCCCGGTCCGTGGGGAACTCGGTGATCACGTCCCGGCCGGACG
Organism: Micromonospora sp. NPDC051300; assembly: GCF_044455315.1. NCBI lineage: Bacteria > Bacillati > Actinomycetota > Actinomycetes > Micromonosporales > Micromonosporaceae > Micromonospora > Micromonospora sp. NPDC051300. The sequence continues at coordinate 117,187 of NZ_JBITEP010000005.1, read as the reverse complement.
CCACCACCTCCCAGAGCTGCTCCGGGGTGCGGATGCCGCCGGGGAAACGGCAGCTCATGCCGACGATCGCGACCGGCTCCTGCTCGCCGGCCTCCACCTCGCGCAACCGTTGCCGCACCTGGTGCAGGTCGGCGGTGACCCGCTTCAGGTAGTCGAGAAGCTTCGCCTCGTCAGCCATGGTCCGCCCATTCCCTGTGTTGCCCCGAGCCGGCAGCGGTCACGTCAGGACACCCCCAGCTCGCGGTCGATGAAGTCGAAGACCTCGTCCGGGGTGGCGTCCTGGAGCTTGTCGGCGACACCGTCGCCGTCCGCCGGGGCGTCCACCTCGTTGAGCGAGGCCAGCAGCGTCCGGAGCCGTTCGGTGATCCGCAGTCGCGCGCCACGGTCGGGGGCGGCGCCGGACAGCGCCGCCTCCAGCCGTTCCAGTTCGCCGAAGACCGGCGCGGCGCCTGCCGCTCCCCCGTCCACGACGGCGGCGCGGACGTGGTCGGCGAGCAGCGCGGCGGTCGGGTAGTCGAACACCACCGTGGCGGGTAGCCGGACGCCGGTGGCGGCGGTGAGCCGGTTGCGCAGCTCCACCGCGGTCAGCGAGTCGAAGCCGAGGTCCCGGAACGCCCGGTCGGGTTCGACGGCGGTGTCCGAGGCATGCCCGAGCACCGCCGCCGCCTGGCCCCGGACGAGGTCGAGCAGCGTCTTGCGGCGTTCCGCCTCGCTCTGCCCGGCGAGCAGGGCGGCCAGCGACTCGGCGGTGGGGCCGGCGTCGTCGGCGCGCTCGGCGGTGGCGCGGAGCGCCTCCGGGACGCCGGTGAGCAGCGGGCTGGGCCGGACCGCGGTGAAGCCGGGCACGTACCGGGCCCAGTCGATGCCGGCGACCACGGTGACCGGTTCACGGCGGGCGAGGCAGCCGGCGAGCGCGGTGAGCGCGAGATCGCCGTCGAGCCGGGCGACGCCGCTGCGGCGGCGGCGTTCCGCGACGGCGGGGTCGGCGTCGGCCATGCCGCCGGTGGCCCAGGGACCCCAGGCGACGGAGGTGGCCGGCAGGCCCTGCCGGTGCCGCTGCTCGGCCAGCGCGTCGAGGTAGGCGTTCGCGGCGGCGTAGCTGCCCTGCCCGGCGGCGCCGAGCTGTCCGGGCAGGGCGGAGAAGAGCACGAACGTGCGCAGGTCCCGCTCGGCGGTCAGCTCGTGCAGGTGCAGCGCGCCGAGCACCTTGGGCCGCAGCACGTCGGCGATCCGGTCGGTGGTGAGGCCGTCGAGCACCCCGTCGTCGAGGATGCCTGCGGTGTGCACGACGCCGGTCAGCGGCGCGTCGGCGGGTACCTCGTCGAGGAGTTTGGCGAGCGCGGCCCGGTCGGCGACGTCGCAGGCGGCGACCGTGACCCGGGTGCCCCGCTCGGTGAGGTCGCGGACCAGGTCGGCGGCGCCGGGCGCGTCGGCGCCGCGCCGGCTGACCAGCAGCAGGTGCGCCGCGCCCCGGTCGGCGAGCCAGCGGGCCACCTGCCCGCCGAGCGCGCCGGTGCCGCCGGTGACGAGCGTGGTGCCGGGGTGGTCGGGGTCCGGGTCGACGCCGCCACCGGGCGCCCGGACGAGCCGGCGGACCAGCAGCGTGACGCCGTCGACGGCGAGCTGGTCCTCCCCGTCCGGTCCGGTGAGCGCGGCGCAGAGCAGGTCCCAGCCGTGGTCGTCGAGCGTGGCCGGCACGCCGACCAGGCCGCCCCAGCGTTCCGGGTGTTCCAGCGCGACGACCCGGCCGAGGCCCCAGAGCAGGGCCTGCTCGGGCCGCCCGGCGCCACCGTCGCGGGTGGTGCCGGCGGCGCCCCGGGTGAGACACCACAGCGGCGCGGCCACGTCGAGGTCGCCGAGCGCCTGGACCAGGGCGAGCGAGCGGGCCAGGAACGGCGGCACCGGTTCGGTGGCGTCGACCGGGCCGTCGGCGAGCGCGAGCAGGGAGAGCACCCGGTCGGCCGGGTCGGGGCCGGCGGCGGTGAGCCGGGCGGCGACGGCGGCGCGGTCGGTGGCGTCGGCGGGCAGCAGCACCAGTCGGGCGTCGGCGCCGCGCCGGGTCAGCTCGGCCACCGCCGTCTCCGCCTCGGCGGTGACGGCCTCGTCGGCGACGACCCACCAGAGGCCGGTGAGGTAGCCGACCGGGATTCCGCCGTACGGCTGCCAGACGGCCCGGTAGCGCAGGTCGTCGAGGGTGGACCGGTCGCGGTGCCGGCGCCGCCAGTCGGCGAGCAGCGGCAGCGCCGCGCCGAGCCGGTCGAGGGATTCGGCGGCGTCGGCGGCGGTGAGGTCGGCGAGCGCGGCGAGGTCCTCGTTGTCGACGGCGGCCCAGAAGGCGGCGTCGACGCCTGTCGGGCCGTCACCGGCGGCGGGCGCGGCGACGCCGGCGCGGGGCCAGTAGCGGGCCCGGTCGAACGCGTAGGTGGGCAGTGCGACGGTGTCGGTCTCGGCGAGCACGGTGCTCAGGTCGACGGGCAGGCCGATGGTGTGGGCGGTGGCCAGGTTGGTCAGCAGCCGCGTCGGGTCGTCCTCACCCCGGCGCAGCGTCGACAGCGTGTGCCCCGCGGTGCCGAGGTCGTCCAGGATCGCCGTCACCGGCATAGCCAGCACCGGATGCGGCGAGATCTCCACGAACGTGCTGTGACCGGCCTCGACCGCCGTGCGCACGGCCGTGTCGAACCGCACCGTGCGGCGCAGGTTGTCGTACCAGTAGTCCGCGGTCATCGTCGCCGGGTCCACCCAGTCCCCGGTCAACGTCGACACCAGACGGGTATGACCGGGCTGTGGGGTGACGTCGGCCAGGTCGGTGCGCAACTGCTGCGCGACCTCCTCGACCGCCGCCGAGTGCGACGCGTAGTCGACCGGGATCAACCGGGCCCGGATCCCGTCGGCCTGACACGCGTCCACCAGATCGGCGACGGCCTGCGGCGGACCCGAGACGACCACGGTCGCCGGACCGTTGACCGCCGCGACCCCCACACCCGCGAACCGTGATCCGGTCGGGGCCGGACCGGTGCCGGCGCCGTCGGACTCCGCGCCGACCGACGCCGTCGCGCTTGCCGCCAGCCGGGCGGTGACGTCGTCGGCGGACAGGTCGACCGAGGCCATCGTGCCGGTGCCGCGCAGCGCGGACAGGGCCCGCGACCGCAGGGCCACCGTCTTGGCCCCGTCGTCCAGGGACAGGATTCCGGCCACGCACGCGGCGCCGATCTCGCCCTGCGAATGCCCGATCACCGCCTGCGGCACCACCCCGACATGCCGCCACACCGCCGCCAAGGCGACACCCACGGCCCACAGGACCGGCTGCACCACCTCCACCCGCTCCAACCACGACTCGTCACCGCCGGTCAACACCGACACCAGATCCACATCGAGGAAAGGAGCCAACGCCACCTGGCACTCGGCCAACGCCGCGTCGAACGGCGCGCACCGACCCACCAGACCGGCAGCCATCCCCGCCGACTGCGCACCCTGACCCGGGAACACAAACACCGGGCCGGCGGGCCGCTCCGCCGTGCCGGTCACCACCGCCGGCGACGGCGTACCGGACGCGAGCGCGTCCAGACCGGACAGCAACTCCTGCACCGACGACCCGAGCACGACGGCACGCCTGTCGAACGCCGACCGGGTGGCGGCCAGCGACCACGCCACCACGGCCGGGTCGGCCGGGTCGGCGCGCAGGTGCCGGGACAGCCGCTGGGCCTGCCGGGCGAGCCCGTCGCGGGTCCGCGCCGACACCGGCCAGGCCACGACGGCGGCGTCCAGCAGGCCGGGTCGGGCGGCGTCCGCCTCGGTGGCAGCCTCGTCGGGGAGTTCCAGGATGACGTGCGCGTTGGTGCCGGAGATGCCGAACGACGACACCGCCGCCCGGCGGGCGGACCCGCCGCCCGGCCAGGGCCGGTTCTCGGTGACCAGTTCCACCGCGCCGGCCGACCAGTCGATGTGCGGCGACGGCGCGTCCACGTGCAGCGTCGTCGGGACGACGCCGGCCCGCATGGCCAGGATCATCTTGATCACACCGGCGACGCCGGCGGCGGCCTGGGTGTGGCCGATGTTCGACTTCACCGAGCCGAGCAGCAGCGGTTCGACGTCGTCCCGGCCCTGCCCGTACGTCGCGATGAGCGCCTGCGCCTCGATCGGGTCGCCGAGCGTGGTGCCGGTGCCGTGCGCCTCCACCACGTCCACGTCGGCCGGGCCAAGTCGCGCGGCGGCCAGCGCCGCCCGGATCACCCGCTGCTGCGACGGGCCGTTTGGCGCGGTGAGCCCGTTCGACGCGCCGTCCTGGTTGACCGCGCTGCCGCGCAGCACGGCGAGCACCGGGTGCCCGTTGCGCCGGGCGTCGGAGAGCCGTTCGACCAGGAGCATCCCGACGCCCTCCCCCCATCCGGTTCCGTCCGCGGCGGCGGCGAACGCCTTGCACCGCCCGTCGGGAGCGAGGCCGCGCTGCCGGGAGAACTCGACGAACAGTCCGGGGGTCGACATGACCGTCACGCCGCCGGCGAGCGCCAGGTCGCACTCGCCGCGTTGCAGCGCGGCCGCCGCCAGGTGCAGCGCGACCAGCGACGACGAACACGCCGTGTCCACCGAGACCGCAGGTCCTTCCAACCCCAACACGTACGCCACCCGCCCCGAGACCACGCTCGCCGCGTTCCCGGTGCTCGCGAACCCTTCGACCTCGTCCGCGGACACCATCAACAGGGCCCCATAGTCCTGTCCGTTCGTGCCGACGAACACCCCTGTTCGTGAACCCCGCAAGCCACCCGGGTCAACCCCTGCCCGCTCGATCGCCTCCCACGACGTCTCCAACAGCAGGCGCTGCTGCGGGTCCATGGCCACCGCCTCGCGCGGTGAGATGCCGAAGAACCCGGCGTCGAAGTCGGCCACGTCGTAGAGGAACGCGCCGGTGCGGACGTAGGAGGTGCCGGCGGAGTAGGGGTCGGGGTCGTAGAGCCGGTCGACGTCCCAGCCGCGGTCGCCGGGCAGGTCCGAGACCGCGTCCCGGCCGGAGTGCAGCAACTGCCAGAACCGCTCGGGGTCGGTGACGCCGCCGGGGAACCGGCAGGACATGGCGACGATCGCGACCGGCTCGTCGTCGGACAGCGGCGTGGGGCCGACGGCCGCCGCCTCGATCCCGGCGCCGCCGCCCAGTTCCTCGTCCAGGTGCCGGGCCAGCACGGTGGCGGTCGGGTAGTCGAAGACCAGCGTGACCGGCAGCCGCAGCCCGGTGGCGGTGCCGAGCCGGTTGCGCAGCTCGACCGCGGTGACCGAGTCGAAGCCGAGGTCCCGGAACGCGTGGTGCGGGTCGACGGCCTGGCCGCCGTCGTACTTCAGGACCGTGGCCGCCTGGTCGCGGACCAGGTCGAGCAGCGCCTGCCGGCGTTGCGCGGACGCCATCCGGGCGAACGCGCCGGTCGGCTCGGCCTCGGTGGTCTCCGCCGGCTCCCGGTCGGCGGCGAGCCGCCGCACCTCGGGGATCTCGGCGATCAGCGGGGCCGGGCGGGTGGCGGTGAGCGCGATCCGGAACCGGTCCCAGGCGATGTTGGAGATGGTCAGGAACGTCTCGTCGTGGGCGAGCGCCTGGTGCAGCGCGGCGATCGCCAGCCGGGGATGCATCTCGGGCGCGCCGTGGCGGTGCAGCATCCGGCCGAACTCGCCGTCGGCCATGCCGCCGCCGCCCCAGGCGCCCCAGGCGATCGAGGTGGCCGGCAGGCCGAGGTCGCGCCGGTGTTCGGCGAGCGCGTTGAGGTAGGCGTTGCCGGGGGCGTAGTTGCCGACGCCGGAGCTGCCCACGGTGCCGGCCATCGCGGAGAACAGCACGAACGCGTCGAGGTCGTGGTCGCGGGTCAGCTCGTGCAGGTTGACCGCGGCGGTGACCTTGGCGGCGAGCGCGTGGTCGAGCTGGTCCAGGGTCAGCGCGCCGATCACCGCGTCGTCCAGCACGGCGGCGGTGTGCACGACGACGCGGAGGGGATGTTCGGCGGGGATGTCGGCCAGCACCCCGGCGAGCGCGTCCCGGTCGGCGGCGTCGCAGGCCACCACCGTGACCCGGGCGCCCAGCGCGGTCAGCTCGGCCGCCAGCTCGGCGACGCCGTCGCCGGACCGGCCGCGCCGGCTCAGCAGCACCAGGTGGTCGACGCCGTTCGCGGCGAGCCAGCGGGCCACGTGCCCGCCGAGCGCGCCGGTGCCGCCGGTGACCAGCGCGGTGCCGGTGGACCGCCAGTCGCGCGGCGCGGGCGTGTCACCCAGCGGGGCGCGCAGCAGCCGCCGCCCGTACGCGCCGGTGGAGCGCAGCGCGACCTGGTCCTCCCCGTCCGCGCCGGCGAGGACCCGGGCGAGCCGGATGGCGGTGCGGTCGTCCACGGTGTCCGGCAGGTCGACCAGGCCACCCCAGCGGTCCGGGTGTTCCAGCGCCGCGATCCGGCCGAAGCCCCAGGCGAGCTGCTGCGTCGGGTGGGTCAGCGGGTCGCCGGGGCCGGTGGAGACCGCGCCCCGGGTGAGCGTCCACAGCGGCGCGCGGACACCGGCGTCGCCGAGCGACTGGGTGAGCGTGACGGTGCCGGCGAATCCGGCCGGCACGTGCGGGTGGCCGGGCAGCGGCGTCTCGTCGGCCGGCAGGAGCGAGACCACGCCGGCGGGCGGGGTGTCCCGGTGTAGCTCGCGCAGCCGGTCGGTGAGCGCGTCCCGGTCGGGCGTGCCGGTCAACGCGATCTCGACGACCGCGGCGCCGTGCCGGCGCAACGCGGCCGCCACCGGCTCGCCGTCGGCGTCGGCGCCGGTGACCACCCACCAGGCGCCGGTGAGCGTCGGCGCGGCGGGGCCGTCGGGAGCGACGGGGAGCCACCCGTCGCGGTAGCGCCACGAGTCGACGGTCGCCTGGTCGCGGTGCCGGCGACGCCAGGCGGCGAGCGCCGGCAGCAGCGCGGTGAGGGCGTCGGTGGGCACCTCGGCGGCGTCGGCCAGCTCGGCGCCGACCGCGGCCGGATCCTCGGCCTCGACGGCCGCCCAGAACCGGGCGTCGACCTCGTCCACCTCGACCGTGCCGGCCACCACCGGGGCGGTCGGGGCGGCCGGGCGCGGCCAGTAGAGCTGCCGCTGGAACGGGTACGTGGGCAGGTCGAGCCGGCGGGCCGGCCGGCCGGCGAACGCGGGCCGCCAGTCGACGGCGGCGCCGCCGGCGTACACCTCGGCGACCGCGCGGTGGAAGCGGGCCAGGTCACCCTCGTCGCGGCGCAGCGTGCCGGTCACGGTGACGGCGGCCGGGTCGGCGGCGGCCGACTCGACGCTCTCCTGCATCGCCATGGTCAGCACCGGGTGCGCGCTGACCTCCACGAACGTCTGGTGGCCGGTGGCGGAGAGGTCGCGCACGGCGGCGTCGAAGCCGACCGTCTGCCGCAGGTTGCGGTACCAGTAGTCGGCGTCCAGGCCGGCGGTGTCGAACCAGTCGCCGGTCACCGTGGACCGGAACCGGACGTCGCCGGTACGCGGGCGCAGGCCGGCGAGCAGCTCGCGCAGCCGCTCCCGCAGCGGTTCGACGTGCGCGGAGTGCGACGCGTAGTCCACCGGCACCCGGCGCACCCGCACGTCCCGCCCCTGGTAGTGGGCGACCAGCTCGTCGAGCGCGGCGGAGTCGCCGGAGACCACCACCGCGGTCGGGCCGTTGACCGCGGCGAGCGAGACCCGCCCGTCCCAGCGGCCGATCGTCGCGGTCACCTCCTCGGCGGTGGTGGCGACGGAGACCATGCCGCCGTCGCCGGCGATGCCGGCGATGATCCGGCTGCGCAACGCCACCACCGTGGCGGCGTCGTCGAGGCTGAGCCCACCGGCGACGTACGCGGCGGCGATCTCGCCCTGGGAGTGGCCGACGACCGCCGACGGGTGGACGCCGTAGGAGCGCCACAGCGCGGCCAGGGAGACGCCGACCGCGAACAGCGCCGGCTGCACCACGTCCACCCGCTCCAGCGACGGCGCGCCGGGCACGCCGCGCACCACGTCGGTCAGGGACCAGTCGACGTGCGGGCGCAGCGCCGCCGCGCAGGCGGCGAACGTCTCGGCGAACACCGGAGCGGTGTCGAGCAGGTCGGCGGCCATGCCGGTCCACTGCGAACCCTGGCCGGGGAAGACGAAGACCACGTCGCCAGGCGTACCGGGGACGCGGGTGACGGTGTCCGGCGCTCCACGGCCGTCGGCGAGCGCGCCCAGCGCTGCGGCCAGGTCGTCGCGGCCGGCGGCGAGCACCACCGCGCGGTGCTCGTGGGCGCTGCGGGTGGTGGCCAGCGACCAGGCCAGGTCGGGCAGCGCGGTGTCCGGTACGGCGTCGAGGCGTGCCCGCAGGTCGCGGGCGCGGGCGGCGAGCGCGGCGGCGCTGCGCCCGGACAGCGTCCAGGGCAGTTCCCCGGCCGGCCCGGCGTCGTCGTCGTGCGGGGCCGGTTCCTCCGGCGGCGCCTGCTCCAGGATGGTGTGCACGTTGGTGCCGCTGATGCCGAACGAGGAGACGCCGGCCCGGCGGGGCCGGTCCGCGGCCGGCCAGGGGCGGGCCTCGGTGAGCAGCGCGACGGTGCCGGCGGACCAGTCGACGTGCGGGGTGGGCTCGTCGACGTGCAGGGTGGGCGGCAGCACGCCGTGCCGCAGCGCCAGCACCATCTTGATCACGCCGGCGACGCCGGCGGCGGCCTGGGTGTGGCCCAGGTTGGACTTGACGGAGCCGAGCCACAGCGGCCGGTCGGTGTCCCGGTCCCGGCCGTAGGTGGCGATCAGCGCCTGCGCCTCGATCGGGTCGCCGAGCGTGGTGCCGGTGCCGTGTGCCTCGACGGCGTCGACCTGGTCGGGGGCGAGCCCGGCGTTCGCGAGAGCCTGTCGGATGACCCGCTGCTGGGCCGGCCCGTTGGGGGCGGTCAGCCCGTTGGACGCGCCGTCGGAGTTGACCGCGCTGCCGCGTACCACGGCGAGGACCGGGTTGCCGTCGCGGCGGGCGTCGGAGAGCCGCTGGAGCACCAGCAGGCCGACGCCCTCGCCCCAGCCGGTGCCGTCGGCGGCACCGGCGAACGGCTTGCACCTGCCGTCGGCGGCCAGGCCCCGCTGCCGGGAGAAGCCGACGAAGATGCCGGGGGTGGCCATCACGGTGGCGCCACCGGCCAGCGCGAGGTCGCACTCCCCCGACTGCAACGCCTGCGCGGCGAGGTGCAACGCGACGAGCGAGGCCGAGCAGGCGGTGTCGACGGTGACCGCCGGGCCGTGCAACCCGAAGGTGTACGCGAGCCGGCCGGAGATGACGCTTGCGGACACGCCGGTGGCCAGGTAGTTCTCGTCGCCGTCCCCGGAGGCCAGCAGCAGCGAGCCGTAGTCCTGGCCGTTGGTGCCGACGTAGACGCCGGTGCGGCTGCCGCGCAGCGCGGCCGGGTCGAGGCGGGCCCGTTCGAACGCCTCCCAGCTCGCCTCCAGCAGCAGGCGCTGCTGCGGGTCCATGGCGAGCGCCTCGCGGGGGCTGATGCCGAAGAACGCCGGGTCGAACGCGCCGGCGGAGTCGACGAAGCCGCCCTCCCGCACGTAGCTCGTGCCGAGGTGCTCGGGGTCGGGGTGGTACAGCTCGGCGACGTTCCAGCCGCGTTCCTCAGGCATCGGCGAGAGCGCGTCGACGCCGCCGGCGACCAGGTCCCAGAGCTGCTCGGGGCTGGCCACGCCGCCGGGGAACCGGCAGCTCATCGCCACGATGGCGACGGGTTCGCGATGCCTGTCGACGTCGGCGGCGACGACCGCGCCGCCGGTCGGGTCCGCGGTGGCGTCGTGCAGGTGGGCGGCGAGTTCGGCGACCGTGGGATGGTCGAAGACGAGCGTGGCGGGCAGCGTCGTACCGGTCTCGGCGGCGAGCCGGTTGCGCAGCTCGACCGCGGTGAGCGAGTCGAAGCCCAGGTCGCGGAACGTGCGGTCGGGCAGCGGCCGGCCGGCCGGGTGGCCGAGCACCAGCGCCGCCTGGGTGCGGACCAGCTCGGTGAGCTGTGCCAGAGACCTGCCGACCACCACCGCCGGGGCGACCACCGCGGGTCCGGTGGGCACACCGGGCAGGCCGGCGAGCAGCGGCGCGTTCCGGCCGCGTACGGCGGCGAGGCGGCCCCAGTCGACGTCGGCGACGACGACGGCCGGCCCGGCGGCGCCGACGACCCGGCCGAGCGCGGCGGCGGCCTGCTCGGCCGGGAGCGGGTTGACGCCGCCCCGGGTCAGCCGCGCGGTCAGCTCGGCGCTGGCGGCGGCCATCCCGTCGGCGGCCCAGGCGCCCCACGCGACGGCGGTGGCCGGCAGCCCGAGGTCACGCCGCCAGGCGGCGAACGCGTCCAGGAAGGCGTTGGCCGCCGCGTAGTTGCCCTGCCCGGCGCTGCCGAGCACGCCGGCGAGCGAGGAGAAGAGCACGAACGCGTCGAGCCGGCGGCCGGTGGTGGCGTCGTGCAGCACCCGGGCGGCGCGGACCTTACCGTCCAGCACCCCCCGCATCCGGGCCGGGTCGAGGCCGTCGAGGATGCCGTCGTCGACGGTGCCGGCGGCGTGCACCACGGCGGTCAGCGCGGGCAGGTCGGCGACCAGCGCGGCGACGGCGGCGGGGTCGGTGACGTCGCAGCGGACCACCCGGGCGCCGGGCAGCTCGGCGGCCAGGTCGGCGGCGCCGGGCGCGTCGGGGCCGCGCCGGGACGCGAGCACCACCTCGGTCGCGCCGGCGGCGAGCAGCCACCGCGTGACCTGCCGGCCGAGAGCGCCGGTGCCGCCGGTGACCAGCACCGTGCCGGTCGGCCGCCAGCCGGGGCCGGTGGGGGCGGCGGCGGGGACGAGCCGGCGGCCGAAGGTGCCGTGCGGCCGGACGGCCACCTCGTCGTGGCCGCCGTCGACGAGCACCGCGCGCAGCGCGTCGGCGTCGACCCGCTGCGGCGTGGCGTCGGCGGGCAGGTCGACCAGGCCGCCCCAGCGGTCCGGTTGTTCCAGCGCGACCGTCCGGCCGAGGCCCCAGGCGGCGGCCGCGTACGGGTCGACGAGTGGTTCGCCGCCGCCCACCGAGACCGCGCCCCGGGTGACGCACCACAGCCGGCCGGCCCGGCCGGTGTCGGCGAGCGCCTGGACCAGCGTGAGCAGCAGCGCGGTCCCGGCCGGCACGGCGGGCGCGTCGGAGTGCGGTCCGTCCGGGCCGGGCAGCACGCAGAGCACACCGCGCCAGCCCGCCTCGTGGTGGCCGCGCAGCAGGTCGGCCAGGTCGCCGCGGTCGGTGTCGGCGGGCACGGTGAGCACGTCGACGTCGGCGCCGGCAGCCGTGAGCGGCGCCGCCCAGGGCGCCGGGTCGTCGGCGGCGACGACCAGCCAGCGGCCGGTCAGCGCCGGGGTGGGCGCGGGACGGACCGCCTCCCACTCGACGCGGTACGACCAGCCGTCCAGCACCGCGTCGCGTTGCCGGGCCCGCCGCCACGAGGACAGCACCGGCACGGCCGGGCCGAGCGCGGCGACCGCGTCCGGGTCGTCCTGCACGGCCAGCTCGGACGCCACGGCCGGCAGGTCGCCGCGTTCCACGGCGGCCCAGAAGTCACCGTCCGCGCCGTCGCCGCGAACCTCGGGGCGCGCCGCACCGTCGCCGGCCCAGTAGCGCTCGCGCTGGAACGCGTACGTGGGCAGATCGGTCCGGCGCGCGCCGGTGCCGGCGAACCAGTCGGCCCAGGCGACCGGGTGGCCGTGCACGTGCAGCTCGGCGAGCGCGGCCAGCAACGCCTCGACCTCGGGGCGGTCACCGCGTTGCGCGGCGACTGCACGGACCGGCTCGCCGGGCAGGATGTCGGCGGTCAGCGGGGTGAGCACGGCGCGGGGGCCGAGCTCCAGGAACGTGTCCGCGCCGGCGGCGCGCAGCGCGTGCACGCCGTCGGCGTGGCGGACCGCCTCCCGGACGTGCCGCACCCAGTAGTCGGCGGTGCGGATCTCGTCCGGGTCGGCCAGCTCGCCCGTCACGTTGGACACCACCGGCAGCGTCGGCGCGGCGAACATCAGCCGCTCCAGCACCGCCCGGAAGCGCGCCAGCACCGGCTCCATCAGCGGGCTGTGGAACGCGTGGCTGACGGTCAGCCGTCGGGTGCGGACGCCCCGGTCCCGCCAGAGTCGTTCCAGCCGGTCGATCGCGTCGGCCGCGCCGGACAGCACCACGGCGGCCGGGCCGTTGACGGCGGCGACGTCGACCGGCTCGTCCGGGTCGGTGAGCGTGGCGCGCACGTCGGCCTCGGGCGCGGCCACGGCGAGCATCGCGCCGCCGGCCGGCAGCGCCTGCATGAGCCGGCCCCGCGCGGCGACCAGCGCGGCGGCGTGCTCCAGCGTCAGCACCCCGGCCACGTGCGCGGCGGTGACCTCGCCGATGGAGTGGCCGCCGACCAGGTCGGGCGTCAGGCCGAACGACTCGACGAGGCGGAACAGCGCCACCTCGACCGCGAACAGGCCGGCCTGGGTGAACCGGGTCTGGTCCAGCAGGTCGCCGTCGTCGAACAGCACCTCCGTCAGCGGCCGGGGCAGCGCCCGGTCCAGGTAGGAGCACACCTCGTCCAGCGCGGCGGCGAACACCGGGAACTGCGCGTACAGCTCCCGGCCCATGCCGGCACGCTGCGCGCCCTGCCCGGAGAAGAGCACCGCGAGCTGGCCGCGGGGCGTGCCGGCGCCGGTGCGCACGGTGCCGGCCGGCTCACCGGCGGCGAGCGCGCGCAGCGCGGCGACCAGGTCGTCCGGGCCGGCGGCGGCGACCACGGCCCGGTGGTCGAGCACCGACCGGGCCACCACCGAGGAGTACGCGACGTCGAGCGGGCGCGTCTCGGGCGCGGCGGCGAGCCGGGCGGCCCAGCGGCCGGCCTGGGCGGCGAGCGCGTCGGCGGAGCGGGCGGAGAGCAGCACCGGCACCACCGGCCGGGCGACCGGGGCCGGCTCGTCCTCGGCCGACGCCGGCTCCGGTTCGGGGGCCTGCTCGATGACGGTGTGCGCGTTGGTGCCGGACACGCCGAACGAGGACACCGCGGCGCGGCGCGGCCGGTCGGTGGCCGGCCAGGGGGTCGCCTCGGTGGCGAGGGTGACCGCGCCGGCGGTCCAGTCGATGTGCGGCGACGGCTCGTCCACGTGCAGCGTGGGCGGAACGACGCCGTGCCGGACGGCCAGCACCATCTTGATCACGCCGGCCACACCGGCGGCGGCCTGGGTGTGGCCCAGGTTCGACTTGACCGAGCCGAGCAGCAGCGGCGTCTCCCGCTCCTGCCCGTACGTGGCCAGCAGCGCCTGCGCCTCGATCGGGTCACCGAGCGTGGTGCCGGTGCCGTGCGCCTCCACCACGTCGACCTGGTCGGGGGTGAGCCGCGCGTTGGCCAGCGCCTGCCGGATCACCCGCACCTGCGACGGGCCGTGCGGGGCGCTCAACCCGTTGGACGCGCCGTCCTGGTTGACCGCGCTGCCGCGGATCACCGCGAGCACCGGGTAGCCGTGCTTCTGCGCGTCGGAGAGGCGGGCCAGCAGCAGCATGCCGACGCCCTCGGACCAGCCGGTGCCGTCGGCGGCGGCGGCGAACGGCTTGCACCTGCCGTCGGCGGCCAGCCCGCGCTGGCGGCTGAAGCCGACGAACACCGCCGGGGTGGGCATCACGGTGACGCCGCCGGCCAGCGCCAGCTCGCAGTCGCCGTTGCGCAGGCCCTGCACGGCCAGGTGGATCGCCACCGACGACGACGAGCAGGCGGTGTCGATGGTGACCGCCGGCCCCTCCAGGCCGAGCGTGTACGCGATCCGGCCGGAGACGATGCTCGTCGAGTTGCCGGTGAGCGAGTGCCCCCCGGCATCCTGCCCGGCCTGCGCGAGGATGGCGTCGTAGCCGTGCGCGGCGGCGCCGACGAACACGCCGGTTCGGCTGCCCCGCACCGCCGGCAGCGGCAGCCCGGCGCGTTCGAACGCCTCCCAGCTCGCCTCCAGCAGCAGCCGCTGCTGCGGGTCCATGGCGACCGCCTCGCGAGGGCTGATGCCGAACAGGTCGGCGTCGAAGTCCCCGGCGTCGTAGACGAAGCCGCCCTCCCGCACGTAGCTGGTGTCGGGGTGGTCCGGGTCGCTGTGGAACAACCGGTCGAGGTCCCAGCCCCGGTCGGCGGGGAACGGGCCGATCCCGTCGCGGCCGTCGCGCACCAACTCCCACAGCTCCTCGGGCGATCCGACGCCGCCCGGGTAGCGGCAGGTCATCGCCACCACTGCGATTCCCTCGGTGTCGCGGGCCTCCAGCGCCCGCAGCCGCCGCCGGGTGCGCCGCAGCTCCGAGGTCGTACGCTTCAGGTACTCGACGTACTTCTCGTCCTCGCTGTTCACCGTGGGTCCTACCTCACTCGGCGTACCGATGTCGTCGCGGCCGGCGGTCAAGACGTCTCCAGCTCGCGGTCGATCAGGTCGAAGATGTTCTCGGTGGTGGCCGACTCCAGGTCGCCGTCGTCGGCGGACGCCTCCCGCGCGGTCAGCCGGTCCAGCAGGCCGTGCAGCCGTTCGGTGACGCCGCGGAACGCCTCGTCGTCCGGGTCGAGGCCGGCCAGCGCCGCCTCCAGCCGGTCGAGGTCCCGCCCGACGCCGGCGGCGGGGTCGGCCGCGCCGTCCGGGACGGCGATCCGCGTGGCGAGGTGGGCGGCGAGCGCGGCGGGCGTCGGGTTGTCGAAGACGAGCGTCGCCGGCAGCCGCAGCCCGGTGGCCGCGCCGAGGCGGTTGCGCAGCTCGACCGCGGTGAGCGAGTCGAAGCCGAGTTCCCGGAACGCGCGGTCCGGCTCGACCGCGGCCGGGTCGCCGACGCCGAGCACCACGGCGACGTGCGCCAGCACGAGGTCCCGCAGCGCCCGCTCGCGCTTCTCGCCGGACAGGCCGCGCAGCGTCTCCGCGTACGCCGGGCCGCCGGCCGCCTCGGTGACCGCGCCGCGACGCGCGCCCGCCCGGACCAGCGCGGTGAGCAGCGGGTGGATCGGACCGCCGGCGCCCTTCGTGCTGATTTTGGCGGGCATCAGCGTGGGCCGCTCGGAACGCCAGGTGGCGTCGAACAGCGCCAGCGCCTCGTCGTCGGTGAGCGCCACCAGGCCGCTGCGCTCCAGCCGCCGCCGGTCCACCGTGCCGAGGTGGCCGGTGATGCCGCTGGCGGTGGCCCACAGGCCCCAGACCAGGGAGACCGCCGGCAGGCCGGACGCGCGCCGGTGCTCGGCGAGCGCGTCGAGGAACGCGTTGCCGGCCGCGTAGTTGCCCTGCCCCGGGCCGCCCATCAGGCCGGCGGCGGCGGAGTAGAGCACGAACGCGGTCAGCTCGTGGTCGCGGGTGGCGCGGTGTAGGTTCCAGGCCGCGTCGACCTTGGGGCGCAGCACCGCGGCGAGCCGGTCCGGGGTGAGCTTCTCGACGGTGGCGTCGTCGACGACGCCCGCGGTGTGCACCACGGCGCGCAGCGGGTGCCGCCGGTCCACCAGGGACAGCACGTCGGCGACCGCGTCCGGGTCGGCCAGGTCGGCGGCGACGAGTTGCACCTCCGCGCCGCCGGCCTTCAGGTCGGCGAGCAGCTCGTCGGCGCCCTCGGCGTCCGGGCCGCGCCGGCTGACCAGCAGCAGGTGCCGCGCTTCGTGCGCGGCGACCAGGTGCCGGCAGAGCAGCGCGCCGAGCGTGCCGGTGGCGCCGGAGACCAGGACGGTGCCGTCGAGCCGGGGCGCCGGCGGGATGCTCAGCGTGAGCTTGCCGACGTGCCGGGCCTGGCTGAGGAAGCGGAACGCCTCGGGCGCTCGGCGGACGTCCCAGGTGCGGCGGGGCAGCGGGCGCAGCGCGCCGGCGGCGAACAATGCCATCAGCTCCGCCAGCATCCGCCCGACGACGGCCGGGCCGGCGGCCATCAGGTCGAAGCCCTGGTAGCTGACGCCGGGGTGGTCGGCGGCGACCTGGGCCGGGTCGCGCGGGTCGGTCTTGCCCATCTCGACGAACCGGCCGCCGCCGTCGAGCATCCGCAGCGACGCGTCCACGTACGCGCCGGCGAGCGAGTTGAGCACCACGTCGACGCCGCGCCCGTCGCGGCGGGCCCGGAACTCGTCGACGAAGTCCAGCGAGCGTGAGGAGGCGATGTGCGCGTCGTCGAGACCGGTGCCGCGCAGCACCGGCCACTTGCCGGGGCTGGCCGTGCCGTAGACCTCGGCGCCGAGGTGCCGGGCGATCTGCACGGCGGCCATGCCGACACCGCCGGTGGCGGCGTGCACCAGCACCGACTCCCCGGCGGTGAGCCGGCCCAGCTCGACCAGCCCGTACCAGGCGGTCAGGAAGACCACAGGCACGCCGGCGGCCTCCGCGTAGGACCAGCCGTCCGGGATGCGGGTGACCATGCGGTGGTCGGTGACCGCGACGGTGGCGAACGAGCCGGCGAAGATGCCCATCACCCGGTCGCCGGGCTTCAGGTCGGTGACGCCGGGGCCGACCTCGCGGACCACGCCGGCGCCCTCGCTGCCGAGCACCTCCTGGCCGGGGACCATGCCGAGGGCCAGCACCACGTCCCGGAAGTTGAGGCCGGAGGCGCGCATCTCGACCGCGACGTGCCCGGCCGGCACCGCGCCGGCCTCGACCGGCACCGGCAGCAGCGCCAGGTTCTCCAGCGTGCCCTTCTCGGTGACGTCGAGCCGCCACGGCTGCTGGTCACCGGGCGGGGTCAGCACGCCGGTGTCCCGGGCCCGGACCAGTCGGGGGGTCAGGGCGGCGCCGTCGCGGAGCGCGAGCTGCGGTTCGCCGGACGCGAGCGCGGCGGGCACCGCGTCGGGTGTGGCGGCGGCGTCGTCCAGGTCGAGCAGCGTGAACCGGCCGGGGTGTTCGGACTGGGCGGAGCGGACCAGCCCCCAGACCGCGGCGCGGGCCGGGTCGCGGGGCGCCTCGCCGGGCGCGGCGGCGACCGCCCCCCGGGTGGTCAGCACCAGTCGGGCGTCGGCCAGCCGCGGTTCGGCAAGCCACCGCCGCACCAGCGCGAGCGTGTCGCGGGCGGCGGAGTGGGCGTCCGCGTCCACCCGCTCCGGGTCCGGGACGGGACCACCGCGCAGGTCGACCACGATCTCCGGTACGTCGTCGTCGCCGTCCACAGCGGCGAGCAGCGCGTCCAGGTCGGGGTGGACGCTCACCCGGTGGCCGGCGGCGGTCAGCGCCCCGGCCAGGTCGGCGTGATCACCACCGGCCCGGTCCTCGGCGGCCTGGCCGTCCCGGGCCGGGTCGTCGGCGGCCTCGCCGGCGCGGGCCGGGTCGGTGCGCTCGCCGGTGAGTAGCGCCCAGCGGGCCGGGGCGGCGGCGGTGTCGGTGGCCGGTAGCGGCGTCCAGTCGAGGTGGAACACGGCGGTGCGGCGCAGCGCGGCGACGCCGTCGTCCTGGCCGGCGGCGACCGGGCGGAAGGTCAACGACTCGACGGTGGCGACCGGGCGACCGGCCGGGTCGGCGAGCGTCACGGCGACCGTGTCGGGGCCGAGCGAACGGATCGTCACCCGCAGTCGGGTGGCGCCGTGGGCGTGCAGGGTGACCGCGCGGAACGTGAACGGCAGCCAGCCGCTGCCGGCCTCGGCCGGCGTGCCGAGCAGCGCGGTGGGGCCGGTGGCGTGCAGCGCGGCGTCGAACAGGGCCGGGTGCAGGCCGAACCGGGACGCGTCGGCGGCCTGCGCGTCGGGGAGCGCCACCTCGGCGTACACCTCGTCGCCGTGCCGCCAGACGCGGTGCAGGCAGCGGAACGCGGGACCGTAGGTGAGGCCGGCCTCGGCGGTGCCGGCGTACCAGGCGTCCAGGTCCGCGTCGACCTCGACGGCGCCGGCCGGCGGCCACTCCCCCGGTCCGGGTGCGGGCTCGGGAAGCTGCGGCAGCAGCAGGCCCTCGGCGTGCCGGGTCCAGTCGGCGTCGCCGTCGTCGGCGGGGCGGGAGTGCAGCGTGACGGCCCGTTCGCCGGTGTCGCCGGGCGCGCCGACGCGGACCTGCACCTGGACCGCGCCGGTGGCAGGCAGCACGAGCGGGCTGATCAGGGTGAGGTCGCCGACCTGACCGGCGTCGACCTCGTCGCCGGCCCGGATCACCATGTCGGCGAGCGCGGTGCCGGGGACGACAACGGTACGGCCGACGACGTGGTCGGCGAGCCACGGGTGGGTACGCGTGGACAGCCGCCCGGTGAGCACCACGGTCCGGTCGTCGGCGACCGGCAGCGCGGCGCTGAGCAGCGGGTGCCCGGCGTCGTGGAGGCCGGCGGAGGCGACGTCGTGCGCGGGTCGGGCGGTGGTGGTGAGCCAGTACCGCTTCCGGTCGAACGCGTACGTGGGCAGGTCGACTGTGGTCGCGGGGGCGAGGACGCGGGTCAGGTCGACGGGCAGGCCGAGGGTGTGCGCGGCGGCCAGGCTGGTCAGCAGCCGGGTCGCGTCGTCGTCACCCCGGCGCAGCGTGGACAGCGTGTGCCCCGCCGTGTCGGTGTCGTCGAGGATCGCGGTCACCGGCATCGTGAGCACCGGATGCGCCGACACCTCCACGAACGTGTGGTGCCCGGCCGCGATGGCGGTGCGTACCGCCTGCTCGAACCGCACCGGTTGGCGCAGGTTCGTGTACCAGTACTCCCCATCCATGCCCTGCGGGTCAGCCCAGTCCCCGGTCACCGTGGAGACCATCCGGGTGTGACCCGCCTGCGGCGACAACCCCGCCAGGTCGGTGAGCATCCGCTCGCGGATCCGCTCTACCCCCGGGTTGTGCGAGGCGTAGTTGAACGGCACCGGCTTCGCCCGCACCCCCTCGACCTCCCACCGCTGACGCAGCTCGGCGAGCGTCTCGGGCGGCCCGGACACCACCACGTGACCGGGACCGTTGAGCACCGCCACCACCGTGCCGGGCACACCCTCGACGCGCGCCTGCACCTCATCGGCGGGCAGATCCACCGCCAGCATCCCGCCGGAACCCGCCAGGGTGGACAGCGACCGCGCCCGCAGGATGACGGCCTTCGCCGCGTCGTCCAGCGACAGCACCCCGGCCACGCACGCGGCGGCCATCTCCCCCTGGGAGTGCCCGATCACCAGCGACGGCTCCACACCCGCCGCCCGCCACACCTCCGCGAGAGACACCCCGACCGCGAACAGGACCGGCTGCAACACCTCCACCCGGTCCAACCAGGCGTCATCGTCACCGGTCAACACCGACACCAGATCCACGTCCAGGAACGGCGCGAACGCCCGCTGACACTCCGCCAGACGCGCGTCGAACGGCGCACACCGGCCCACCAGACCGGCAGCCATCCGCACCGACTGACCACCCTGACCCGGAAACACGAACACCGGACCCGCACCGTGCTCGGCGACCGAACCCGTCACCGCGTTGCCGGCCGGAGTCCCCGACGCCAGCGCGTCCAGCGCCGTCAGCAGCTCGTCGCCGGTCGTGCCGACCACCGCGGCACGGTGCGCGAACACCGACCGGGTGGTGGCCAGGGACCAGGCCACCGCCGCCGGGTCCAGGTGCGCGCCGGCGCGCAGGTGGGCGGCGAGCCGGGCGGCCTGCGCGGCGACGCCGGCCCGGGTACGCGCCGACACCGGCCAGAGCCGGACGTCGGCGTCCACCAGGCCCGGGGCGGCGGACGCCGGCCCGGGGTCGGGCTCGTCCGCCTGCTCGATGACCACGTGGGCGTTGGTGCCGGAGATGCCGAACGACGACACCGCCGCCCGACGCGGACGGTCCACCGCCGGCCAGGGCCGCGCCTCGGTGACCAGCTCCACCGCGCCGCTCGACCAGTCGATGTGGGGCGACGGCGCGTCCACGTGCAACGTCGGCGGCACGACGCCGTGCCGCATCGCGAGGACCATCTTGATGATCCCGGCGACGCCGGCCGCGGCCTGGGTGTGCCCGAGGTTCGACTTGATCGACCCGAGCAGTAGCGGTTCGGCCCGCTCCTGCCCGTACGTGGCGAGCACGGCCTGCGCCTCGATCGGGTCACCCAACGTGGTGCCGGTGCCGTGCGCCTCCACCACGTCCACGTCCGACGTGGACAACCCGGCGTCCGCCAATGCCGCCCGGATCACCCGCTGCTGCGACGGCCCGTTCGGCGCGGTCAACCCGTTCGACGCGCCGTCCTGGTTGATCGCGCTGCCGCGCACCACGGCGAGCACCGGGTGACCGTTGCGGCGGGCGTCGGAGAGCCGTTCCAGCATCAGCACGCCGACGCCCTCGCCCCAGCCGGTGCCGTCGGCGGCGGCGGCGAACGCCTTGATCCGGCCGTCGGCGGCCAGCCCGCGCTGGCGGGAGAACTCCACGAACAGCGCCGGCGTCGCCATCACGGTCACGCCACCGGTCAACGCCAGGTCACACTCGCCCCGCCGCAACGCCTGCACGGCCAGGTGGAACGCGACGAGCGAGGACGAGCAGCCGGTGTCCACGGAAACCGCGGGTCCTTCCAGGCCCAGCGCGTACGACACCCGGCCGGACACCACGCTCGCCGCGTTGTCGGTGCCGCCGAAGCTCTCGTCCGGGGCGAGCAGCAGCAACGCGCGGTAGTCCTGCCCGTTGGTGCCGGCGAACACGCCGGTGCGGGAACCACGCAGCGACTCCGGCAGCACGCCGGCCCGCTCGATCGCCTCCCAGGACGCCTCCAGCAGCAGCCGCTGCTGCGGGTCCATGGCGGCGGCCTCGCGGGGCGAGATGCCGAAGAACACCGGGTCGAAGTGACCGGCGTCGTCCAGGAACGCGCCCTGGTCGGTGTAGGTGGTGCCGGCCGACGCCGCGGCCGGGTCGACGAGCGTGTCCGGGTCCCAGCCCCGGTCGGTCGGGAAGCCGCCGACGGTGTCCACGCCGTCCGCGACGAGCCGCCACAACGCCGCCGGGTCGCCGACGCCGCCGGGGAATCGGCAGGCCATCGCCACCACGGCCACCGGCTCCTCGCCGGACCCGACGGCGGCGACAGTGGTCCCGGTCGGCGCCGGGTCGGCGCCGAGCAGCGTGTCCCGCAGCAGCCGGGCCAGCGCCACCGGCGTCGGGTGGTCGAAGACCAGCGTGGTGGGCAGCGGCCGACCGGTGGCGGTGACCAGCCGGTTGCGCAGCTCCACCGCGGTCAGCGAGTCGAAGCCGAGGTCCCGGAACGCGGTGGTGGCCGGGATCGCGGCGGTGTCGGCGTGGCCGAGCACGTCGGCGGCGAGTTCCCGGACCAGGTCGGCGAGCGTCTCCTCGCGGCGGGCCGGGTCCAGGCCGGCGAGCCGGGCCCGCAGCGTCGCCGCCGGGCCGTCGTCGGTGTCGTCGGCCGGCGCGCCGCCGTCGAGCGCGGCCTTCGCCTCCGGTACGCCCTCCAGCAGCGGCCGGCGTCGGGCGGAGGCGTACGCGGGGGCGAACCGGGACCAGTCCACGTCGGCGACCGTGAGCGTCACGTCGTCGTGGTCGAGGGCCTGCCGCAGCGCGCTCATCGCGACGTCGGCGTCCATCGGCGGTACGCCCCGGCGGCGCAGGGCCCGGTCGGAGTCGGCCACGTGCATGCCGCCCTCGCCCCACGAACCCCAGGCGATCGCGGTGCCGGCCAGACCGTCGGCGCGCCGACGCTGGGCCAGCGTGTCCAGGTAGGCGTTGCCGGCCGCGTACCCGGCCTGCCCGGCGCTGCCCCAGGTGGCGGCGATGGACGAGTAGACGACGAACGCGTCCAGTTCGTCGCCGGCGAGCAGGTCGTGCAGGTGGGCCGCGCCGGCCACCTTGCCGGCGGTCACCTCGGCCAGCTCGGCGGCGGTGACGTCGGCGAGCGGGGTGGTCTGCGGCAGGCCGGCGGTGTGCAGGACGGCGCGGATCGGCGGGCCGTCGGCGCGGAGCCGGTCGAGCAGCGCGGCGACGGCGGCCCGGTCGGCGAGGTCGCAGGCGGCGACCGTGACGCGGGTACCCCGCTCGCGCAGCTCGGCGGCCAGTTCGGTGGCGCCGGGCGCGTCCGGTCCGCGCCGGCTGACCAGTGCCACATGCGCGGCGCCGGCGTCGGCGAGCCAGCGGGCGGCGCGCGCGCCGAGCCCGCCGGTGCCGCCGGTGACCAGCACGGTTCCGGTGGGCGTGAAGCGGCGTACCGGGGGGCGGTCGCCGATCGGCGCGCGGACCAGGCGGCGGCGCAGGACGCCGGGGCCGCGCACGGCGAGCTGGTCCTCCCCGTCCGGCGCGGCGAGCAGGGCGGCGAGCCGGCCGGCGGACCGCGCGTCGGGCTCGGCGGGCAGGTCCACGAGGCCGCCCCAGCGGTGCGGGGCCTCCACGCCGACCACCCGGCCCAGCCCCCAGACCGCGCCCTGGGCCGGGTCGGCGCCACGGTCGTACGCGGCGGCGGCCACCGCGTTGCGGGTCACCAGCCACAGCGGCGCGGCCAGGCCGGTGTCGCCGAGCGCATGGGTCAGCGCGAGCGTGGCGGCGAGACCGGGCAGCAGCGGTTCCGCGTCGCTCGGGGCCGTCCAGGACAGCAGCGACACCACCCCGGCGACGCCCGCGCCCGGCTCGACCCCGGCGCCGACGAGCGCGGCCCGATCGGCGTCGGCGTCGGCGAGCGCGGTCCGATCCGCGTCGGCGTCGGCAGGCCGGTCGGCGTCGGCATCGGCGGGCACGGTCCGATCGGCGTCGGCGAGCGCGGCGGCGAGCGCGGTCCGATCCGCGACGGCAGGCCGGTCGGCCACGGCATCGGCGGGCACGGTCCGATTGGCGACGGTGAGCGCGGCGGCGAGCGCGGTCCGGTCCGCGTCGGGCGCCACGGCAAGTGGGCGCACGTCGGCGCCGGCGGCGGCGAGCGCGTCGCGGACACCCGCGACCGCCGGGTCGCCGTCGAGGCCGGCGGGAACCGCCAGCAGCCAGGTGCCGCCGAGCGCGGCGGCGGCCGGTTCGGGCGCGGCCTGCCACTCGACGCGGTAACGCCACCCGTCGAGCTGGTCGTGCTGCTGCTGGCGGCGTCGCCAGCCGGCGAGCACCGGCAGCAGCGTGCGCAGCGACTCGGCGGCCTCGGCGTCGTCGACGGCCAGGGTGTCGCGCAGCGCGTCCAGATCGGCGCGGTCGACGGCGTCCCAGAAGCGGTGGTCGAGCAGGGCGGCGGCGGGAGCCGGGGCGGCCGGCTCGCCGGCCGGCACCCAGTGGTGCTGCCGCTGGAACGGGTAGGTCGGCAGATCGACCAGGCGGGCCGGGTGGCCGGCGAACGCGGGCCGCCAGTCCACCGCCGTGCCGGCGACGTGCAGCGCGGCGAGCGAACGGTGGAACCGGTCCAGGCCGCCCTCGTCCCGGCGCAACGTGCCGGTGACGGTCGCCGCGCCCGGGCCGCCGGTGGCCTCGGCGCTGTCCTGCACCGCCATGGTGAGCACCGGGTGCGCGCTCACCTCGACGAAGGTGCGGTAGCCGGCGTCGACGAGGCTGCGGACCGCGTCGTCGAAGCCGACCGTCTGCCGCAGGTTGCGGTACCAGTAGTCGGCGTCGAGGTCGGCGGTGTCGAGCCAGTCGCCGGTGACGGTGGAGCGGAACCGGACCGTGCCGCCGCGCGGCGTGACGTCGGCGAGGCGGGCCAGGAGCCGCTCGCGCAGCGGTTCCACGTGCGCGGAGTGCGAGGCGTAGTCCACCGGCACCCGGCGGACCCGGACGTCCCGGGACTCGTAGTGGGCGACCAGCTCGTCCAGCGCGGCGACGTCGCCGGAGACCACCACCGCGGTCGGCCCGTTGATCGCGGCGAGGGAGATCCGCCCCTCCCAGCGGGTGATCGTCTCGGCCGCCTCGTCGGCGGTGGTCGCCACGGACACCATGCCGCCGTCGCCGGCCAGCTCCGCGATGACCGTGCTGCGCAACGCCACCACGGCGGCGGCGTCCTCCAGGGTCAGACCGCCGGCGACGTGCGCGGCGGCGATCTCGCCCTGCGAGTGGCCGACCACCGCGGACGGCTGCACGCCGTAGGACTGCCAGAGCGCGGCGAGGGACACCCCGACCGCGAACAGCGCCGGCTGCACCACGTCCACCCGGTCCAGCGACGGCGCGTCCGGCGCGCCGCGCAGCACGTCGAGCAGCGACCAGTCGACGTACGGGCGCAGCGCCTCGGCGCAGGCGGTCAGCTTCTCCGCGAACACCGGCGCGGTGTCGAGCAGCCCGGCGGCCATGCCGACCCACTGCGAGCCCTGGCCGGGGAAGACGAACGCGACCTCGCCCTGCGGCCCGGCGGCGCCGGTGACGAGCGGCGGGGCGGACCGGTCGTCGGCGAGCGCGTCCAGCGCGCCGGTCAGCTCGTCCCGGTCGGCGGCGAGCACCACGGCGCGGTGCTCCAGCGGCGAGCGGGAGACCACCGACGTCCAGGCCACGTCGGCCGGCGCGAGGTCCGGGTCGGCGGCCAGGCGCCGGGACCAGCGTTCGGCCTGCCGGCGCAGCGCGGTCCGGGTCCGGCCGGCGAGCAGCACCGGCCCGGTCCGGTCGGCAGGCGTCGCCGGGGTCGCCTCCTCGGCGGGCTGTTCCAGCACGATGTGGGTGTTGGTGCCGCTCATGCCGAACGAGGAGACGGCGGCCCGGCGGGGCCGGTCCACGTCCGGCCACGGCGTCGTCTCGGTGACCAGCCGGACCGCGCCCGCGGTCCAGTCGACGTGCGAGGTGGGCGCGTCGACGTGCAGCGTGGCCGGGACGGTCCCGTGCCGCATGGCGTGGACCATCTTGATGATCCCGGCGATGCCGGCGGCGGCCTGCGCGTGCCCGAGGTTCGACTTCACCGAGCCGAGCAGCAGCGGCCGGTCCGCGGGCCGGTCCTTCCCGTACATGGCGAGCAGGGCCTGCGCCTCGATCGGGTCGCCGAGCGTGGTGCCGGTGCCGTGCGCCTCCACCACGTCGACCAGGTCGGGGGTGAGCTTCGCGCCGGCCAGCGCGGCCCGGATCACCCGCTGCTGGGACGGGCCGTTCGGGGCGGTCAGGCCGTTCGACGCGCCGTCCTGGTTGACCGCCGAGCTGCGGATCACGGCCAGCACCGGGTGACCGTTGCGGCGGGCGTCGCTGAGCCGTTCCAGCAGCAGCACGCCGACGCCCTCGGACCAGCCGGTGCCGTCGGCGGCCTCGGCGAACGACTTGCACCGCCCGTCGGCGGCCAGCCCGCGCTGCCGGGAGAACTCGACGAACGGTCCGGGGGTGGCCATCACGGTGGCGCCGCCCGCCACCGCCAGCCCGCACTCGCGTTCGCGCAGCGACTGGCAGGCGAGGTGCACCGCGACCGACGAGGACGAGCAGGCGGTGTCCACGGTGATCGCCGGGCCCTCCAGCCCGAACGTGTAGGCGAGCCGGCCGGAGACCACGCTGGCGGCGGTGCCGGTGAGCACGTACCCCTCGGCGTTCGGGGCGCGGTGCAGCACTGCGGCGTAGTCCTGGCCGGACGTGCCGACGAAGACGCCGGTGCGGCTGCCGCGCAGCGACAGCGGGGCCAGGCCGGCGCGCTCGAACAGCTCCCAGGTGACCTCCAGCAGCAGCCGCTGCTGCGGGTCCATGGCGACCGCCTCGCGGGGCGAGACGCCGAACAGCGCGGCGTCGAACTGCCCGGCGTCGGCCAGGAACCCGCCGGCCGCGGTGTACGAGGTGCCGGCGTTCTCCGGGTCGGGGTGGTGCAGCAGGTCGAGGTCCCAGCCCCGGTCGGCGGGGAAGTCGCCGATGGCGTCGCCGCCGTCCGCGACGAACCGCCACAGCTCCTCCGGCGAGCTGATCCCGCCGGGGTAGCGGCAGCTCATCGCCACCACCGCCACCGGCTCGGACTCCTCGGCGGTGACCTCGCGCAGCCGCTGGCGGGTCTGGTGCAGCTCGGTGACGACCCGGGTCAGATACTCCCGCAGCCGGGCCTCGTCCCCGGCCGGTCCGGTGGTGCCCACTGCCGTGTCCGCCATGGTCGATTCCGCTCCCTGGTGTGCCACGCGTGCCTCAGGACAACCCGAGATCGCGGTCGAGAAGGTCGAAGAGCTCCTGGTTGCTTGCCGTGCGCAGCCGGTCGGCCACCTCGCCGCCGGGTTCCGCCGGCTCGTCCGCGCCGAGCCGTTCCAGCAGCCGGTGCAGCCGCATGGTGATCCGCACGCGGCCGAGGTCGTCGTGCTCGCGCCGGGTGAGCGCCTCCTCCAGCCGGTCCAGCTCCTCCACGGTGGGCAGTTCCCGCTCCGAGGACTCGTCGACGAGCTGGGCGCGCAGGTGCTCGGCGAGGGCCTGCGGGGTGGGGTAGTCGAACACCACCGAGCTGGCCGGCGCGAGGCCGGTGAGCCGGGCCAGCCGGCCGCGCAGCTCCACTGCGGTCAGCGAGTCGAACCCGAGGTCCCGGAACGGCCGGTCGGCGTCGAGGGCGTACGGGCTGTCGTGGCCGATGACCTCGGCGGCGGCGGTGCGGATCAGGTCGACGAGCAGCCGGTTCTGCTCGGCGACGGTCAGGTCGGCGAGGCGCTTGCGCAGCTCCGCGAGCGTCTCCGCGCCGCCGGTGTCGGCCGGGTCGGCGCCGGCGGGCGGGGCCGCCACCTCGGGCAGGTCGCCGATCAGCGGCCGGGGCCGGGCGGCGGCGAAGACCGGGGCGAAGCGCGCCCAGTCCACGTCGGCGACGGTGAGCACGGTGCCGTCGCCCTCGACAGCGGCCCGCAGCGCGGCCATCGCCGGTTCCCGGTCGAGCAGCGTGACGCCCCGCCGGCTCATCGCGCCGGCGTGGTCGTCGCTGACCATGCCGCCGCCGGCCCACGGTCCCCAGTTGACCGACACCACCCGGGCCGGGCCGGCCGGGCGGGACTGCGCCCAGGCGTCCAGGAACGCGTTGGCGGCGGCGTACGCGCCGTGGTCGCCGACGCCCCACGCGGCGGCGATGGAGGAGAAGTAGACGACCAGCTCCAGCGCCGCCGGGTCGAGCAGTTCGTCGAGGTGGCGGGCGCCGGCGGTCTTGCCGGAGACCACGTCGGCCAGTTCGTCGGTGGTGACCGCGCGCAGCGGGTTGAGGCGGCCCACGCCGGCGGCGTGCACCACCGCGCGGACCGTGTCGCCGTCGGCGCGCAGCCCGTCGACGAGCGCGGCGACGGCGTCCCGGTCGGCGAGGTCGGCGGCGACCACCCGGGCCCGCGCGCCGAGGTCGGCCAGTTCGGCCACCGTCTCGGCGACGCCGGGGGCGTCCGGGCCGCGCCGGCTGACCAGGATCAGCGTGCGGGCGCCGTGCCGGGCGAACCAGGCGGCGGCGTACCGGCCGATGGCGCCGGTGCCGCCGGTGATGAGCACGGTGTCCGGGGCGGTCCAGGTCGGGCCGTCCGGGCGGGTCGGGCGCGGGGCGCGGGCGAGGCGGCGCAGGTGGATCCCGGCCGGGCGGACGGCGAGCTGGTCCTCGCCGTCGGTGTTGGTCAGCGCCCGCAGCAGGTGGTCGCCGGTGTCGGCGTCGAGGTCGGCGGGCAGGTCGAGCAGGCCCCCGGCGTGCGCGGGGTGTTCCAGCGCGGTGACCAGGCCGAGTCCCCAGGTGGTGGCCGCGTCCGGTCGGGTGAGCGGGTCACCGGGGCCGGCGCTGACGGCCTGCCGGGTGAGCAGCCACAGCGGCCCGACCGGCGCGACGTCGGTGACGGCCTGGACCAGCGCGAGGTTGCCGGTGAGCCCGGCCGGCACGCCCGGGTGCGCCGGGTGCGGCCGCTCGTCGAGCGCCAGCAGCGAGACGATCCGATGGGGACCGTCGGGCAGGTGCCCGGCCAGCTCGGCGCGGGTCACGCTGGCCGGGTCGACGGTGAGCGTGCGCACCGTCCCGCCGTGCGCGCCGATCAGCTCGGCGATCCGGACCGCCGGGTCGGCCGCCGCGTCGCCAGGCACCACGAGCAGCCAGTCCCCGGTGGCGGTGCCGGCGGTGAGCTGCCGCCGGGGCCAGGTGATCCGGTAGCGCCAGCCGTCGGCGACCGCGTCGGCGCGCCGCCGCTGGTGCCAGTCGGCGAGCGTGGGGAGCTGGTCGCGCAACGGCCGGTCCGGGTCGACGCCGAAGCGGGCCGCGAGGGCGTCGCCGTCGCCGGCGGTGACGACCTGCCAGAACGCGTCGTCGACCGGGTCGGTGTCGGCCGGCGCGGCGACGCCGACCAGCTCGCCGTCGGCGACCGGCCAGAAGCGCTGGTGACGGAACGGGTACGTGGGCAGCGCGACCGGGTCGGCGTCGGGCAGCACCGCCGCCCAGTCCACCGTCACGCCGTGGCAGTGCAGCCGGGCCAGTGCGCCGAGCAGCGCGGCGGTCTCGTCGCGGCCGGGGCGTTGCACGCCGGTGACCAGCGGGCCGCCGTCCGGCAGCGCGTCGGCGGCCAGCGCGGTGAGCACCGTGTCCGGGCCCACCTCCAGCAGCATGCCGACACCGAGGTCGCGCAGGTGGGTGACGGTGTCGCCGAAGCGCACCGCCTCCCGGACGTGCCGCACCCAGTAGTCGGGGGTGCGGATGAGGTCGGCGTCGGCGACCCGGCCGGTCAGGTTGGACACCAACGGCACCACCGGCGCGGCGTAGTCGAGGCCGGCGGCGACGGTGGCGAACTCGGCAAGCATCGGCTCCATCAGCGGGCTGTGGAACGCGTGGCTGACGGTGAGCCGCTTGGTGCGTACGCCGAGGGTGATGAAGTGCTCGGCGAGCGCGGACAGCGCGTCGTCGGCGCCGGCGACCACGACGGCGGTCGGGCCGTTCACGGCGGCGACGGCGGCCCGGTCGGCGTGCCCGGCGAGCGCGTCGGTCACCTCGGTCTCCCCGGCGGCGACGGCGAGCATCCCGCCGCCGGCCGGCAGCGCCTGCATGAGCCTGCCCCGCTGGCCGACGAGCGTGCAGGCGTCCGGCAGGGTGAGCACGCCGGCGACGTGCGCGGCGGTGATCTCGCCGACGGAGTGCCCGGCGACCAGGTCGGGGCGGACGCCCCAGTCGGCGAGCTGCCGGTGCAGCGCGACCTCGACGGCGAACAGCCCGGCCTGGGTGAACGCGGTCTGGTCGAGCTGCGCGGCCTCGTCGCTGCCCTCGGGCGCGAAGAGCACGCTCTTCAGCGGGCGGGGCAGGTGCGCGTCGAGGTGCTGGCAGACCTCGTCGAGCGTCTCGGCGAACGCGGGCAGCGCCTGGTACAGCTCGCGGCCCATGCCGGCGTGCTGGGCGCCCTGACCGGAGAAGATCATCGCCAGGGTGCCGCCGGGCGCGGCGACGTCGCGGTGCAGGGCGCTGTGGCTCTCCCCCGCCGCCAGGGCGCGCAGCGCGGCCGACCGGGTATCCGGGTCGGCGGCCAGCAGCACCGCGCGGTGCCGCAGGTGGGAGCGGGCGGTGGCGAGCGTGCGCGCCACCGCGGCGGCCTCGTCGTCGAGGTCCGTCGCGGCCAGGCGGGCGGCCTGCGCGCGCAGTCCCTCGTCGTCGGCGGCGGAGAGCGGCCAGGGCAGCAGCGGCAGCGCCGGCCGGGGCGCGGCGTGCTCCGGCTCGGCCGGGGCGTCATCGGCGGGCGGGGCCGCCTCCAGGACGACGTGGGCGTTGGTGCCGCTGACGCCGAACGCGGACACCGCAGCGCGGCGCGGCCGGCCGGTCTCCGGCCACGGCCGGGCCTCGGTGAGCAGTGCCACGCCGCCGTCGGACCAGTCGACGTGCGGGGTCGGCTCGTCCACGTGCAGGGTCGGCGGGAGCTGGCCGTGCTGGAGCGCCAGCACCATCTTGATCACGCCGGAGACGCCGGCGGCGGCCTGGGTGTGGCCGATGTTCGACTTGACGGAGCCGAGCAGCAGCGGGCGGTCGGCGGGCCGGTCCTGCCCGTACGTGGCGAGCAGCGCCTGCGCCTCGATCGGGTCGCCGAGGCGGGTGCCGGTGCCGTGCCCGTCGACCGCGTCCACGTCGGCCGGGGTGAGCCCCGCGTTGGCGAGGGCCTGCCGGATGACCCGCTGCTGGGCGGGCCCGTTGGGGGCGGTCAGTCCGTTGCTCGCGCCGTCCTGGTTGACCGCGCTGCCGCGGACCACGGCCAGCACCGGCCGGCCGTCACGGCGGGCGTCGGAGAGTCGTTGCAGCAGCACCAGGCCGGCGCCCTCGCCCCAACCGGTGCCGTCGGCCGCGCCGGCGAACGACTTGCAGCGGCCGTCGGCGGCCAGGCCGCGTTGCCTGGCGAACTCCAGGAACGGCCCGGGGGTGGCCATCACGGTGACACCGCCGGCCATCGCGAGGTCGCACTCGCCGGCCCGCAGCGCCTGCACCGCCAGGTGCAACGCGACGAGCGACGACGAGCAGGCGGTGTCCACCGTGACGGCGGGGCCCTGCAGGCCGAACGTGTAGGACAGCCGGCCGGAGACCACCGCCGCGGCGTTGCCGGTGGCCTGGTAGCCCTCGGTGTCGGCGCGCGCGGCCATCAGCAGCGTGGCGTAGTCCTGCCCGTTGGTGCCGACGAAGACGCCGGTGCCGCTCTCCCGCATGTCGGCCGGGGCCAGTCCGGCCCGCTCGAACAGCTCCCAGCCGGTCTCCAGCAGCAGGCGCTGCTGCGGGTCCATCACCAGCGCCTCGCGGGGCGAGATGCCGAACAGGCCGGCGTCGAAGCCACCGACGTCGGTGACGAAGCCGCCCTCGCGGGCGTACGAGGTGCCGGGCGTGTCCGGGTCGGGGTCGTAGATGGCGTCGAGGTCCCAGCCCCGGTCGGCGGGGAACGGGCCGATCGCGTCGCGGCCCTCGGCGACCAGCCGCCAGAACTCCTCCGGGCTGTCCACGCCGCCCGGGTAGCGGCAGCTCATCGCCACCACCGCGATCGGCTCGTCGAGCGCGGCCACGGCCCGGCTGGGTGCCGGCGCCGCGTCGGTGACGCCGAGGATCCGGTCGGCCAGCCAGCCGGCGAGCAGCGCCGGGGTGGGCCGGTCGAAGACCAGCGTGGCGGGCAGCCGCAGCCCGACCGCCTCGGCGATCCGGTTGCGCATCTCCACCGCGCTGAGCGAGTCGAAGCCGATGTCCCGGAACGGCCGGTCCGCGCCGACCGCCTCGGCGGAGGCGTGTCCGAGCACCGCGGCGGCGTTGCTGCGGACCAGTTCCAGCAGGGCGCGGCGGCGGTCCGGCTCGGCCAGCCCGGCGAGCCGGCCGCGCAGCGGCGACGCCTCGGCCGGCTCGTCGTCGGCGCGGGTGGCGGCGAGCAGCCGGGCCACCTCGGGCAGGTCCTCGATGAGCGGGCGCGGGCGCGCCAGCGCGTACGTCTGGTGGAACCGGTCCCAGGCGATGTCCGCGACGGCGAGCGTGGTGTCGTCCTCGGCGAGCGCCCGGGCGAGCACGGCGACGGCCAGGTCGGGGCGCATCGGCCGGACGCCGGAGCGGAACATCTGGTCGGCGGCGCCCTCGGTGTCCATCATGCCGCCGCCGTCCCAGGCGCCCCAGGCGACCGCCGTGGCGCGGAGGCCGCGCCGGCGGCGGTCCTCGGCGAGCGCGTCGAGGAAGGCGTTACCGGCGGCGTAGCCGCCCTGCAGGCCGCCGCCCCAGACGCCCGCGCCGGAGGAGAAGAGCACGAACGCGGCGACGTCGTCGCCGAACGTCCGGTCGAGGTTGACCGCGCCGGCCACCTTGGCGTGCAGGCCGTCGGCGAGCGCGGCCAGGTCGGTGCCGTCGAGCGGGCCGGCGTGCGCGACGCCCGCGGCGTGGAAGACCGCGTCGATGCGGACGTCCTGCCCGGCGAGCCGCTCGACCAGGCCGCGCAGCGAGTCGGGGTCGGCGACGTCGCAGGCGGCCACCGTGACGCGGGCGCCGAGCGCGGTCAGCTCCGCCTGCAGCTCGGCCGCGCCGGGCGTGGCCGGGCCCTGCCGGCCGGTGAGCACCAGGTGCTCCGCGCCCTCGGTGGCCAGCCAGCGGGCCACGTGCGCGCCGAGCGAGCCGAGGCCGCCGGTGACCAGGACCGAGCCGGCGGGCCGCCAGCCGGTGGCATCGGGCGGGGCGTCGCCGCCGGCGCGGGCGAGCCGGCGGCCGAACAGCCCGGAGGGGCGGACCGCGAGCTGGTCCTCGTGTCCCACGCCGGCCAGCACGACCGCGAGCCGGCCCCGGGCGCGCCGGTCCAGCACGGCGGGCAGGTCGACCAGGCCGCCCCAGCGGTCCGGGTGTTCCAGCGCGGCGACCCGGCCGAGGCCCCAGACCAGAGCCTGCGCGGGGTGGTCGAGCGGGTCGGCCCGGCCGGTGGTGACCGCGCCCCGGGTGGCGCACCACAGCGGCGCGGCGCAGCCGGCGTCGCCGAGGGCCTGCATCAGCGCGAGCGTGCCGGCGAGGCCGGTGGGCACGACCTGACGGTCCGGGTGACCGGCCTCGTCCAGCGCGAGCAGGGACAGCACGCCGGTGAACGCGCCGGTGTCCAGGCCGGCGAGGCGGTCGGCGAGCGTCGCCCGGTCCGGGTCGTCGACGGTGACCGGGACGACGCCGGCGCCGGCCTCGCCGAGCGCGGCGACGACCTGACCGACGAGCGGGTCACCGGCGTACGCGGCGGGGGCGACGAGCAGCCAGGTGCCGGTCAGCCGGGCGGCCGTCGCGGCGGTGAGCGCCGCCCACCGCACCCGGTAGCGCCAGGCGTCCACGGTGGACTCGTCGCGGCGGCGTTGCCGCCACTCGGTGAGCAGCGGCAGCGCCTCGCCCAGCGCCCGGGCGTCACTGCCGTCGACGGCGAGGGTGGCGGCGAGCGCGTCCGCGTCGGCGCGTTCGACGGCGTCCCAGAACTGCCTGTCGGCCTGGTCCTCGACGGCCGCGACCGGGCCGGTGCGCACCGGCGACTCGGGCCAGTAGCGCTGCCTGTGGAACGCGTACGTGGGCAGCGGCACCGGGGCGGCGGCGCGGACGCCGCAGACCGCGGCCCAGTCCACGCCGACGCCGTGGGTGTGCAGCTCGGCGAGCGCGGTGAGCACCCGCGGCCAGCCACCGGCGTCGCGGCGCAGCGTGTTCACCACTGCGGCGTCGTGCTCGGCGTCGTCGATGGTCTCCTGCATGCCGAAGCTGAGCACCGGGTGCGGGCCGACCTCCAGGAACACCTGGTGGCCGTCGGCGAGCAGGGTCCGTACGGCCTGCTCGAAGTTCACCGTCTGGCGCAGGTTGCGGTACCAGTAGTCGGCGTCGAGCGTGGTGGTGTCGGTGGGCGCGCCGGTGAGCGCGGAGTAGAACGGCACCTCGGCCGGGCGGGCGGTGATCCCGGCCAGGCTGGCCAGGAGCCGGTCGGCGACCGGCTCGACGTGCGGCGAGTGGGAGGCGTAGTCGACGTCGAGCGGGCGGACCCGCACGTCGTCGGCGGCGCAGGCGGCGACCATCTCGGCGAGCGCGTCCGGGTCGCCGGCGACGACGACCGAGCCGGGTCCGTTGACCACCGCCAGGCAGAGCCGGCCGGTCCAGCGGTCGAGCATCCGCTCGACCCGTTCGGCGGGCAGGCCGATCGAGGCCATGGCGCCCCGGCCGGCGATGTCGGCGAGCACCTGGCTGCGCAGCGCGACGATCCGGGCGGCGTCCTCGAGGGAGAGCGCGCCGGCCACGCAGGCGGCGGCGATCTCGCCCTGGGAGTGCCCGACCACGGCGCCCGGGCGGACGCCGAGGGAGCGCCACAGCCGGGCCAGGGAGACCATCACGGCCCAGAGCGTGGGCTGCACGACGCCGGAGGCGACGAGCGGCGGCGCGCCGTCGGCGCCGCGCAGCACGTCGGTGAGCGACCAGTCGACCCAGGGCGCGAGGACGGCCTCGCACTCGGCGATGGAGGCGGCGAAGACCGGCGAGGTGTCCAGCAGGTCGACGGCCATGCCGGGCCAGTGGCCGCCGTGGCCGGAGAAGACGAAGACGGGCGCCGGGTTGCGCAGCGCGGTCCCGGTGACCACGGTCGGCACGGTCTCGCCGTCGGCCAGCGCGGTGAGGCCGCGGGTCAGCTCGTCGGCGTCCCGGCCGAGGACGACGGCGCGGTGCGGGAAGGCGGCCCGGCTGCTGGTCAGCGCGTGGGCCACCTCGGCGGGCGCGAACTCGGGGTACGCCTCCAGGTGGGCGCGCAGCCGGGCGGCCTGCTCGGGCAGCGCGGCCCGGTCGGCGGCGGAGAGCGCGAACGGGATGACGCCGGCGTCGACGGCGGCGCCGGGCCGGAACTCGGCCGGGGCGGCCGGCGCGGGGGCGTGTTCCAGGATGACGTGGGCGTTGGTGCCGGAGATGCCGAACGACGACACGGCCGCGCGCCGGGGGCGGTCCCGGTCGGGCCAGGGTGTCGCCTCGGTCGCCAGGGTGATCGCGCCGGCGGTCCAGTCGACGTGCGGGGACGGCTCGTCCACGTGCAGCGTCGGGGGCACGATGCCGTGGCGCATGGCGAGGACCATTTTGATGATCCCGGCGACACCGGCGGCGGCCTGGGTGTGCCCGAGGTTCGACTTCACCGAGCCGAGCAGCAGCGGGGTGTCGCGGTCCTGCCCGTACGTGGCCAGCAGCGCCTGCGCCTCGATCGGGTCGCCCAGCGTGGTGCCGGTGCCGTGCGCCTCCACCGCGTCCACGTCCGCAGTGGTCAGCCGCGCGTTCGCCAGGGCCTGCCGGATGACCCGCTGCTGCGACGGGCCGTTCGGCGCGGTCAGCCCGTTCGACGCGCCGTCGGAGTTGACCGCGCTGCCCCGCACCACGGCCAGGACGCGTCGGCCCTCGCGTTGGGCGTCGGCGAGGCGTTGCACCAGCAGCACACCGGTGCCCTCGCCCCAGCCGGTGCCGTCGGCGGCGGCCGCGAACGACTTGCACCGGCCGTCCGGGGACAGGCCCCGCTGCCGGGAGAACTCGATGAACGTGCCGGGCGTGGCCATCACCGTCACGCCGCCCGCCAACGCCAGGTCGCACTCACCGGAGCGCAGCGCCTGCACCGCCAGGTGCAACGCCACGAGCGACGACGAGCACGCCGTGTCCACGGTGACCGCCGGACCCTCCAACCCGAACGAGTAGGCGACGCGGCCGGAGAGCACGCTGGCGGAGGTGCCGGTGCCGATGTAGCCCTCCACCTCGGCGGGCAGCTCCATCAGGCGCGACGCGTAGTCGTGGTACATGACGCCGGCGAACACGCCGGTGCGGGAGCCGCGAAGCCCGGCCGGGTCGAGGCCGGCGGACTCGAACGCCTCCCACGAGGTCTCCAGCAGCAGCCGCTGCTGCGGGTCCATGGCCAGCGCCTCGCGCGGCGAGATGCCGAAGAAGCCGGGGTCGAACTCGGGCGCCCCGTAGAGGAAGCCGCCGTGCCGGGTGTAGGAGGTGCCGCTGTGGTCGGGGTCCGGGTCGAACAGCGACTCCAGGTCCCAGCCCCGGTCGGCGGGGAACTCGGCGATGCCGTCGCCACCGGCGGCCAGCAACTCCCAGAGCTGCTCCGGGTTCTCCACCCCGCCCGGATAGCGGCACGCCATGCCGACGATCGCGACCGGCTCGTCCAGGCCGGTGGCGGCCGCCGCCTCGGGGGCGCCTCCGGTGTCGGCGCGGGCGCCGGCCAGTTCGGCGTACACCTGGCCGGCCAGGATCTGCGGCGTCGGGTAGTCGAAGACCAGCGTGGACGGCAGCCGCAGCCCGGTGGCCGCGTTGACCCGGTTGCGCAGGTCCACGGCGGTCAGCGAGTCGAAGCCGAGTTCCCGGAACGCCCGGTCGGTCGGCACCGCGTCCACGCCGCCGTGGCCGAGCACCTGGGCCACCAGGCCGCGGACCAGCGCGTCGACCTGGTCGCGGGCCTCCTGCGGGTCGAGGCCGGCGAGGCGGTCGGCCCAGTTGCCCCGGCCGGCCTGGCGGCGGGTGGTGACCGGGCCGAGCAGCGCGCGCAGCAGCGACGGCACCCGGCCGCCGACGACCTGGGCCCGCATCGCCGGTACGTCGATGGCGGCCGGCACGAGCACGGCCCGGCCGGCGGTCAGCGCGGTGTCGAACAGTTCCAGGCCGACGGCGGGGCTCAGGGCGCCGAGGCCGGCGCGGGTGGAGCGGGCCCGGTCGACGTCGGACTGGGAGGCGGCCATGCCGTCGGTGTCCCACATGCCCCAGGCCAGGCTGATGCCGGGCAGCCCGGCCTGCCGTCGCCGCGTCGCCAGCGCGTCGAGCACCCCGTTCGCGGCGGCATACGCCGCCTGACCGGGCGAGCCGAGCACCCCCGCCACGGACGAGAACACCACGAACAGATCCAGATCGAGGTCTCGGGTGGCCTCGTGCAACCACCACGCGGCGGTTGCCTTGGGCGCGAGCACGTTCGCCAACCGCTCCGGGCTGATCGACGACACCACACCGTCGTCCAGCACGCCGGCGGTGTGCACCACACCGGCCAGCCGGCCTTCCACCCCCGACACCAGGCTGACGACCTGATCCCGATCGGTCACGTCACACGCCACCACCGACACCGACGCGCCCAGCCCGGACAACCGCTCCACCAGCGCGTCCGCTCCGGGCGCGGCGGGACCCTGCCGCGACACCAACACCAGCGACCGCACCCCATGACCGGTCACCAGATGCTCCGCGACCAGCGCGCCGAGCGCCCCGGTACCACCGGTCACCAGCACCGTCCCGGCACCGACCACCCCACCGGCATCGGCACCCGCCGTGGCGGGCGCGGCGCGCACCAGGCGCGGCGTCACCACGACGTCGCCGCGCACCGCCACCTGCCCGCCGGTGCCCGGCAGGTCACCCAGCACACCCGCCAGCACCGACAGCACACCGGCGTCGACGTCCCGATCCAGGTCGGCCACCACGATCCGCTCCGGGTGCTCCGACTGCGCCGACCGCAGCAGACCCCACACCGCGGCGCCGGCCAGGTCGACGACCCGGTCCCCGTCCGCCGCCGCCACCGCGCCCCGCGTCGTCACCACCAGCCGCGAGTCGGCGAGCGGCTCGGCCGCCAACCACGCCTGCACCACCGCCAGCACGTCCGCGGCGGTGACCCGCACCGCGTCGGGGACGTCCAGCCCGGACGGCGTGGCGACCGGCAGCACCAGCGTGTGCGGCACGTCCTCCCCCGCGTCGGCGGCGGCCGGCACGTCCGGGTACGCGGGCAGCCCGTCCACGGGCGCGCCGAGCACCGCCCAGCCGGTCAGGTCGTCCACCGGCGGCACCGGCTCCGGCTGCCAGGCCACCTCGAACAGGGACCGGGCCGCGGCACCCGGCGCGGTCAGGCCGGTCATCTCGCGCAGGACCAGGGAGTCCACCGACACGACAGGCGAACCGGCGTCGTCGGCGGCGACCAGGCGCACCGCGCCGCCGTCGCGGGAGAGCCGCACCCGCAGCGCGGTGGCGCCGACGGCGTGCACCTGCACGCCCTCGAACGCGAAGGGCACCCGGGGGCCGCCGCCGTCGGCGGCGAGCAGCAGCCCGATCGGGTGCAGCGCGGCGTCCAGCAGCGCCGGGTGCACCGCGAAGCCGGTCCCGGCGCCGGCCACCTGCTCGGGGAGCGCGACCTCGGCGTACACCTCGCCGTCGCCGGTCCAGGCGCGGCGCAGGCCCCGGAACGCCGGCCCGTAGGCCAGGCCGTGCCCGGCCAGCGTCGGATACCAGTCGTCCAGGTCGACCTCGACGGCGGTGGTCGGCGGCCAGGCCGGCAGGCCGGGCTCGTCGGCGACGGCCGGTTCGAGCACGCCCTCGGCGTGCCGCACCCAGCCGGTCTCCGGGTCGTCCTCGGCCTGGGCGTGCACGGTCACCGCGCGGGCGCCCGCCTCGTCGGCCGGGCCGACCCGCACCTGCACCCGCACCCCGCCGGACGCGGGCAGCACCAGCGGCGCGGCGATGGCCAACTCGCGCAGCCGGGACACGCCCACCTCGTCGCCGGCCCGCACCACCAGCTCGACGAGCGCGGCGCCGGGCAGCACCACCACGTCGCCGACGGTGTGGTCGGCCAGCCAGGGGTGGGTGCCGGTGGACAGCCGGCCGGTCAGCAGCACCATGTCCTCGCCGGCCACCGAGACGGCGGCGCCCAGCAGCGGGTGCCCGGCCGCGCCGAGGCCGGCGCCGGAGACGTCGGCGAGCCGGCCGACCGGCTCCAGCCAGTACCGCTCGTGCTGGAACGCGTACGTGGGCGGGTCGACCGGGCGGGCGCCGGTGGCGGCGAGCAGGGCGTCCCAGTCGACGGTCAGGCCGGCGGTGTGCAGGCGGGCCAGCGCCTCCAGCACGGCGCGGGGTTCGGCGCGGTCCTTGCGCACCAGCGGCACCAGCACGGCCGACGGGTCGGCGAGGGCGCCCTCGGCCATGGCGGTGAGCACGCCGCTGGGCCCGAGTTCGACGTACGTGCCGACGCCCGCCTCGGCGAGCCGGTCCACCGCGTCGGCGAAGCGCACCGCCTCGCGGACGTGCCGTACCCAGTAGTCGGCGGTGGTGATCTCGTCGGGCTCGGCGATCCGGCCGGTCAGGTTCGACACGATCGGCACGGTGGGCGGGGCGTAGTCGAGGCCGGCGGCGACCGAGGCGAACTCGGCGAGCATGGGTTCCATCAGGGCGCTGTGGAACGCGTGGCTGACCCGCAGCCGGTGGGTGGGCGTGCCCCGGTCGGCCCAGTACGCGGCGAGCGCGTCGATCGCCTCGGCGTCGCCGGAGACCACCACGGCGGCGGGCCCGTTGACGGCGGCGATGCCGGCCCGTCCGGTCACGTCGGCAAGCGACGCGGTCACGTCCGCCTCGCCGGCGGCCACGGCGAGCATGGCGCCACCGGCGGGCAGCGCCTGCATGAGCCGGCCCCGCGCGGCGACCAGCCGGGCGGCGTGGGCGAGCGACAGCACGCCGGCGACGTGCGCGGCGGCCAGCTCGCCGATCGAGTGGCCGACGAGGTAGTCCGGCGTGAGCCCGAAGGAGCGGGCCAGCCGGTGCAGGGCCACCTCGACGGCGAAGAGGCCGGCCTGGGTGAACTGGGTCTGGTCGAGCAGGTCGCCGTCGCCGAACAGCACCGGCTTCAGCGGCTGCGGCAGCAGCGGGTCGAGGTGCTGGCACACCTCGTCCAGCGCGGCGGCGAACGCCGGGTACGCGTCGTACAGGTCGCGGCCCATGCCGGCGCGCTGCGCGCCCTGCCCGGAGAAGAGGAACGCCACCCGGCCGCGCGGGCCGGCGGCGCCGGTGACCACGCTCGGGTCGGGTTCGCCGTCGGCGAGCGCGCGCAGCCCGGCGATCAGCTCGTCGCGGTCCGCGGCGAGCACCACCGCCCGCGCGTCAAGGCCGGCGCGGCGGCGCGCGGCGACGGCCCAGTCGACCGGCCGGGCGTCGGGGTCGGCGGCGACGTGCCCGGCCCAGCGGTGGGCCTGCGCGGCGAGCGCCTCGGGGTCGCGGGCGGAGAGCAGCACCGGCGCCAGCGGCGGCGGCGTGCCGGGCGCGTCCTCGGGCTCCTCGACGGCCGGCGGTTGCTCGACGATGACGTGGGCGTTGGTGCCGCTGATGCCGAACGACGACACGGCCGCCCGCCGGGGCCGGTCCGACTCCGGCCAGGGCCGGGCCTCGGTGAGCAGGGTGACCGCGCCGGCGGTCCAGTCGATGTGCGGGGACGGCGCGTCCACGTGCAGCGTGCGGGGCAGCACGCCGTGCCGCATCGCCTGGACCATCTTGATGATGCCGGCGGCGCCGGCCGCGGCCTGGGTGTGGCCCAGGTTCGACTTCACCGAGCCGAGCCAGAGCGGGTCGCGCCCGTCGCGGTCCTGCCCGTACGTGGCCAGCAGCGCCTGCGCCTCAATCGGGTCGCCGAGCGTGGTGCCGGTGCCGTGCGCCTCGACCACGTCCACGTCGGCCGGGGACAGCCGCGCGTTGGCGAGCGCCTGCCGGATGACGCGTTCCTGGCTGGGGCCGTTGGGGGTGGTCAGGCCGCTGCTGGCGCCGTCCTGGTTGACCGCGCTGCCCCGGATGATCCCGTGGATGCGCCGGCCGTCGCGTTGCGCGTCGGAGAGACGTTGCAGCAGCAGCATGCCGACGCCCTCGGCCCAGCCGGTGCCGTCGGCGGACGCGGCGAACGACTTGCACCGCCCGTCGGCGGCGAGGCCGCGCTGGCGGGAGAACTCGGCGAAGACGCCGGGTGTGGAGAGCACGGTGACGCCGCCGGCGAGGGCCAGGTCGCAGTCGCGCTGGCGCAGCGCCTGCACGGCGAGGTGCA
The DNA here is from genome assembly GCF_044455315.1 of Micromonospora sp. NPDC051300. NCBI lineage: Bacteria > Bacillati > Actinomycetota > Actinomycetes > Micromonosporales > Micromonosporaceae > Micromonospora > Micromonospora sp. NPDC051300. Next base: position 77,234 of record NZ_JBITEP010000005.1, on the reverse strand, counting down.
CCGCGACGAGCGACGAGGAGCAGGCGGTGTCGATGGTGACGGCCGGGCCTTCCAACCCGAACGTGTACGCCACCCGCCCGGACACCACGCTGCCGGAGTTGCCGGTGCCGAGGTAGCCCTCGACGCCCTCCGGCAGGTCCAGCACCCGGGAGGCGTAGTCGTGGTACATCACGCCGGCGAACACGCCGGTCCGGGTGCCGCGCAACCGGTGCGGGTCCAGCCCGGCGGACTCGAACGCCTCCCAGGTGCTCTCCAGCAGCAGCCGCTGCTGCGGGTCCATGGCGAGCGCCTCGCGCGGCGAGATGCCGAAGAACGCCGGGTCGAACTCGGTGGCCTCGTAGAGGAAGCCGCCCTTGTCGGTGTACGAGGTGCCCGGGTTGTCCGGGTCGACGGAGAAGAGGCGGTCCAGGTCCCAGCCCCGGTCGGTCGGGAAGTCCCCCACCCCGTCGCGGCCGTCGGCGACGAGCTGCCACAGCTCGTCCGGGCCGTGCACGCCGCCCGGGTAACGGCAGGCCATGCCGACGATGGCCATCGGCTCGCGGTCCTTGGCCTCCACCTCGCGCACGCGCCGCCGCGCCTCCCGCAGGTCGGTGGTGGCGCGGCGGAGGTAGTCGAGGAACTCTGCCTCAGTGGGCATCGGGGTGCTCCGTATCGGGATCAGAGGTCCGGGGCATCTCAGGCGGTACCGAGTTCGTCGTCGAGGAGGTGGAACAGTTCCTCGGCGCTGGCGGAGCTGAGGTTGCCGCCGCCCGCGGCGGGGTCGTCGGCGTACGTCCAGAGCGACAGCAGCTCGCGCAGCCGGACGGCGACGGCGGCGCGGTCGGTGTCGTCGTCGGCGATGGCGCGCATCGCGGTCTCCAGCTTGTTCAGCTCGCCGAGCACGGACAGCGCGGAGGTGCTCCGCTCGGCGAGCAGCGCGCCGCGCAGGTGGTTGACCATGGCGGCGGTGGTGGGCCGGTCGTAGATCAGCGTGGACGGCAGGCGCAGCCCGGTGGCGGCGCCGAGCCGGTTGCGGAACTCGACCGCGGTCAGCGAGTCGAAGCCCAGCTCGACGAAGCCCTTCTCGGTGTCCACGTCACGGATCGAGGCGTAGCCGAGCACCGCCGCCGCGTGCGTGCGGACCAGGTCGGAGAGCACCCGGTCGCGGTCCGCCTCGGCGGTGGCGGCGAGCGTGTCGCGCAGCGCCGCCGCCGCGTCGCCGGCCGGGGTCTCGGCCGGCCCGGCGCCGGAGGTACGGACCAGGCCGTGCAACAGCCGGGGCAGCGCCGGGCCGAGCCGCCCGAGCACCGCGTGGTCGAGGCTGACCGGGGCGATCGCCGGTTCGTCGTGGCGCAGTCCCTCGCTGAACAGCGCCATGCCCTCGTCGGGGCCGAGTGGCCGGAAGCCGGCCCGGCTCATCCGCCGCTCGTCGACGTGGCCCCGCGGCCCGCCGGGCTCGGCCGGGTTGGCCCACGGTCCCCACGCCATGGACGTGACGGCGAGGCCGCGCGCCCGGCGGTGCTGGGCGAGCCCGTCGAGGAACGCGTTCGCGGCGGCGTGGTTGGCCTGGCCGGGCCCGCCGAACAGGCCGGCGGAGGAGGAGAACAGCACGAACGCGGCGAGGTCCAGCTTCTCGGTCAGCTCGTGCAGGTGCCAGGCGGCGTCCGCCTTCGGCGCGAGGACGGTGTCGAACCGGGCCGGGGTCAGCGCCGGCAGCACGCCGTCGTCGAGGACACCGGCGGCGTGCACCACGCCGACCAGCGGCCGGTCGGCGGGGATCTCGTCGAGCAGCACGGCGAGCGCGTCCCGGTCGCTGACGTCGGCGGCGACGACCTGCGCGGCGGCGCCGAGCGCGGTCAGCTCGGCGGCCAGGTCGGCCGCGCCGGGCGCGTCCGGGCCGCTGCGGCTGACCAGCAGCAGGCGCGGCACGCCGTGCCGGGTGACCAGGTGGCGGGCGACGAGGCGGCCGAGCGCGCCGGTGGCGCCGGTGACCAGCACGGTGCCGGCGGACAGGTCCGGCTCGGGTCGCTGCGGCGGCGGGCCGAGGCGGACCAGCCGGGGCACCCGGATCTGGCCGGCGCGCAGCGCGAGCTGCGATTCGCCGGTGCCGAGCGCGGCCGGCAGCGCCACCGTGGAGCGGGGGTCGTCGTCCAGGTCGAGCAGCACGAAGCGGCCCGGGTTCTCGGACTGGGCGGAGCGGATCAGGCCCCAGGCGGCGGCGGCGGGCAGGTCGGTCGGCCGGTCGGCGGGGTCGGCGGCGACCGCGCCCCGGGTGAGCACGACGAGCGGGGTCCCGTCGAGTGGTTCGCGGGTGAGCCAGTCCTGCGCGAGCGCCAGCGTCTCGTGGGTGAGCAGGTGAGCGGCGCGGGCCGGGTCGGGTTCGTCGGCGCGCTGCCCGGTGACGACGGCGACGACCGCGTCGGGCCGGGCCGCGCCGCCGGTCACGGCCGTCACCAGGTCGTCCAGGTTCCGGTACGCGTCGACGCCGGGCCACTCGTCGGCGTCGCCGAGGGCGGCGAGGCGGGCGGGGCGGCGGTCGCCGGGTTCGGCGGCGATCCAGTCGAGCCGGTGCAGCGAGCGGGCGGCCGTGCGGCGGGCGGTGTCGAGCTGGTCGGCGCTGATCGGTCGCAGCACGAGCGCGTCGAGGGAGGCGACGGGCGCGCCGCCGGTGTCGGTGACGGTGGCGGCGACCGCGCCTTCGGTGGGGGTGAGCCGGACCCGCAGTTCCCGGGCCCGGGTGGGCTGGATCGCGAGCCCGGTCCAGGAGAACGGCAGCCCGGGTCCGGCCGCCGTCTTCCCCTGGGTTTCGGTGGTGGGGGCGGCGCGGTGCAGCGCGTCGGCGCCGATGGTGTGCAGCGCGGCGTCCAGCAGCGCCGGGTGCAGCGTGAACGGGTCGGCGGGGGCGTCGGTGGGGAGCGCCACCTCGGCGAGGAGGTCGTCGCCGCTGCGCCAGGCGGCGCGCAGCGCCTGGAACGTCGGGCCGTAGCCGTAGCCCTGCGCGGTGAGGTGCGGGTAGAGCGCGTCCAGCGGGATCGGTTCGGCGTCGGCGGGCGGCCAGGCCACGCCGGCGGCCACGGTGACCGGCCGGGTGGGGGCGAGCACGCCTGTGGCGTGTCGCTGCCAGGTGCGGCCGGCGCCCGGCGTGTCGCCGTCGTCGTCGAGGTGGGAGTGGACGGTGACCGGCCGGCAGCCGTCGTCGTCCACGGCGCCGACGCGGACCCGCAGGTCGACGCCGCCGGTGGGCGGGACGACGAGCGGCGCTTCCAGGATTAGTTCGGTGACGTGGGCGGTGTCGACGGCGCGTCCGCTCCAGGACGCCAGCTCGACCAGCGCGGTGCCGGGGAGCAGCACGGTGCCGAGCACGGCGTGGTCAGCGAGCCAAGGGTGGGTGGCGAGGGTGAGCCGGCCGGTGAACAGCAGGCCCTCGTCGCCGGGCAGGTCGGCGACGGCGTGCAGCAGTGGGTGGTCGACCGCGTCGAGGCCGGCGGCGGGCAGCCCGGCCGGGCCGGAGCCGCCGCGCGCCAGCCAGTACCGGTCCCGCGCGAACGGGTAGGTGGGCAGGTCGACGGTGGCGGCCGGGGTGAGCACGGCGGTCAGGTCGACGGGTAGGCCGATGCTGTGGGCGGCGGCCAGGCTGGTCAGCAGCCGGGTCGGATCGTCGTCACCGCGGCGCAGCGTGGACAGCGTGTGCCCGGTGGTGTCGGCGTCGTCCAGGATCGCGGTCACCGGCATGCTCAACACCGGATGCGCGGACACCTCCACGAACGTGGAGTGCCCGGCCGCCAGGGCGGTCCGCACCGCGGCCTCGAACCGCACCGGTCGGCGCAGGTTCGTGTACCAGTAGTCGCCGTCCATGCTCTCGGGATCAGCCCAGTCCCCGGTCACCGTCGACACCATCCGGGTGTGACCCGGCTGCGGGGACAGGCCGGCCAGGTCGGTGAGCATCCGCTCCCGGATCCGCTCCACGGCCGGGTTGTGCGAGGCGTAGTCGAACGGCACCGGCTTCGCCCGCACCCCCTCACCCGCCCACCGCTCCCGCAGCTCGGCGAGCGTGTCAGGGGGCCCGGAGACGACCACGTGACCGGGACCGTTGAGCACCGCCACCACCGTGCCCGCCACACCCTCGATCCGCGCCGCGACCTCCGCCTCCGGCAGATCCACCGCCAGCATCCCGCCGGAACCCGCCAGGGTGGCCAGGGACCGCGCCCGCAGGATCACCGCCTTCGCCGCGTCGTCCAGCGACAGCACCCCGGCCACGCACGCGGCGGCCATCTCCCCCTGGGAGTGCCCGATCACCAGCGACGGCTCCACACCCGCCGCCCGCCACACCTCCGCGAGAGACACCCCGACCGCGAACAGGACCGGCTGCAACACCTCCACCCGGTCCAACCAGGCGTCATCGTCACCGGTCAACACCGACACCAGATCCACGTCCAGGAACGGCGCGAACGCCCGCTGACACTCCGCCAGACGCGCGTCGAACGGCCCGCACCGGCCCACCAGACCGGCAGCCATCCGCACCGACTGACCACCCTGACCCGGAAACACGAACACCGGACCCGCACCGTGGTCCACGCCGCTACCGGTCACGACGTTCGCCGCCGGCGCACCGGACGCCAGCGCGTCCAGGCCGGCCAGCAGGTCGTCCCGGTCGGCGCCCACGATCGCGGCGCGCTGGTCGAGCGCGGCGCGGGTGGTCGCGAGGGACCAGGCCAGCGCGGCGGGCGGCTGGTCCGGGTGTGCGCGGACGTGCCGGGCGAGGCGGTCCGCCTGACCGGCCAGGGCGGCGGTCGAGCGGGCGGACAGCGGCCAGAGCAGCGCGTCGGTCCGGACCAGCCCCGACGCGTCGGGCCGGTCGGTGACCGGGTGCGCGGGAGCAGGCTCGTCCGGCTGCTCGATGACCACGTGCGCGTTGGTGCCGGAGATGCCGAACGACGACACCGCCGCCCGACGCGGACGGTCCACCGCCGGCCAGGGCCGCGCCTCGGTGACCAGCTCCACCGCGCCGCTGGACCAGTCGATGTGAGGCGACGGCTCGTCCACGTGCAACGTGGCCGGCACCGTCGCGTGGCGCATCGCGAGGATCATCTTGATCACGCCGGCCACGCCGGCGGCGGCCTGCGCGTGGCCCATGTTCGACTTGATCGACCCGAGCAGCAGCGGCGCCTCCCGCTCCTGCCCGTACGTGGCCAGCAGCGCCTGCGCCTCGATCGGGTCACCCAACGTGGTGCCGGTGCCGTGCGCCTCCACCACGTCCACGTCCGACGTGGACAACCCCGCGTCGGCCAGCGCGGCCCGGATCACCCGCTGCTGCGACGGCCCGTTCGGCGCGGTCAACCCGTTCGACGCGCCGTCGGAGTTGACGGCCGAGCCGCGGACCAGCGCGAGCACCCGGTGGCCGTTGCGGCGGGCGTCGGCGAGCCGTTCCACGAGCAGCATGCCGACGCCCTCGGACCAGCCGGTGCCGTCGGCGGCGGCGGCGAACGACTTGCACCGACCGTCGGCGGCCAGCCCGCCCTGGCGGGAGAACTCGGCGAACGTGTCCGGGGTGGCCATCACCGCGACGCCGCCGGCGAGCGCCAGGTCGCACTCGCCCCGGCGCAGCGACTCCCCGGCCAGGTGCAGCGCGACGAGTGACGACGAGCAGGCGGTGTCCACGGTGACCGCCGGCCCCTCCAACCCCAGCGTGTAGGCGACCCGCCCGGAGATGACGCTGTGCGCGCCGCCGGTCATCAGGTAGCCCTCGGTGCCCTCGGGCACCTCGGTCAGCCCGGTGCCGTACCCCGAGGTGGACGCGCCGACGAAGACCCCGGTACGGCTGCCGGCCAGGCCGGTCGGGTCCACCCCGGCGCGTTCCAGCACCTCCCAGGCGGATTCCAGGGTGAGCCGCTGCTGGGGATCCATCGCGAGCGCCTCGCGGGGCGAGATGCCGAAGAACGCCGGGTCGAAGCCGGTCGCCTCGGGCAGGAACCCGCCGGCAGGCGTGTAGCCGCTGTCCGGCGCGGGCACGTCCCAGCCCCGGTCGGCGGGGAACCCGCCGATCGCGTCGACCCCGTCGGCGACCAGCCGCCACAGCCCCTCCGGGCCGTCCACGCCGCCCGGATAGCGGCAGGCCATGCCGACCACCGCGATCGGCTCGTCCGCGCCCGGGGTGACGGTCGGCGCGGCCGGCCCGGCGGTGTCCGCGCCGAACGCGGTCACCCGCAGGTGCCGGGCCAGCTCGGCCGGGGTGGGGTGGTCGAAGACCAGGGTGGACGGCAGCCGCAGGCCGGTCGCCTCGTTCAGCCGGGTCCGCAGGTCCACCGCGGTGAGCGAGTCGAAGCCGAGGTCCTTGAACGGCCGGCCGCGCAGGTCGTCGGCGGTGGCGTGACCGAGGACCCGGGCGGTCTGCTCGTCGACCAGCCGCAGCAGCTCCCGCTCCTGGTCGGCCTCGGGCCGGCCGGCCAGGTGGCGCAGTGCCTCGGTGACGCCGGCCGGCGCGGCGGCGTCCCGCGCCGCCTCGGCCTCGGCAAGCGCGCGGACCTGCGGCAGCTCGGACAGCAGCGGGCTGGGCCGGGTGAGCGTGAACGCCGGGTGGAACCGGCTCCAGTCGACGTCGGCGACGGTGACGCCGGCGGTGGGCCGGTCCAGCGCCCGGTCCAGCGCCACCAGGGCCCGCGCCGGGTCGATGGTGGGCAGGCCCATCCGGTGCAGTTGCTCGGTGGCGGTGTTCTTCGCGGCCATGCCGTCGGCCCCGCCCCACGCGGTCCAGGCCACGGCGGTGGCGGTGAGCCCCCGGTCGCGGCGGTGCACGGCGAGCGCGTCGAGCAGCGAGTTGCCCGCGCCGTACGCGCACTGTCCGGCGCTGCCCCAGGTGCCGGAGACGGAGGAGAAGAGCAGGAACGCGGTGAGCGGCCGGGCGGCGAGGCACTCGTCGAGGTGCAGCGCGCCGAGCACCTTGCCGGCGACGACGTGCGCGAACTCGTCGAGCGTGGTGCCGGTCAGCGGGGTGAGCTGGTCGGTGCCGGCGGCGTGCACCACCGCGGTCAGCTCGGGCAGCGAGTCCAGCAGCGCGGCGACCGCCGTACGGTCGGTCATGTCGCAGGCGGCGGCGGTGACCCGCCCGTCGGCGCCGTGCTCGGCGAGCAGCGGGGCCAGGCCGGGGGTGTCGGCGCCGCGCCGGCCGGCCAGCACGACCCGGCGGGCGCCCCGGTCCAGCAGCCAGCGGGTGACGTGCCCGCCGAGCGCGCCGGTGCCGCCGGTGACCAGCACGGTGGCGTCGGCCCACCGGTCGCCGGCCGGCCGTTCCGGCGCCGGGGCCGGGACGAGCCGCCGGCCCCAGACGCCGCCGGCGCGGACCGCGACCTGGTCCTCGCCGCTGCCGCCGGCGAGCACCGCGGCGAGGCGACGCCGGAGCGCGGCGTCGGGCGTGGCCGGCAGGTCGACCAGGCCGCCCCACCGGTGCGGCTGCTCCACGGCGGCGGCCCGGCCGAGGCCCCAGACCAGGTTCTGCACCGGGTCGGTGAGCCGGTCGGCGGGACCGGCCTTGACCGCGCCGCTGGTCAGGCACCAGACGGGCGCGGTGAGGTCGAGGTCGGTCAGCGCCTGGAGCAGCACCAGCGTGGTGGCCGCGGCGACGCTGACGCCGGGGTGCTCGGGCAGCAGCCGGTCCTGGCCGGCGACCAGGTGCAGCACACCGGCCACCGGCGCGTCGCCGACCGCGGCGCGCAGCCGGTCGGCGAGCGCGGTCCGGTCCAGGTCGTCGGCGCCGAGGCGCAGCACCGTCGCGTCGTCGACGAGCGCCGGCAGGTCGTCGGCCCAGCCGGGCGTGGCGTCCGCGGGCAGCAGCACCAGCCAGCGGCCCGCCGGCCGGTCACCCTCGGCGACCGCCACCGGTTGCCACCGCACCTGGTACGACCAGCCGTCCACCACGGAGCGGTCGTGCCGGCCGCGACGCCAGGCGGAGAGCACCGGCAACGCCTGGCGCAGCGCGGTCGCCGGGTCGTCGTCGGTGGTGGCGCCGAGCTGGTCGCGCAGCGCGTCGACGTCGGCGCGTTCCACGGCGGCCCAGAACTCGGCGTCCGCGCCGCTCTCCTCGGTGGCGGTCGGGGTGGCCGGCGGCTCGGGCCAGAACCGCTGGCGGTGGAACGCGTACCCGGGCAGCCGGACCCGCCGCCCGTCGGCGCCGGCGAACAGCGCCCGCCAGTCGACCGGGACACCGGCGACGTGCAGCTCGGCGAGCGCGGTGAGCAGTGCCGCCGGTTCCGGCCGGTCCCGGCGCAGCAGCGCCACCGCGGTGGCGTCCGGGCCGGTCAGCTCCCGGGTCAGCGCGGTCAGCACGCCGCTCGGCCCGACCTCCAGGAACGTGCCGGCGCCGAGCGCGCGCAGCCGGGTCACGCCGTCGGCGAAGCGGACCGTCTCCCGGACGTGTCGCACCCAGTGGTCGGCGGTGCGGATCTCGTCCGGGTCGACCGGCTCACCGGTCAGGTTGGACACGATCGGCAGGGTCGGCGCGTGCCGCTCCAGCCGGTCGACCACGGCGGCGAACCCGGCGAGCATCGGTTCCATCAGCGGGCTGTGGAAGGCGTGGCTGACGGTGAGGCGCTTGGTGCGTACGCCCCGGTCGGCGGCGCGGCGCTCGACGGCGGCGACGGCCTCGGCGGCGCCGGACACCACGACGGCGGCCGGGCCGTTGACGGCGGCGACGCCGATCGGCCCGTCGACGCCGGCGAGGAGCGCGTCGACGTCGGCCGGCGCGGCGGCGACGGAGAGCATCGCGCCGCCGGCCGGCAGCTCCTGCATGAGCCGCCCGCGCGCGGCGACGAGCGCGGCGGCGTCGGCGAGGCTGAACACGCCTGCCACGTGCGCGGCGACGATCTCGCCGACGGAGTGCCCGGCGAGCAGGTCCGGCCGGACGCCCCACGAGTCCAGCAGCCGGCACAGCGCCACGTCGACGGCGAACAGCGCGGCCTGGGTGTACTCGGTGCGGTCGAGCAGCGCGGCGTCGTCGGTGCCGGGTTCGGCGGCGAGGATCGGCCCGAGCGGGCGGGGCAGGTGCCTGTCGAGTTCGCCGCAGACCTCGGCGAGCGCGTCCGCGTAGGCGGGGAACGCGGCGGCCAGCTCCCGGCCCATCCCGGCGCGCTGCGCGCCCTGCCCGCTGAACAGGAACGCCACCTGCCCGCCGCGCGGGCCGGCGCCGGTGACCAGGCCGGACGCGGTGTCGCCGGCGGCGAGGCTCCGCAGGTCGGCGCGGAGCGTGTCCCGGTCCGGGGCGAGCACGACGGCCCGGTGGTCGAGCGCGCCCCGGGTGGTCACCGAGGACCAGCCGATGTCGGTCAGTGACGCGGCCGGTCCGTCGTCCCCCGCCACCCGGCCGACAGCGGGGTCGGCGGGGTCGGCGGCGGCGGTGTCGAGCCAGTCGGCCCAGCGGGCGGCCTGGGCGGCCAGCCCGGCGGCGTCGCGCGCGGAGAGCAGGACCGGCACCAGCCCGGCGGCCACCACCGGCGCCGGGCCGGCCACCGGCGCGGTGGCGGTCGACGCGACGGCCCCGGCGTCCGGGGTCGCCGGTTCGGCGGTGGCCGGATCCGGCGTCGGCGGCGCCTCCTCGACGATCACGTGCGCGTTGGTGCCGCTCATGCCGAACGAGGAGACCCCGGCCCGGCGGGGCTGCTCCCCCGCCGGCCAGGGCATCGGCTCGCTCAGCAGCGACACCGCGCCGGCGGACCAGTCGACGTGCGGGGTGGGCGCGTCCACGTGCAGGGTGGCCGGGAGCCGGCCGTGGCGCAGCGCCATCACCATCTTGATCACGCCGGCGACGCCGGCGGCGGCCTGGGTGTGGCCGATGTTCGACTTCACCGACCCGAGCCGCAGCGGCCGGTCCGCCGGCCGGCCCTGCCCGTACGTGGCGAGCAGCGCGGTCGCCTCGATCGGGTCGCCGAGGTTGGTGCCGGTGCCGTGCGCCTCCACGGCGTCGACCTGCTCCGGGGCGAGCCGGGCGCTGGCCAGCGCCTGCAGCACCACCCGCTGCTGGGAGGGGCCGTTGGGGGCGGTGAGCCCGTTGGACGCACCGTCGGAGTTGACCGCGCTGCCCCGGAGCACGGCGAGCACCGGGTGGCCGTTGCGGTGGGCGTCGGAGAGCCGTTCCAGCAGCAGCACGCCGACGCCCTCGCCCCAGGCGGTGCCGTCGGCGGCGGCGGCGAACGCCTTGACCCGGCCGTCGGCGGCGAGCCCGCGCTGGCGGCTGAACCCGACGAACGCGGCAGGCGTGGCCATCACGGTGGCGCCGCCGGCCAGCGCGAGCGTGCACTCGCCCTGCCGCAGCGCCTGGCCGGCCAGGTGCATCGCGACGAGCGACGACGAGCAGGCGGTGTCGACGGAGACGGCCGGTCCCTCGACGCCCAGCACGTACGAGATGCGGCCGGAGACCACGCTGGCGGCGGTGCCGGTGAGCACGTACCCCTCGACGCCGGGCGGGGGTGTCTGGAGCAGCGCCGCGTAGTCCTGACCGGTGGTGCTGGCGAACACGCCGACCTGGTGGCCGCGCAGCGTCGCCGGGTCGATGCCGGCGTGCTCGAACGCCTCCCACGACGTCTCCAGCAGCAGCCGCTGCTGCGGGTCCATGCCCAGCGCCTCGCGCGGCGAGATGCCGAAGAAGCCGGCGTCGAACTCGGTGGCCGAGTCGAGGAAGCCGCCCTCACCGACGTAGGAGGTGCCGGGGTGGTCGGGGTCCGGGTGGATGAGCCGCTCCAGGTCCCAGCCACGGTCGGTGGGGAACGCGCTGACCGCGTCGGCGCCGCTGTCGACCAGCCGCCACAGGTCCTCCGGGGAGCGCACCCCGCCGGGGAACCGGCAGCCGATGCCGACCACCGCGATGGGCTCGCGCTGCGCGGCCTCCAGCTCGCCGAGCTTCCGCCGGGTCTGGTGCAGGTCGGCGGTCATCCATTTCAGATATTCCCGGAGGGTGTCCTCAGTCGCCATCAGCGCCACCTTTTCGGGCCGGAACAACAGGCGACCCAATACCGTTCGGCGCGATCACGAATAACGTTGACCGGCGCCCACCAGGTCTCACTTACGGTGAGGAAGGTAATTGCCGCCGGAGAGGCGTCACAACCCCTAGCCCGCCCCTAGGGCCGCCCCTAGCAGGGACGCCGCCGCGAGGTGCGCAGGCTGGGCCGGTGCGCCGTCGCGTCCGATCCGGCCGGACCGGTCGCGACGGCGTCCGCAATGCCCCCGCGACCGGCGTCGCCGGACCGGCCCACAATGGCGCGCGAATTCGTTCAGAATTCGCCGACCGGACCGCCCAGCTCGCGGTGGATGAAATCGAACAGTTCGGCGTCGCTGGCCGCGCCGAGCGTCTCGGTCACCGGCGCCTGCGGCGCCGTGGAACGGTCGTCGCCCCAGCGGGCGACGAACGCCTGCATCTGCACCAGCAGCTTCTGCTTCGTCAGCGGGTCGGGTGTGCCGGCGGCGAAGAGGTCGTCCACCTTCTCCAGTTCGGCGAGCAGGCCGGTGGTGGCGGCGGCGCCGTCCGGCGCCAGCAGCGTCCGCAGGTGCCGGGCGAGCGCCAGCGGGGTCGGGTAGTCGAAGACCACGCTGCCGGGCAGCGTGGCCCCGGTGGCGGCGCGGAGCCGGTTGCGCAGCTCCACCGCGGTCATCGAGTCGAACCCGACGTCCCGGAACGCCCGGCCGGGGCCGAGGTCGGCGGCGTCCGGCAGGCCGAGCACCGTCGCGGCCTGGCCGGCCACGAGGTCGACCAGGATCGCGTCCCGCTCCGCGTCGCCGAGCGGGCGGAGCCGGTCGCGCAGTGCCGCCGCGGCCATGTCGTCGGTGGGCTGCTCGGCGTGCAGGCCGCGCAACGCCTCGGCGGCCTCGGGCAGGTCGCCGAGGAGCGGCCGGTCCCGGACCGCGGCGACGGCCGGCACGAACCGGTCCCACCGCACGTCGGCGACGACGAGCAGGTCGCCGTCCGCGACGGCCTGGCGGAGCGCGGCGACGGCCAGTTCCGGGTCCATGCCGGGCAGGCCGCCGCGGCCCAACTGCGCCAGGTCGGTGTCGGTGAGGCCGTCCGCCCAGGGACCGAACGCCACCGAGGTCACCGGCAGCCCGGCGTGCCGCCAGCCGGCGGCGAGGACGTGCAGCAGCGCGTCGCCGGCCGCCTGCCCGCAGTGCCCGCCGGAGCCCCACACGCCGGAGGTGGACGAGCAGATCACCAGCGCGCCGAGCGCACGCTGTTCCATCTCGTCGGCGTACCGGGGCAGGTCGCCGACGGTGGCGGTCAGGTCGGCGGCGAGGTCGGCGAGGGTGAGCGCGGCCAGCGGCACGGTGGCGGTGTCCGCCGGCACGTGCACCAGCCCGGTGACCGGCCGCCCGTCGGCGGCGAGCTGCGCCATCCAGTCGGCCAGCTTGCCGCCGGCCGGCTCGTCCAGCGGCACCACCGACGCGCCCGCCCGGTCGAGCCAGGCGGTGGTGTGCCGGGCCACCGGTCCGGCGCCGCCGGTGAGCAGGACGCTGCCCTGCGGCGTCCAGCCCTCGCCCGTACCGCCGCCCGGGCCGGTGGCCCGGACCAGCCGGCGGACGAGCGGGCCGGACGCGCGTACCGCGACCTGGTCCTCCCCCTCGCGGTTGGTCAGCGCGGCGAGCAGCCCGGCGGCGGCCTCGGGGGTCACCGTGCCGGGGAGGTCGACGAGGCCGCCGACCTGCCGGGGGTGTTCCAGCGCGGCGGCCAGCCCGAGACCCCAACTGGTGGCCTGCCACGGCCGGGCGGCGGGTTCGTCGTCGGTGGCGGTGGCGCCGGCGGTGGCCAGCCACAGCGGCACGCCCCCGTCGCCGGCGACGTGCGCCTGGAGCAGCAGCAGGTTGGCCGCGAGCCCGGCCGGCAGGGCGTCCTGCCCGGGGTGCGGCGCCTCGTCGAGCGCCAGCAGCGACAGCAGCGCGGTGGGCCGGTGGTCGGCCTCGGCCCGGGCCAGGGCGTCCGCGAGGGCGTCCCGGTCCGCGGTGGCCGGGTCGACGGTGAGCAGCCGTACGTCGGCGCCGCCGGCCCGCAACGCGTCGGCGACCGTGTCGGCGGTCTCGCGCGGCGGCGCGACGAGCAGCCAGCGGCCCGGTTCGCCGCCGGTCAGCGGGCGCGGTCGCCAGGTGACCCGGTAGCGCCAGCCGGCCAGCACGCCGTCCTGGCGACGACGCCGTCGCCAGGCGTCGAGCTGGGGCAGCAGGTCGCGCAGCGGCTGCCCGGTGTCGATGCCGAGCCGGTCGAGGTCGCCGTCGCCGACCGCCCGCCAGAACTCGCCGTCGTCCGCCGCCGACCCGCCGACCGGGTTGGTCAGCGTGGGCCAGTACCGCTGGGGCTGGAACGCGTACGTGGGCAGCTCGGGCAGGTCCCGGGCGGCGGGGCGGGGGCCGGCCAGCGGCGCCAGCAGCGCCGGCCAGTGCGGGTCGCGTCCGGCCGCGTAGCCGGCGGCGACGGCGGTGAGCAGGCTGGTGACCTCCGGTACGCCGGCGCGCAGCGCGGCCACCGCGACGGTGTCGTCGGGCAGCAGGTCGGCGTGCATCGGGGTCAGCACCGCGGTGGGCCCGAGTTCCAGGTACGTGTCCACGCCTGCGTCGCGCAGCGCGGCGATCCCGTCGGCGTAGCGGACCGCCTCGCGGACGTGCCGCACCCAGTAGTCGCCGGTGCGCAGGTCGTCTCCCTCGGCGAGCGCGCCGGTCAGGTTGGACACCACCGGCAGCAGCGGCGCGCCGAACGTCAACCCGGCCAGGACGGTCCGGAACTCGGCGAGCATCGGCGCCATCAGCGGGCTGTGGAACGCGTGCGACACGGTCAGTCGACGGGTCCGGACGCCCCGGTCCCGCCAGGCGCGTTCGACCTCGTCCAACGCGTCGAGCGGGCCGGACACCACCACCGACGACGGGCCGTTGACCGCCGCGATCCCGGTGTCCGGGTGCCCGGCGAGCGACGCGGCCACCTCGGTCTCGGGCGCGGCGACCGCAAGCATCCCGCCGCCGTCGGGCAGCGCCTGCATCAGCCGGCCGCGCGCGGCCACCAGCGTGGCCGCGTCGGCGAGGGAGAGCACGCCTGCCACGTGGGCGGCGGTGATCTCCCCGACCGAGTGGCCGCCGACGACGTCCGGGGTGACGCCGAACGACTCGACGAGGCGGAACAGCGCCACCTCGATCGCGAACAGGCCGGCCTGGGTGAACCCGGTGCGGTGGAGCAGGTCGCCGTCGCCGAACAGCACCGGCTTCAGCGGCTGCGGCAGCAGCGGGTCGAGGTGCGCGCAGACCTCGTCCAGCGCGGCGGCGAAGACCGGGAACCGGTCGTACAGCTCCCGGCCCGTGCCGGCGCGCTGCGCGCCCTGCCCGGAGAAGAGGATCGCGGTGCGGCCGGTCCGCGCGGGCGCGGCCGGGACGAGCGCCGGGTGGGTGTCGCCGGCGGCGAGCGCGGTCAGCGCGGCCAGCCGGGTCGCCGGGTCGGCGGCCACCACCACGGCCCGGTGGGCCAGGTGCGCCCGGCCCTCCACCAGCGCCCAGGCGACCGCGCCGGGGTCGACGGCGGCCAGCGCACCGGCCGGTTCCGCCGGATCGGCAGCGGCCGGATCGGTGGCGGCCGGGCCGGTGAGCCACCGGGCCAGCCGGTCGGCCTGGTCCCGCAGGCCGGCCACGGTCGCGGCGCTGACCGGCCACGGCAGCGTCGCGTCGGCGCGCGGCGCTTCGGTCGGATCCGTGGTCGCCCGTCCCGGTCCGGTGTCGCTCACGTCCGGGGTGTGGCTCGCCGCCACGGTGGCGGGGCGGTCGTCGGCGGTGGCCGGCGCCTCCTCCAGGATCACGTGGGCGTTGGTGCCGCTGATGCCGAACGACGAGACGCCGGCCCGGCGCGGCGCGTCGCCGGCCGCCCAGGGGCGGGCCTCGGTGAGCAGCGCCAGCGGACCGGAGGCCCAGTCCACGTGCGGGGTGGGCGCGTCGACGTGCAGGGTGGCCGGCAGCGTGGCGTGGCGCAGCGCCAGCACCATCTTGATCAGGCTGGCCGCGCCGGCCGCGGCCTGGGTGTGGCCCAGGTTCGACTTGACCGACCCGAGCCAGAGCGGCCGGTCGGCCGGCCGGTCCGGCCCGTACGCGGCGGCCAGCGCCTGCGCCTCGATCGGGTCGCCGAGCGTGGTGCCGGTGCCGTGCGCCTCGATCGCGTCGACGTCGGCCGGGGTGAGGCCGGCGTTGGCCAGGGCGGCCCGGATGACGCGTTGCTGCGCCGGCCCGTTCGGGGCGGTCAGCCCGTTGGACGCGCCGTCCTGGTTGACCGCGCTGCCGCGGACCACGGCGAGGATGCGCCGGCCGTCGCGTTCGGCGTCGGAGAGGCGTTGCAGCAGCAGCACGCCGACGCCCTCGCCCCAGCCGGTGCCGTCCGCGGCGGCGGCGAACGCCTTGACCCGGCCGTCCTCGGCGAGCCCGCGTTGCCGGGAGAACTCCAGGAACGCGCCCGGGGTGGACATCACGGTGACGCCGCCGGCCAGCGCCAGGTCGCACTCGCCGGACCGCAGCGCCTGTGCGGCCAGGTGCAGCGCGACGAGCGACGACGAGCAGGCGGTGTCGACGGTGACGGCGGGCCCGTGCAGGCCGAACGCGTACGCCAGCCGGCCGGACACCACGGACGCGCCGTTGCCGGTGGCCTGGTAGCCCTCCACCTCGGAGCGGGCGCCGAGCAGCAGCGTGGCGTAGTCCTGCCCGTTGGTGCCCATGAACACGCCGGTGGCGGAGCCGCGTACCCGCTGCGGGTCCATGCCGGCGTGCTCAAACGCCTCCCAGGTGGTGTGCAGCAGCAGCCGCTGCTGCGGGTCCATGGCGAGCGCCTCGCGCGGGTTGATGCCGAAGAACGCGGCGTCGAAGCCGGCCACGTCGGCGAGGAAGCCGCCGCTGCGGGTGTAGCTGGTGCCGACGCGTTCCGGGTCGCTGTCGAACAGGCCGTCGAGGTCCCAGCCCCGGTCGGTGGGCATCGGCGTGACCGCGTCCCCGCCGTCGGCGAGCAGCCGCCACAGTTCCCGCGGGGAGGACACCCCGCCGGGGAACCGGCAGGCCATCGAGACGATGGCGATCGGCTCGTCCGCAGCCGGTCGGGGCGCCGTCGTGGTCTCGGCCGGGGCGTCCGCGCCGGCCACCATCTCGGTACGCAGGAAGCGCGCCAGCTCGGCCGCCGACGGGTGGTCGAAGACCACTGTCGAGGGCAGCGTGGCGCCTGTCGCCCGGCCCAGCCGGTCCCGCAGTTGCACGGCGGCCAGCGAGTCGAAGCCGAGGTCGCGGAACGCCCGGCCGGCCGGCACCTGGTCGGTGGAGGCGTGCCCGAGCACCGCGGCGGCCTCGGCGCGTACCAGGTCGAGCAGGACCGTCTCCTGCCCGGCGGCCGGCAGCGCGGCGAGCCGGGCGCGGAGTCCGCCGTCGCCGGTTTCCGGCCTCTCCCGGTCGACGGCGACGGCCGGGGCGACCCGGTCGAACAGGTGGCTCGGCCGCGCCGCGGTGTACGCGGCGACGAACCGCGACCAGTCCACGCCGGCGATCACCGGGGCCGGCTCGGCGGCGTTGACCCAGCGACCCAGCGCGGCGACGGCGGCAGCCGGCGGCATCGGGTCGAGGCCGCGCCGGCGCAGCCCGTCAGCGGTCTCCCCGGCGGCCATGCCGTCGGCCGCCCACGGCCCGTAGGCGAGCGCGGTGGCCGGCAGGCCGGCGGCGCGGCGGGCCGCGACGAGCGCGTCGAGCAGGGCGTTGCCGGCGGCGTAGCCGGCCTGCCCGCCGCCGCCCCACACGCCGGCCACGGAGGAGAACACCACGAACGCCTCCAGCTCGCGGTCCTGGCAGGCGGCGTCGAGGTGGAGCGCGCCGAGCGCCTTGCCGGACAGCGTGCCGGCCAGGTCGGTGGTGGTCAGGTCGGTCACGGCGGCGGGGTCGCCGGCGACGCCCGCGGTGTGCACGACAGCGGTCAGCTCCGGCAGGTCGTCCACCAGGTCGGTGACCGCGACCGGGTCGCTGACGTCGCAGGCGACCACCCGTACCGCGCCGAGCGTGGCGGGCAGGTCGGCGGCGCCGGGGGCGTCCGGGCCGCGCCGGGAGGCCAGCACCACCTCGTCGGCGCCATTGGCGAGCAGCCATCGGGCCACGTGCCGGCCGAGCGCGCCGGTGCCGCCGGTGACGAGCACGGTGCCGCGCGGCTGCCAGCCGCCGCCGGCCGCCGGCGCCGCCGGGAGCAGACGCCGGGCGAGGACACCGGTGCGGCGTACCGCCACCTGGTCGTGCCCGCCGTCGGCGAGCACCGCGACGAGCGCGGCGCGGGTGGTGCGGTCGGCGCGTCCGGGCAGGTCGATCAGGCCGCCCCACCGGTCGGGCCGTTCCAGCGCCACCACCCGGCCGAGGCCCCAGGCGGCCGCGGCGCGGACGTCGCCGCCCCGGTCGCCGGCCGTCACCGGCAGCGCGGCGCGGCTGAGCGCCCAGACCCGGCCGGGCAGGCCGGTGTCGGTGAGCGCCTGGACGAGCGTGAGCAGCGCGGCCGTGCCGGCCGGGACGGCCGGCTCGTCGGTGGTCGGCCGGTCCTGGCGGGGCAGCACGCAGAGCACGCCGGCCCAGCCCTGCTCGCCGAGCCGCCGCAGCCGCTCCCCCAGGTCCCGCCGGTCGACGCCGGCGGGGACGGTGAGCGTGTCGACCTCGGCGCCGGCCGCGACGATCGTCTTGGCGACACCCGCGTCGGCGCCGCCGCCGACGGTGGCGACCAGCCACCGCCCGGTCAGTCCGGAAGCGGCGGCGGGTCGCACCGGTTCCCACCCGATCCGGTACGCCGGCGCGGCGCCCCGGGTCCGCGCCCGGCGCCAGTCGGCCAGCACCGGCAGCGCGGCGCTGAGCGCGTCGGCGGCGGTGTCGTCGCCGAGGTGTGCGGCGAGCGCGGTCGGGTCGCCGTGCTCCACGGCGGCCCAGAACTCGGCGTCCGGCCCGTCGGTGCGGGCGGGCGCGTCGGGCCAGAACCGCTGGTGTTGGAACGCGTAGGTGGGTAGGTCGACGCGGGTCGCGCCGGTGCCGGCGAACCAGGGCGCCCAGTCGACGGGTACGCCGTGCACGTGCAGCTCGGCCAGCGCGTGCAGCAGCGCGCCGGTCTCGTCGCGGTCGTGGCGTTGGGCGGCGACCGCCGGTACGCCGTCGGCCTGGTCGCCGATCAGCGCGGTGAGCACGCTGCGCGGGCCGATCTCCAGGAACGTGTCCACCCCGGCGTCCCGCAGCGCGGTCACCCCGTCGGCGAACCGCACCGCCTCCCGCACGTGCCGCACCCAGTAGTCGGCGGTGACGATCTCGTCCCCGGCCAGTGCGCCGGTCACGTTGGACACCATCGGCAGCAGCGGCGCGGCGAAGCTCAACCCGGCCAGGACGGTCCGGAACTCCGCGAGCATCGGCTCCATCAGCGGACTGTGGAACGCGTGGCTGACTGTCAACCGCCGGGTCCGCACGCCGCGCTCCCGCCACGCGCGCTCGACCTCGTCCAGCGCGTCCACCGGCCCGGACACCACCACGGACGACGGCCCGTTGACCGCCGCGACGCCAAGCGTCGGGTGTCCGGCGATCGATGCGACCACCTCGGCCTCCGGGGCGGCGACCGCAAGCATCCCCCCGCCGGCGGGAAGCGCCTGCATCAGCCTGCCCCGCGCCGCGACCAGCGCGCACGCGTCCGGCAGCGACAGCACCCCGGCCACGTACGCGGCGGTGATCTCACCGATCGAGTGCCCACCCACGAAGTCCGGGGTGACACCGAACGACTCGACCAGGCGGAACAACGCCACCTCGACGGCGAACAACCCCGCCTGGGTGAACTCGGTCTGGTTCAGCAGATCGTCGTCGCCGAACAGCACCGGCTTCAGCGGCTGGGACAGCAGCGGATCGAGTGCCGCGCACACCTCGTCCAACGCGGCGGCGAACGCCGGGAACGCCTCGGACAGCTCCCGGCCCATGCCGGCGCGCTGCGCGCCCTGCCCGGAGAACAGCACCGCGAGCCGGTCCCGCTGCTCCCGGCTGCCGGTGACCACCGCGCCGGACGGTTCACCGGCGGCGAGGGCGCGCAGCGCGGTGAGCAGTCCGTCGCGGTCGGCGGCGGTCACCACGGCCCGCTGCTCCAACGCCGCCCGGGTGGCGTCCGACGACCAGCCCACGTCGGCCGGTCGGATCGTCTCGTCGCCGGCCAGCCACGTCGCCCAGCGACCTGCCTGCGCGGCGAGCGCCGCGTCGGTGCGCGCCGACAGCAGCACCGGCACCGGCCCACCGGCCCGCTCCCCCAGGCTCGCCGGCTCGTCGAGGTCCGCGGGCTGTTCGAGGATGACGTGGGCGTTGGTGCCGGAGATGCCGAACGACGACACCGCCGCCCGACGCGGCCGGTCGACCGCAGGCCACGGCGTCGCCTCGGTCGCCAGGCTGACCGCCCCGGCCGTCCAGTCGATGTGCGGCGACGGCTCGTCCACGTGCAGGGTCGGCGGCACGATGCCGTGCCGCATGGCGAGGACCATCTTGATGATCCCGGCGACACCGGCCGCGGCCTGGGTGTGCCCGATGTTCGACTTCACCGAGCCGAGCAGCAGCGGTTCGGACCGGTCCTGCCCGTAGGTCGCCAGGACCGCCTGGGCCTCGATCGGGTCGCCGAGCGTGGTGCCGGTGCCGTGCGCCTCCACCGCGTCCACGTCCGCAGTGGTCAGCCGCGCGTTCGCCAGGGCCTGCCGGATGACCCGCTGCTGCGACGGGCCGTTGGGGGCGGTGAGGCCGTTGGACGCGCCGTCCTGGTTCACGGCCGTGCCCCGCACCACGGCGAGGATCCGCCGGCCCTCGCGCCGCGCGTCGGAGAGCCGTTGCACCAGCAGCACACCGGTGCCCTCGCCCCAGCCGGTGCCGTCGGCGGCGGCGGCGAACGACTTGCACCGGCCGTCCGGGGACAGGCCCCGCTGGCGGGAGAACTCGATGAACGTGCCGGGCGTGGCCATCACCGTCACGCCACCGGCCAACGCCAGGTCGCACTCACCGGAGCGCAGCGCCTGCACCGCCAGGTGCAACGCGACGAGCGACGACGAGCACGCCGTGTCCACGGTGACCGCCGGACCCTCCAACCCGAACGAGTAGGCGACCCGGCCGGACAGCACGCTGCCCGACGTGCCGACGCCGACGTAGCCCTCCACCTCGGCCGGCAGCGCCACCAGCCGGGTGGCGTAGTCGTGGTACATCACGCCGGCGAAGACGCCGGTCCGCGAGCCGCGCAGGGTGGCCGGGTCCACGCCCGCCGACTCGAACGCCTCCCAGGAGGTCTCCAGCAGCAGCCGCTGCTGGGGGTCCATGGCCAGCGCCTCGCGGGGCGAGATGCCGAAGAAGCCGCTGTCGAAGTCGGCGGCGTCGTAGAGGAAGCCGCCCTGCGTCGCGTACGACGTGCCGCTGTGGTCGGGGTCCGGGTCGAACAGCGACCCGAGGTCCCAGCCCCGGTCGGCGGGGAACTCGGCGATGCCGTCACCACCGGCGGCCAGCAACTCCCAGAGCTGCTCCGGGTTCTCCACCCCGCCCGGATAGCGGCACGCCATGCCGACGATGGCCACCGGCTCGTCCAGGCCGGTCGTGGCGGCGGCCGGCGCGGCGGCCGGGTCCGGCCGGTTTCCGGCCAGTTCGGACCAGACCTGTCCGGCGAGCGCGGCCGGGGTCGGGTAGTCGAACACCAGCGTGGACGCCAGCCGCAGCCCGGTGGCCGCGTTGACCCGGTTGCGCAGGTCCACCGCCGTCAACGAGTCGAAGCCCAACTCCTGGAACGCCCGGTCGGCCGGCACCGCGCCGGCGCCGGCGTGACCGAGCACCTGCGCGACCAGGCCGCGCACCAACAGGTCCACCTCGGCACGGGCCTCGTCGTCGGTGAGCCGGGCGAGCCGGCCGGCCCAACCACCTGTCGCGGCCACCCGCCGGCCGGCGGGGCGGCCGACGAGCGTGGCAAGCATCGCCGGTACGGGCGCGGCGGCGGCCGCCGCGCGCAGCGCCGGCACGTCGATCACGGTCGGCACGAGCTGCGGTCGACCGGCGGCCAGGGCGGCGTCGAACAGCTCCAGGCCGGTCGCCACGCTCATCGGCGTCAGCCCGGCGCGCGCCGACCGCTGCCGCTCACCCTCCGACAGCGACGCCGCCATGCCGGCGGTGTCCCACATGCCCCACGCCAACGACACCGCCGGCAGGCCCGTCGACCGACGGTGCACCGCCAGCGCGTCCAGGAACGTGTTCCCCGCCGCGTACGCGGCCTGCCCTGGTGAGCCGAGCACCCCGGCGACGGACGAGAACACCACGAACAGGTCCATCTCACGGTCCCGGGTCGCCTCGTGCAACCACCACCCGGCGGCCACCTTCGGCCCGAGCACGTTCGCCAACCGCTCCGGACTGATCGACGACACCACACCGTCGTCCAACACACCAGCCGTGTGCACCACACCGGCCAGCCGGCCTTCCACCCCCGAAACCAGGCTGACGACCTGATCCCGATCGGTCACGTCACACGCCACCACCGACACCGACGCGCCCAGCCCGGACAACCGCTCCACCAACGCGTCCGCACCGGGCGCGGCCGGACCCTGCCGCGACACCAACACCAACGACCGCACCCCATGACCGGTCACCAGATGCTCCGCGACCAGCGCGCCGAGGGCCCCGGTACCACCGGTCACCAGCACCGTCCCGGCCCCGACCACCCCACCGGCATCGGCGCTGTCTCGCGCCGACGCGTCGTCGGCGGCGGTCCGACCGGCGGCCTGCGGCGCGGACCGGGGGTCCGTCGTGGCGGGCGCGGCGCGCACCAGGCGCGGCGTCGACACCACCTCGCCGCGTACCGCCACCTGCCCGCCGGTGCCCGCCGGGTCACCGAGCACGCCGGCGAGCACCGACAGCGCCGCGGCATCCACGTCGCGATCCAGATCGGCCACCACGATCCGCTCCGGATGCTCCGACTGCGCCGACCGCAGCAGACCCCACACCGCCGCGCCCGCCAGGTCGGTCACCCGATCCCCGTCCGCCACGGCCACCGCGCCCCGCGTCGTCACCACCAACCGCGACTCCGCGAGCGACTCCGCCGCCAGCCACGCCTGCACCACCGCCAGCACGTCCGTCACCGCCGCGCGGACCGCCTGCGGCAGGTCCGGGCCGGACGGCGCGGCCACCGGCAGCACAAGGACGTCTGGCGCGTCCGGCCCGGCGGCGGCCGGCACGTCCTGGTACGACGGGAGCCCGTCGACAGTCGCGCCGAGCGTGGCCCAGCCGGACACCTGACCGGCAGGCGTCTCCACGGGCTGCCAGCGCACCTCGTACAGGGGGCGGGTGGCGGCGCCGGGCCGGGCCATCTCGCGCAGGACCAGCGAGTCCACCGACACGACGGGGGCGCCGGCCTCGTCGGTGGCGGTCAGCCGGACCGCGTCGCCGGAGCGGGACAGTCGAACCCGGAGCACGGTGGCGCCGGCGGCGTGCACCTGCACGCCCCCGAACGCGAACGGCACCCGGGGACCGGCTGCCGCGCCGTCGGGCAGCAGCCCGATCGGGTGCAGCGCGGCGTCCAGCAACGCCGGGTGGAGCGCGAACCGGGCCGCGTCGGCGGCCACGTCGTCCGGCAGGGCGATCTCGGCGTACGCCTCGCCGTCGCCGGTCCAGGCACGGCGCAGGCCCCGGAACGCCGGCCCGTACGTCAGGTCGTGCGCGGCGAGCGTGTCGTACCAGCCGGTCAGGTCGACCTCGGTCGCGCCGGCCGGCGGCCAGACCACCGTGTCAGTTTCCTCGGCAACGGGCGGTTCGAGGACGCCGTCGGCGTGCCGGGTCCAACCCGCCTCGGGGTCGTCGTCGGGGCGGGAGTGGACGGTGACGGCCCGTCGGGTTCCGGCACCGTCGACGCGTACCTGGATGCGCAGGCGACCGGTGTCCGGCAGGACCAGCGGCGTGGCGACGGTGAGGTCACGGAGCCGGGGTACGCCGGCCTCGTCGCCGGCCCGGACGGCGAGTTCGACGAGCGCCGCGCCGGGCAGCAGCGTGGCCCCGGCGACCGCGTGGTCGGCCAGCCAGGGGTGGGTGGCGAGGGAGATCTGGCCGGTGAGGACCACCTCGCCGTCGCCGGCCAGGTCGACGGTGGCGCCGAGCAGCGGGTGCGCGGCGTCGCTCAGCCCGGCGCCGGTCACGTCGCCCCGGCGGCGACCGGCCGCCGGCCAGTAGCGCCGGTGCTGGAACGCGTAGGTGGGCAGGTCGACGCGGGTGGCGCCGATGCCGGCGAACCACGGCGTCCAGTCGACGGGCACGCCGTGCACGTGCAGCTCGGCCAGCCCGGCCAGCAACGCGCCGGTCTCGTCCCGGTCCCGGCGCTGCACCGGCACCGCGACCACACCGTCGTGGTCCGCCAGGATCTCCGCTGCCAGCGCGGTCAGCACGCTGCGCGGGCCGATCTCCAGGAACGTGTCCACCCCGGCGTCGCGCAGCGCGGTCACCCCGTCGGCGAACCGCACCGCCTCCCGAGCGTGCCGCACCCAGTGGTCCGGGGTGCGCAGGTCGTCCTCCGCCGCGAGCGCGCCGGTCACGGTGGACACCACAGGCAGCAGCGGTGCGCCGAACGTCAGCCCGTCGAGGACGGTGCGGAACTCGGCGAGCATCGGCTCCATCAGTGGGCTGTGGAACGCGTGCGACACCGCCAGCCGGCGGGTCCGCACGCCCCGGTCCCGCCACCCGCGGTCGAACTCGTCCAGCGCGTCGAGGTCACCGGAGACGACTGTCGCCGTCGGGCCGTTGACCGCCGCGACGCCAAGCGTCGGGTGTCCGGCGATCGACGCGGCCACCTCGGCCTCCGGAGCCGCGACCGCGAGCATCCCGCCGCCGGCCGGCAGCGCCTGCATCAGCCTGCCCCGCGCCGCGACGAGGGTGCACGCGTCCGGCAGCGACAGCACCCCGGCCACGTACGCGGCGGTGATCTCGCCGATCGAGTGCCCGCCCACGTGGTCGGGGACGACGCCGAGCGACTCGACCAGGCGGAACAGCGCCACCTCGACGGCGAACAGCCCCGCCTGGGTGAACTCGGTCCGGTCCAGCAGGTCGCCGTCGCCGAACAGCACCGGCTTCAGCGGCTGCGACAGCAGCGGGTCGAGGTGCTGACACACCTCGTCCAGGGCGGACGCGAACGTCGGGAACGCGTCGGACAGTTCCCGGCCCATGCCGGCCCGTTGCGCGCCCTGCCCGGAGAACAGCACCGCGAGCGGGCCGCGCCGGGTGGGGGCGCCGGTGACCACCGCGCCGGACGGTTCGCCCGCGGCGAGGGCCCGCAGCGCGGCGAGCAGCCCGTCGCGGTCGGTGACGCCGAGCACGGCCCGCCGCTCCAGCGGGGTCCGGGTGGTGGCGGACGACCAGGCCACGTCGGCCGGGCGGAGCGTCTCGTCGGCGGTCAGCCAGGCCGCCCACCGGCCGGCCTGGGCGGCGAGCGCGGCGTCGGTACGCGCCGACAGCAGCACCGGCGCCTGCCGCTCGGTCGCGTCCGGCTCCTCGGCGCCGGTGGGGACGGTGTCCGTCGGTTGTTCGAGGATGACGTGGGCGTTGGTGCCGGAGATGCCGAACGACGACACCGCCGCCCGACGCGGCCGGTCCACCGCCGGCCACGGACGGGCCGACGTCGCCAGCTCCACCGCACCGGCCGACCAGTCCACGTGCGGGGACGGCTCGTCCACGTGCAGGGTCGGCGGCATGATCCCGTGCCGCATAGCGAGGACCATCTTGATGATCCCGGCGACACCGGCGGCGGCCTGCGTGTGTCCCAGGTTGGACTTCACGGAGCCGAGCAGCAGCGGGGTGGACCGGTCCTGCCCGTAGGTCGCCAGGACCGCCTGGGCCTCGATCGGGTCGCCGAGCGTGGTGCCGGTGCCGTGCGCCTCCACCGCGTCCACGTCCGCAGTGGTCAGCCGCGCGTTCGCCAGGGCCTGCCGGATGACCCGCTGCTGCGACGGGCCGTTCGGCGCGGTCAACCCGTTCGACGCGCCGTCGGAGTTGACCGCCGTGGCGCGCACCACGGCGAGGATCCGCCGACCCTCGCGCCGCGCGTCGGAGAGGCGTTGCACCAGCAGCACGCCGACGCCCTCGGACCAGCCGGTGCCGTCGGCGGACGCGGCGAACGACTTGCAGTGGCCGTCCGGGGACAGGCCGCGCTGCCGGGAGAACTCGACGAACGTGCCGGGCGTGGCCATCACGGTCACGCCGCCGGCGAGCGCCAGGTCGCACTCGCCGGAGCGCAGCGCCTGACCGGCCAGGTGCAGCGCCACGAGCGACGACGAGCAGGCGGTGTCCACGGTGACCGCCGGACCTTCCAGCCCGAACGTGTACGCGACCCGGCCGGAGAGCACGCTGGCGGAGGTGCCGGTGCCGACGAAGCCCTCGGCGTCCGGCGGGAGGTCGGCCAGCCGGGAGGCGTAGTCGTGGTACATGACGCCGGCGAACACGCCGGTGCGGGAGCCGCGCAGCGCCACCGGGTCGACCCCGGCGGACTCGAAGCTCTCCCAGGACGCCTCCAGCAGCAGCCGCTGCTGCGGGTCCATGGCGACCGCCTCGCGCGGCGAGATGCCGAAGAAGTCCGGGTCGAAGTCGGCGGCGCCGGCGAGGAAGCCGCCGTGCCGGGCGTACGAGGTGCCGGCGTGGTCGGGGTCCGGGTGGTAGAGCGTGTCGAGGTCCCAGCCCCGGTCGGCGGGGAACTCGACGATGCCGTCGCGGCCGGCGGCCAGGAGTCGCCAGAGCTGCTCGGGGGTGTCGACGCCGCCGGGATAGCGGCAGGCCATGCCGACGATGGCGATCGGCTCGTCGGTGTCGACGGCCCGCACCGCCGCGCGGCGGGCGCTGATCCGGCCGGAGATCTGCTCGTGGAGGTGCTCGGCGAGCGCGGCCGGGCTGGGGTGGTCGAAGACAAGCGTGGACGGCAGCCGCAGCCCGGTGGCCGCGTTGACCCGGTTGCGCAGGTCCACGGCGGTCAGCGAGTCGAAGCCGAGTTCCCGGAACGCCCGGTCGGCCGGCACCGCGCCGGCCCCGGCGTGACCGAGCACCTGCGCGACCAGGCCCCGCACCAGCAGGTCCACCTCGGCGCGGGCGTCCTGCGGGTCGAGGCCGGCGAGCCGGTCGGCCCAGTCGCCGCCCGCGCCGGCCTGCCGCCGGGTGGCGGTCGGACCGACGAGGGTCCGCAGCACGGCCGGCACCGGGCCGGCGCCGAGCGCGGACCGCAGCGCCGGTACGTCGAGGACGGCCGGCACGAGCACCGGGCGGCCCTCGGCGAGCGCGGCGTCGAACAGCTCCAGGCCGGTCGCCACGCTCATCGGCGTCAACCCGGCGCGTGCCGACCGCTGCCGCTCACCCTCCGACAGGGACGCCGCCATGCCTGCCGTGTCCCACATGCCCCAGGCCAGGCTGATGCCGGGCAGCCCGTCCTGCCGGCGTCGCGCGGCCAGCGCGTCCAGGAACGCGTTCCCCGCCGCATAGGCCGCCTGCCCCGGCGAGCCGAGCACCCCGGCGACCGAGGAGAACACCACGAACAGATCCAGCTCACGGTCGCGGGTCGCCTCGTGCAACCACCACGCCGCCGTGGCCTTCGGCGCCAACACCGCCGCCAGCCGCTCCGGGCTGATCGACGACACCACCCCGTCGTCCAGCACACCGGCCGTGTGCACCACCCCGGCCAACCGGCCCGGCAGACCCACCACCAACCGGAACACCTGATCCCGATCGGTCACGTCACACGCCAGCACCGACACCGACGCGCCCAGTCCGGTCAACCGCTCGACCAGCGCGTCCGCGCCCGGCGCGGCCGGCCCCTGCCGCGACACCAGCACCAGCGACCGCACGCCGTGCCCGGTCACCAGCCGTTCCGCGACCAGCGCGCCCAACGCCCCGGTGCCTCCGGTGACCAGCACCGTCCCGGCACCGCCCACCCCACCGGCACCGGTCCCGGCACCGGCACCATCCGGCGCCGACACGTGGCCGGTGGCGGCCCGGCCGTCGGCTCGCCGCGCGGGACCGACGCCCGCCGTGGCCTGCGCGGATCCCGCACCCGCAATGGCGGGCGCGACGCGGACCAGGCGGGGCACGAAGACCCGGCCGTCGCGTACCGCGAGTTGGGCGCCGGTCGGGTCGGTGACCGCGTGCGCGAGCACGGCGAGCGTCCGGTCGTCCGGATCGGCGTCGAGGTCGGCCAGCACGATCCGGCCGGGATGCTCGGACTGCGCCGAGCGCAGCAGGCCCCACACGGCGGCGCCGGCCAGGTCGGTCACCGGGTCGCCGTCGCCGACGGAGACCGCGCCCCGGGTGAGGACGACGAGCGGCGCGCCGGCGAGCGCGTCGGCGGCCAGCCAGGGCCGCACGACGGCCAGCACGTCGGTGGTGACCGCGCGCACCGCGTCCGGGGTGGGCAGGTCGGCGGCGGGCACCGGCAGGACCAGCGCCGGGGGTGCCAGGTCCGCCTCGACAAGCGCCGCCACGCTCGGGTACGCCGCCAGCCCGGCCGGCGCCGGCACGCCCGGCCGGCTCGCCGACCCGTCCTCGGGCTGCTCGCCGGGGGCGGTGAGCACGGCCCAGCCGGTCGGCGCGTCGGTGGCGGGAACGTCCTCCCGCTGCCAGGTGAGCGTGTACAGGGACCGGGCCGCGACGCCCGGCACGACGGGGCCGGTCAACTCCCGCAGCGCCAGCGTGTCGATGGAGACCACCGGGGCGCCGGCGGTGTCCACCGCCACCAGACGGACGGTCGAGCCGGTACGGGTGAGCCGCACCCGCAGGACGCGGGCCCCGGTGGCGTGCACCTGGAGGCCCTCGACGGTGAACGGCACGCGCGGGCCGTCGCCGGCGAGCAGCAGCCCCACCGGGTGCAGCGCGGCGTCGAGCAGCGCCGGGTGCACGCCGAACCGGGACGCCTCGCCGGCCGCCTCGTCGGGCAGCGCGACCTCGGCGTACGCCTCGCCGTCGCCGGTCCAGAGCCGGCGTAGGCCCCGGAACACCGGCCCGTACGCGAGGCCGTGCCCGGCCAGGGCCGGGTACCAGCCGGACAGGTCCACCTCGGTCAGTCCGGTGGGCGGCCAGGCGTCGAGCGTCGGTTCGTCGGCGGTGGCGGGTTCCAGCACGCCGTCGGCGTGGGCGGTCCACCCGTCGTCGCCGTCGGGCTGGGAGTGGATGGCCACCGGCCGGGCGCCGGTGTCGTCGGCGGCGCCGACGCGGACCTGCACCCGCACGCCGCCGGTGGCGGGCAGCGGCAGCGGCGCGGTGAGCGTGAGGTCGCGTACCCGGGGGGTGCCGGCCTCGTCGCCGGCCCGGACGGCCAGTTCGGTGAGCGCGGTGCCGGGCACCAGGACGGTCCCGGCGACGACGTGGTCGGCGAGCCACGGGTGGGTGGCCGGCGACAGCCGGCCGGTGAGCAGCACCATGTCGGCGCCGGCCACGGTGACGGCGGCGGCGAGCAGCGGGTGGGCGGCGTCGCCGAGTCCGGCGCCGCCGACGTCGCCGGGGCGGGGCCGCCCGGTGGGCAGCCAGTAGCGCTGGTGCCGGAACGCGTACGTGGGCAGGTCGACCCCTGTCGCGCCGGCCCCGGCGAACCACTCCGGGAAGGAGACCGGCACGCCGTGCACGTGCAGGTCGGCCAGCGTGGCGAGCAGGGCGGCGGTCTCGTCGCGGTCCCGGCGTTGGACGGCGACCGCGAGCGCGTCGGGCACGACGTCACCGGCAAGCGCGGTGAGCACGCTCTGCGGGCCGATCTCCAGGAAGGTGTCCACTCCGGCGTCGCGCAGCGCGGTGATGCCGTCGGCGAAGCGGACCGCCTCACGGACGTGCCGCACCCAGTAGTCGGCGCGGGTCAGCTCGGCCGGGTCGGCGAGCGCGCCGGTCAGGTTGGACACCACCGGCAGCAGCGGCGCGGAGAAGCTCAGCCGGTCGAGCACGGCCCGGAACTCGGCGAGCATCGGCGCCATCAACGGGCTGTGGAACGCGTGCGACACGGTGAGCCGGCGGGTGCGGACGCCCCGGTCGTGCCAGCCACGTTCGACGTCGGCCAGCGCGTCGAGCGGCCCGGACACCACCACCGACGACGGCCCGTTCACGGCGGCGACGCCCACCTCGGGCACGCCGTCGAGGGAGGCCAGGACGTCCGGTTCCGGCGCGGCGACCGCGAGCATCCCGCCGCCGGCCGGCAGCGCCTGCATGAGCCGCCCGCGCGCGGCGACCAGCGCGCACGCGTCCGGCAGCGACAACACGCCGGCCACGTACGCGGCGGTGACCTCGCCGATCGAGTGGCCGCCGACGACGTCCGGGGTGACGCCGAACGACTCGACGAGCCGGAACAGCGCCACCTCGACCGCGAACAGCCCGGCCTGGGTGAACCGGGTCTGGTCGAGCAGGTCGCCGTCGCCGAACAGCACCGGCTTCAGCGGCTCCGGCAGCAGCGGGTCGAGCTGCGCGCACACCTCGTCCAACGCGGCGGCGAAGACCGGAAACGCGTCGGACAGCTCGCGGCCCATGCCGGCGCGCTGCGCGCCCTGCCCGGAGAAGAGGATCGCGAGCCGGCCCCGGGTGGTCGCCGTACCGGTGTGCACGGCGCCGGCCGGCGTGCCGTCGGCGAGCGCGCGCAGCCCGGCGAGCAGGTCGTCGCGGTCGGTGGCGACGACGACGGCGCGGTGGTCGAGGACGGCGCGGCCGGCGACGGACGACCAGCCGACATCGACCGGCCGGGCGGCTTCGTCGGCGGCCAGCCGGCGGGCCCAGCGGCCGGCCTGCGCGGCGAGCGCCTCCGGATCGCGGGCGGAGAGCAGCACCGGCGCGGGTCGGCGCGGCGGCGCGGCGGTGACGGGGACCGGCTCGGCGGGCGGCGCCTCGATGATGACGTGGGCGTTGGTGCCGCTCACCCCGAACGAGGAGACGGCGGCGCGGCGGGGCCGGTGCGACAGCGGCCAGGGCCGGGCCTCGGTGAGCAGGGCGACATTGCCGGCGTCCCAGTCGATGTGCGGGGACGGCGCGTCGACGTGCAGCGTGCGGGGCAGTACGCCGTGCCGCATCGCCATGATCATCTTGATGATGCCGGCGGCGCCGGCGGCGGCCTGGGTGTGGCCCAGGTTTGACTTGACCGAGCCCAGCCAGAGCGGTTCGCCGGTCCGGTCCTGCCCGTACGTGGCCAGCAGCGCCTGCGCCTCGATCGGATCGCCCAGCGTGGTGCCGGTGCCGTGCGCCTCCACCGCGTCCACGTCCGACGTGGTCAACCGCGCGTTCGCCAGCGCCTGCCGGATCACCCGCTGCTGCGACGGACCGTTCGGCGCGGTGAGCCCGTTCGACGCGCCGTCCTGGTTGACGGCGGTGCCGGCGACCACGGCGAGGATCCGCCGCCCGTCGCGGCGGGCGTCGGAGAGGCGTTGCACCAGCAGCACGCCGACGCCCTCGGACCAGCCGGTGCCGTCGGCGGACGCGGCGAACGACTTGCACCGGCCGTCGGCCGCGAGACCGCGCTGGCGGGAGAACTCGACGAAGGTGCCCGGGTTGGCCATCACGGTCACCCCGCCGGCCAACGCCAGGTCGCACTCGCCGGAGCGCAGCGCCTGCACGGCGAGGTGCAGCGCGACGAGCGACGACGAGCAGGCGGTGTCCACGGTGACCGCCGGACCCTCCAACCCGAACGTGTACGCCACCCGACCGGACACCACGCTGCCGGAGTTGCCGGTGCCGAGGTAGCCCTCCACACCCTCGGGCAGCTCCCCCACCCCGGCGGCGTAGTCGTGGTACATCAGGCCGGCGAACACGCCGGTGCGGGAGCCGCGCAGCCGGGCCGGGTCGACGCCGGCGGACTCGAACGTCTCCCAGGACGCCTCCAGCAGCAGCCGCTGCTGCGGGTCCATCGCCAGGGCCTCGCGTGGGCTGATGCCGAAGAAGCCGTTGTCGAAGTCGGCGGCGCCGGCGAGGAAGCCGCCCTCGCGGGCGTAGGAGGTGCCCGGGTGGTCGGGGTCCGGGTGGAACAGGGTGTCGAGGTCCCAGCCCCGGTCGGTGGGGAACGCGCCGACGCCGTCGCCGTCGGCGGCCAGCAGCTCCCACAGCGCCTCGGGGCTGTCGACGCCGCCCGGGTAGCGGCAGGCCATGCCGACGATCGCGATCGGCTCGTCCACGCCGGTGACCGTGGCCGCGTCGGCGCGGGTCGCCGTGGTGGCGCCGGTGAGCTGCTCGTGCACGTGCCCGGCGAGCGCGGCCGGGGTCGGGTAGTCGAACACCAGTGTGGACGCCAGCCGCAGCCCGGTGGCCGCGTTGACCCGGTTGCGCAGGTCCACCGCGGTCAGCGAGTCGAAGCCGAGTTCCTGGAACGCCCGGTCGGCCGGCACCGCGTCCGCGCCGCCGTGGCCGAGCACCTGCGCGACCAGGCCGCGCACCAACAGGCCCACCTCGGCGCGGGCCTCGTCGGCGGGCATCGCCGCGAGCCGGCCGGCCCACCCGTCGGCCGCCGCGCCGGCCTGCCGCCGGGCGGGCGCGCCGGCCAGGGCCCGCAGGATCGGGGGTACGCCGGCGGCGGCGCGCAGCGCCGGCAGGTCGAGCACGGCCGGCACGAGCGCGGCGGTGTCGCCGGCCAGGGCGGCGTCGAAGAGCGCCACGCCCACCGCCGCGGTGATCACGCCGAGCCCGGCGCGGGTGACCCGGGAGCGGTCGGCGTCGTCGAGGCCGGCGGCCATCCCGTCGGTGTCCCACATGCCCCAGGCCAGCGCGTGCGCGGGCCGGCCCTCGGCGCGGCGGTGGACGGCGAGCGCGTCGAGGTAGGCGTTCGCGGCCGCGTACGCGCCCTGACCGGGGGAACCGAGCACGCCGGCGATCGACGAGTAGGTGACGAACAGGTCGAGGTCGAGGCCGGCGGTGGCCTCGTGCAGGTGCCAGGCGGCGTCCACCTTGGGCGCGAGCACCCGGGCAAGCCGGTCGGCGTCGGTGCCGGTGATGACGGCGTCGTCGAGCACGCCGGCGGTGTGCACGATCCCGGCGAGCCGGCCGGCGGCGGTGAGGTCGGCGACCAGCCGGTCGACCGCGTCGCGGTCGGTGACGTCGCAGGCCAGCACCCGCACGTGGGCGCCCAGCGCGGTCAGCTCGCCGGCCAGCTCGGCGGCGCCGTCGGCGTCGGGTCCGCGCCGGCTGACCAGGGCCAGCGAGTCCACGCCCCGGTCGGCGACCAGGTGCCGGGCGAGCAGCGCGCCGAGCGCGCCGGTGCCGCCGGTGACCAGGACGGTGCCGCCGCGGGTCGCCGGGCCGGCCGCGGGCGGAGTGTCGGCGCGTACCAGCCGGGGGGTGTGGATGGTGTCGCCGCGGACCGCGAGCTGCGCCGCGGCCGGGTCGTCGGCGGCGGCCGCGAGCAGCGCCAGCACGCCGGCGTCGAGGTCCCGGTCGAGGTCGGCCAGGACGATCCGGCCGGGGTGCTCGGACTGGGCGGAGCGGACCAGACCCCAGACGGCGGCGCCGGCCAGGTCGGTGGCCGGGTCGTCGGGCGCGGCGGGCATCGCGTCGCGGGTGACCACGACGAGCCGCGCGTCGGCGGTCGCGTCGGCGGTCAGCCAGTCGCGCAGCGTGGTGAGCACGCCTGTGGTGGCGGCCCGGACCGCGTCCGGCGTCGGCCCGGCCGGCGGCACCGGCAGCAGCACCAGCGGGGGTACGCCGCCAGCGGCCACCAGCGCGGCCACGTCCGGGTGGGCGGCGGCGTCGGGCAGGGCGGACAGCGGCGCGCCGAGCACCGCCGTGACGGGCGGCGGGACCGGGGTGAGCGGTTCGGCCGGCCAGGCGACCCGGAACAGCGACCGGGCGGCGCGGGTGGCGGCCGGCGGCGTGACGCCGGTCAGCTCGCGCAGCACCAGCGCGTCGACGGTGACGACGGGCCGGTCGGTGTGGTCGACGGCGAGCAGCCGCACCGCGGCGCCGGCCCGGGTGAGCCGGACCCGCAGCGTGTCCGCGCCGACGGCGTGCACCTGGACGCCGGTGAACGCGAACGGCGCCTTCGGGCCGGTGGTGCCGTCACCGGGCAGCAGCGCGGTGGGGTGCAGCGCGGCGTCGAGCAGCGCCGGGTGCACGCCGAACCCGCCGGCCGGATCGGTGCCGGCGGACGGCAGTGTCACCTCGGCGTAGACCGTGTCGCCGCCTGTCGTCCAGGCCCGCCGCAGCCCCTGGAACGCCGGCCCGTACGTCATGCCGTGGCCGGCGAGCGCGTCGTACCAGCCGGTGAGGTCGGTCTCGACGGCGTGCGGCGGGGGCCAGGCGCCCAGGCCGGTCTCGTCGGCGGGAGCGGCGGCGGTGAGCAGGCCCTCGGCGTGGCGGATCCAGTCGCCGTCGGGGTCGTCGTCGGGCTGCGAGTGCACCGCGACGGTGCGCCAGCCGGTGTGGTCGCGCGGGCCGACCCGGACCTGCACCCGCACCGCGCCCCGGGCGGGGAGCACCAGCGGCGCGGCGACGGTCAGCTCGCGGACCCGGCAGGGGCCGAACTCCTCGCCGGCGCGCAGCACGAGTTCGACGAGCGCGGTGCCGGGGACGAGGACCGCGCCGGCGACCTGGTGGTCGGCGAGCCACGGCTGGGTGGACAGGGACAGCCGGCCGGTGAGCACGGCGGCGTCCTCGCCGGCCAGCCGGACGGCGGCGGTGAGCAGCGGGTGGCCGGCGGCGCCGAGGCCGGCGCCGGCGACGTCGGCGGCGGGCCCGGCCGGGCGCAGCCAGTAGCGGTCGCCGCCGAACGCGTAGGTGGGCAGGTCGGCCACGGTGGCCGGGGCGCCGGCGAACAGCGGGGTCCAGTCGACGTGCGCGCCGCCCGCGAAGAGTTCCGCCAGCGCGGTGAGCAGCGCGCGGGGCTCGGTACGGTCGGCGCGCTGGGTGGCGACGGCGAGCACGGCCGGGTCGCCGGCGGTGTCGCGGATCAGCGCGGTGAGCACGCCGCGCGGGCCGACCTCCAGGAACGTGTCCACCCCGGCGTCCCGCAGCGCGGTCACACCGTCGGCGAACCGCACCGCCTCCCGCACGTGCCGCATCCAGTAGTCGGCGGTGGTGACCTCGTCCCCGGCCAGCGCGCCGGTCACGTTGGACACCATCGGCAGGCTCGGCGCGGCGAAGCCCAACCCGTCCAGGACGGCGCGGAACTCGGCGAGCATCGGCTCCATCAACGGACTGTGGAACGCATGCGACACCGCCAACCGGCGCACCCGGACACCCCGGTCGCGCCAAGCGTGCTCCAGCTCGCCCAACGCGTCCACCGGCCCGGACACCACCACCGACGACGGACCGTTGACCGCCGCGATCCCGAGATCCGCGTGGCCCGCGATCGACGCGACCACCTCGGCCTCCGACGCCGCGACCGCCAGCATTCCGCCGCCCTCGGGCAGCGCCTGCATCAACCGGCCCCGCGCCGCGACCAGGGCGCACGCGTCCGGCAGCGACAACACCCCCGCCACGTGCGCGGCGGCGATCTCACCGATCGAATGCCCACCCACGAAGTCCGGGCTCACGCCGAACGACTCCACCAGACGGAACAACGCCACCTCGACCGCGAACAACCCCGCCTGCGTGAACTCGGTCCGATCCAGCAGATCACCGTCACCGAACAGCACCGGCTTCAACGGCCGCGACAGCAACGGATCGAGCTGCCCACACACCTCGTCCAACACGGACGCGAACGCCGGGAACGCCTCGGACAACTCCCGACCCATGCCGGCGCGCTGCGCGCCCTGACCGGAGAACAGCACCGCCACCGCCTGCCGGTCGGTGGCGCGGCCGGTGACCAGGTTCTCGGCGGGGGCGCCGGCGGCGAGCGCGCGCAGCCCGGCGACCAGCTCGTCGGGGTCGGCGGCGAGAAGCACCGCGCGGTGCTCCAGCGGGGTCCGCGCGGTCAGCGACGTCCGGGCGGCGTCGGTCAGGTCGGGTCGGCCCGGCGCGGCGAACGCGTCGGCCCAGCGGGCCGCCTGCCGGGCCAGCCCGCCGTCGCCGCGCGCGGACAGCAGCACCGGCGCCAGCGGCGGCGCGGGAGTGTCGGTCACCTCGGGCTCGGCGGCCGGCGGCTGCTCGATGACGATGTGGGCGTTGGTGCCGCTGACGCCGAACGAGGAGACCGCCGCCCGGCGGGGCCGGTCCACCGCCGGCCACGGCCGAGCCTCGGTGAGCAGTTCCACCGCGCCGGCCGACCAGTCGACGTGCGGGGTCGGCGCGTCCACGTGCAGCGTGCGGGGCAGCACGCCGTGCCGCATCGCCTGCACCATCTTGATCACCCCGGCGACGCCGGCGGCGGCCTGGCTGTGCCCGATGTTCGACTTGATCGAGCCCAGCCACAGCGGCTCGCCGGCCCGCTCCCGCCCGTACGTGGCCAGCAGCGCCTGTGCCTCGATCGGGTCGCCGAGCGTGGTGGCGGTGCCGTGCGCCTCGACGGCGTCCACGTCGCCGGTGCCCAGCCCGGCGGCGGCGAGCGCGGCCCGGATGACCCGCTGCTGGGACGGCCCGTTCGGGGCGGTGAGGCCGTTGGACGCGCCGTCCTGGTTGACCGCGGAGCCGCGGACCACGGCGAGCACCCGGTGGCCGTTGCGGCGGGCGTCGGACAGCCGCTCCACCACCAGCACGCCGACGCCCTCGGACCACCCGGTGCCGTCGGCGGACGCGGCGAACGACCGGCAGCGGCCGTCGGCGGCCAGCCCGCCCTGGCGGGTGAACTCGACGAACGCGCCGGGGGTGACCAGCACGTTCACGCCACCGGCGAGCGCCAGGTCGCACTCGCCGGCGCGCAGCGACTGCACGGCCAGGTGCAGCGCGACGAGCGACGACGAGCAGGCGGTGTCCACGGTGACCGCCGGGCCCTCCAACCCGAACGTGTAGGCGACCCGGCCGGAGATGACGCTGTGCGCGCCACCGGTCAGCCGGTAGCCGTCCAGGTCGCGGGTCTCGTCGCCGGCGCCGTAGCCGGACGGGGACGCGCCGACGAACACGCCTGTGGAGGTGCCGTGCAGCGCGTCCGGGGCGAGCGCGGCCTGCTCGAACGCCTCCCAGGTGGCCTCCAGCAGCAGCCGCTGCTGCGGGTCCATCGCGAGCGCCTCGCGCGGGCTGATGCCGAAGAAGTCCGGGTCGAACTCGGTGGCCCGGTCGATGAATCCGCCGTGGCGGGTGAACGAGCGGCCCGGGGCGTCCGGGTCGTCGGCGAAGAGCCGGTCGAGGTCCCAGTCCCGGTCGGTGCGGAACTCGGTGATGCCGTCGCGGCCCTCGGCGACCAGCTCCCACAGCCCGTCGGGGTCGCTGACGCCGCCCGGGTAGCGGCAGCTCATGCCGACGATCGCGATCGGCTCGTCGGCGGTCGCCGGGCCGGCGGGGGCGTCGGCGGCGGCGTCGCCGGCCTCGGGCAGCCGCAGCAGCGTGGCGAGCTGACCGGCGAGCACGGCCGGGCTGGGGTAGTCGAAGATGACGGTGGTGGGCAGCGACAGCCCGGTGGCGGCGGTGAGCTGGTTACGCAGCTCCACCGCGGTCAGCGAGTCGAAGCCGAGGTCGCGGAACGCGCGCCGGGGGCGTACCGCGTCGCTGCCGGCGTGGCCGAGCACCGCGGCGGCGTGGTCGCGGACCAGGTCGGTGAGGCGGCGTTCCCGGTCGGCGAGCGGCAGGTCGAGCAGGTGCCGGCGCAGTCCGGCGGCCCGGTCGTCGACGTCCTCGGCGGGACGTTCGGCCAGCGCGTCGCGGGCCTCCGGGATGTCGGCAAGCAGCGGCCGGGGCCGGGCGGAGGCGTACGCGGGCGCGAACTGGGCCCAGTCCACGTCCGCCACGACGAGCGTGGTCTCACCGTGCTCGACGGCCCGACGCAGGGCCAGCAGCGCGGCGGCCGGCTGCATCGGGTTGAGGCCGCGCCGACTGAGCAGCCGTTGCGCCTCCTCGGTGGTGGCCATCCCACCCTCGGCCCAGGCGCCCCAGGAGATCGAGGTGGCGGCCAGTCCCCGGGCGCGGCGCTGCTCGGCGAGCGCGTCTAGGTGGGCGTTCGCCGCCGCGTACGCGCCCTGGCCGCCGCTGCCCCACACGCCGGAGATGGAGGCGAACAGCACGAACGCGTCGAGCTGCCGGTCGCCGAGCAGCTCGTCCAGGTGGACGGCGCCGGCGACCTTGCCGGCCGTCACGTGGTCGAACACGTCGAGGTCGGTGTCGACGAGCGCGGTGAGCCGGGTGATGCCGGCGGCGTGCAGCACGGCGGTCAGCGGCGCGACGTCGTCCAGGCCGGCGACCAGCGCGGCGACCTGCTCCCGGTCGGCCAGGTCGCAGGCGACCACGCTGACCCGTACCCCGTCGGCGGTCAGCTCGTCGGCCAGCTCGCGGGCGCCGTCGGCGTCGAGGCCGCGGCGGCTGGTGAGCACCAGATGCTCGGCGCCGTTGGCGGCGAGCCAGCGGGCGGCCTGGGCGCCGATCGCGCCGGTGCCGCCGGTGATCAGCACGGTGCCGCGCGGCTGCCAGCCGGTGAGCTGCCCGGCGGTCCGCGCGGTGGTGCGGGCCAGCCGGCGGACGAACGTGCCGTAGGGGCGGACCGCGAACTGGTCCTCGTCGCCGCCGCCGGTGAGGACGCGGGCGACCTCGGCCCAGGTGGCGGCGTCGGGCGCGGCGGGCAGGTCGAGCACGCCGCCCCACTGCCGGGGGTGTTCCAGGCCGATCACCCGGGCCAGGCCCCAGAGCGCGGCCTGGGCGGCGCTGGCGACCGGTTCGGCCGGCCCGGTGCCCACCCCGCCCCGGGTGACGCACCACAGCGGCGCGGCACGGCCGGCGTCCTGGGCGGCCTGCACCAGCCGGGTGGTGGCGACCAGGCCGGTGGAGATGCCGGGGTGGCCCGGGTGGTCGGCGTCGGCGAGCCCGAGCAGGGACACGATCGCGGTCGGCTCGTCGGTGAGCGAGGCGGCCAGCTCGGCGCGGGTCGCATGGACCGGGTCCACGGTCAGCGTGCGCAGCGTCGACCCGTCGGGCAGCGCGGCGGCGAGCCCCGCCGACCAGGCGTCGACCCGCTCGTCGCCGGCCGGCGACACCACCAGGAGGTCGGCGGCGGCCGGGCCGCCACCGGCGGCGGCCGGCTGCCACACCACGCGGTACGACCAGCCGTCCAGCACGGCCCGCTGGAGCCGGGCGCGGCGCCAGGACGACAGCAGCGGCAGCGCCGGGGCGAGCACCTCCGGGTCGGCGTCGCCGGTGGTGAGCGCGGCGACGTCGGCGCGTTCCACCGCCGACCAGAACTCCACGTCGACGACGTCCGGGCCGACCGGGCCGGCGGCGCTCGCCGCGATCCGCTCCGGCCAGTAGCGGCGCCGCTGGAACGCGTACGTGGGCAGGCCGGTGAGCACCGGCGCGGGGGCGAGGACCCGGGCCAGGTCCACCGGCAGGCCGTGCGCGTGGGCGTGGGCGATGCTGGTCAGCAGCCGCAGCCGGGCGTCCTCGCCGCGTCGTAGCGTGGACAGCGCCCGGCCGGTGGTGCCGGTGTCGTCCAGGATGGCCGCGATCGACATGGTGAGCACCGGGTGCGGGGACACCTCGACGAAGTCGGTGTGCCCGGCGTCGATCGCGGTCCGCACGGCGGTGTCGAAGAGCACCGGCAGGCGCAGGTTGTCGGCCCAGTGGTCGGCGTCGAGGCGGGCGCCGTCGATCCGGTCGCCGGTGACCGTGGAGATGATCGGCATCTCGCCGGCGCGCGGGGTCAGCCCGGCCAGTTCGGTGCGGAGCCGGTCGGCGACCGGTGCCACGGCCGGCGAGTGCGACGCGTAGTCGACGGCCACCGGCCGGGCCCGTACCCCCTCGGCGACAAGCGTGGCGATCAGGTCGGCGACGGCCTGCGACGGTCCGGCCACGGCGGTGGTGGCGGGTCCGTTGACCACCGAGACGGTGACGCCCTCGGGCAGCCGGGCGGCCAGCTCGGCGGCGGGCAGGTCGACGGCGGCCATGGCGCCGGTGCCGGCGACGTCGGCCAGCGCCCGCAGGCGCAGCGCGAGCACCCGGGCCGCGTCGGCGAGGGTGAGCGCGCCGGCCACGTGGGCGGCGACGATCTCGCCCTGGGAGTGGCCGATGACGGCGCGCGGGCTCATCCCGGCGTGCCGCCACAGCCGGGCCAGCGCCACGCCGACCGCGAACAGCGCCGGCTGGGCGATCTCGGAGCGGGTCAGCCACGAGGTGTCGGCGCCGGTGAGCACGGCGACCACGTCGACGTCGAGCCAGCGGTCCAGTTCGGCCTGGCACTCGGCGAGCGCCTCGTCGAAGACCGGCGCGGCGCCGATCAGCTCGGCGGCCATGGCGGCGTGCTGGGCGCCCTGGCCGGGGAACACCCAGACCGGTCCCTCCCCCGGCTCGCCGGCCTGGCCGGTGACGACGGTGGCGGCGGGGGTGCCGGCGGCGACCGCGTCCAGGCCGGCGAGGAGCTGGTCGGGGTCGGCGGCGACCACGGCCGCCCGGTGCTCGAACACCGACCGGGTGGTGGCCAGCGACCAGGCCAGCCGCGCCGGGTCGAGGTCGGCGTGGTCGCGGACGTGGCGGGCCAGCCGGGCGGCCTGCTCGCGCAGCGCGTCGGCGGAGCGGGCGGAGAGCGGCCACACGGTGGCGGCGCCGGCGACCAGGGCCGGCCGGTCGGTGTCGGCCGCCGGGGCGGGCGTCGGGTCGGCCTGCTCCACGATGACGTGGGCGTTGGTGCCGGAGATGCCGAACGAGGAGATCGCGGCGCGGCGCGGCCGGTCCACCTCGGGCCAGCTCCGGGCCTCGGTGAGCAGCTCCACCGCGCCGGCGGTCCAGTCGATGTGCGGCGACGGCGTGTCGACGTGCAGCGTGGCGGGCAGCCGGCCGTGCCGGATGGCCTGCACCATCTTGATCACGCCCGCGACGCCGGCGGCGGACTGGCTGTGGCCCAGGTTCGACTTGATCGAGCCGAGCCAGAGCGGGTCGCCGTCGCGGTCCCGCCCGTACGTGGCCAGCAGCGCCTGCGCCTCGATCGGGTCGCCGAGCGTGGTGCCGGTGCCGTGCGCCTCGACCGCGTCCACGTCACCGGTGTCCAGCCGGGCGTTGCTCAGCGCCTGCCGGATGACCCGCTGCTGGGAGGGGCCGTTGGGGGCGGTGAGCCCGTTCGACGCGCCGTCCTGGTTGATCGCGCTGCCGCGCAGCACCGCGAGCACCGGGTGGCCGTTGCGGCGGGCGTCGGCGAGCCGTTCGACGAGCAGCAGGCCGACGCCCTCGGCCCAGCCGGTGCCGTCGGCGGCGCCGGCGAACGACTTGCACCGCCCGTCGGAGGCGAGTCCCCGCTGGCGGGAGAAGCCGACGAACGCGCTGGGGCTGGCCATCACCGTCACGCCGCCGGCAAGCGCCAGGTCGAACTCGCCGGCGCGCAGCGCCTGCGCGGCCAGGTGCAGCGCGACGAGCGACGAGGAGCAGGCGGTGTCCACCGTGACGGCCGGCCCCTCCAGCCCGAGCGCGTACGCGATCCGCCCGGAGACCACGCTGGTGACGGTGCCGGTGAGCAGGTAGCCCTCGTCGGCGTCCGTCGCGCCGCCGTCGGCGGCGGCGCCGTAGCCGTTGGCGGCGGTGCCGACGAACACGCCGACCTTCTGGCCGCGTACCGACGAGGGGGCGATGCCGGCGGTCTCGAACGCCTCCCACGAGGTCTCCAGCAGCAGCCGCTGCTGCGGGTCCATCGCGAGGGCCTCACGGGGGCTGATGCCGAAGAACTCGGCGTCGAAGCCGGCCGCGTCGTAGAGGAAGCCGCCCTGCTGGGTGGTGGAGCGGCCGACCCGGTCGGCGGACGGGTCGTAGAGGTTGGCCAGGTCCCAGCCCCGGTCGGTGGGGAAACCGCCGATCGCGTCGCCGCCGGCGTCCACCAGCTCCCACAACTGCTCCGGGGTGGACACCCCGCCCGGGTAGCGGCAGGACATCGCGACGATCGCGATCGGCTCCCGGGCGGCGGCGGTGAGCTGCTGGTTGAGCTGCTTGAGCCGGCCGGTCTCCTTGAGGGAGGCCCGAAGCGCCTCGACGACCTTGTCTGCGGACGTGGACATCATCTACTCCGTACGTGGGCGTCAGGACTCGGAGCCGTCGAGGGCCAGCCGGATCAGGGTGTCGGTGTCGAGGTCGTCGAGGTCGACCTCCGCGCCGTCCGGCTCGGGCGCGGGACCGTCGGCGTCGGCGAGGCCGAGCAGCAGCTCCAGCAGCCCGGCCTCGCGGATGCGGGCGAGCGGGACGGTGGCCAGCGCCTGGCGTACCGCGGTCTCGGCCGGGTCAGCCGCCGGCGTGCCCGACGCGTCGGGCAGCAGCGTGGCGCGCAGGTGGTCGGCCAGCGCCGTGGGGTCGGGGTGGTCGAAGACCAGCGTGGTGGGCAGCGCCAGGCCGGTGGCCCGGTTGAGCCGGTTGCGCAGCTCGACCGCGGTGAGCGAGTCGAAGCCGAGGTCCTTGAACGCCCGGCGGGGCTTGACCCGGTCGGGGCCGCCGTGGCCGAGCACGGCCGCCGCCTCGGCGCGGACCAGCTCGACGAGGCGCCGGTCCCGGTCCTCGGTGGACAGGTCGCGGAGCTTGTCGCGCAGCGCCGCGCCACCGTCGGCGGGGACCTCGGCGGCGGCGCGGATCGCCTGGCGGGCCTCGGGCAGGTCGGCCAGGAACGGCCGGGGACGGCTCGACGCGTACGCGGGGGCGAACGTCGCCCAGTCCACGTCGACCACGGTGAGGGTGGCGTCGCCGCGCCCGACCGCGACGCGCATGGCGTGCACCGCGTCGGCCGGGGCCATCGCCCGCAGGCCGCGCCGGGCCAGTTCCCGCTGCGCGTCGTCGGTGGCCATGCCGCCGTCGGCCCACGGCCCCCAGGCCACCGAGGTGGCGGCGAGGCCGCGGGCGTGCCGCCGCGCGGCCAGCGCGTCGAGGTGGGCGTTGCCGGCCGCGTAGCCGGCCTGCCCGCCGCTGCCCCACACCCCGGCGATGGACGCGAACAGCACGAACGCGTCGAGCGGCCGGTCGCCGAGCAGCTCGTCGAGGTGCACCGCGCCGGCGGTCTTGCCGGCGGACACCCCGGCCAGCCGGTCCGGGTCGGTGTCGAGCAGCGGCGCCACGTCGTTGAGCCCGGCGGCGTGCACCACGGCGGTCAGCGGCGCCGGGTCGGCGTCGAGGCGGCCGAGCAGCGCGGCGACCGCGTCCCGGTCGGCGACGTCGCAGGCGGCCACGGTGACGCGTACGCCGAGCGCGGTCAGCTCGTCGCGCAGCTCGGCCGCGCCGGGGGCGGCGTCGCCGCGCCGGCTGGTGAGCACCAGGTGGTCCGCGCCGGCGCCGGCCGCCCAGCGGGCGACGTGCGCGCCGAGCGCGCCGGTGCCGCCGGTGACCAGGACCGTGCCGGTGGGCTGCCACCGGTCGGCGGCGGCCGGCGCGGCGGGGGTGGCGCGGACCAGCCGGCGCGCGTGCAGGCCGCCGTCGCGCAGCGCGAGCTGGTCCTCGTCGCCGTCGCCGGTGAGCGCGGCGGCGAGCCGGGCCGGGTCGGTCTCACCGGCGGGCAGGTCGAGCAGGTTGACGCGCGGCCGGGGCAGTTCCAGCCCGGCGACCCGGGCCAGGCCCCACAGGCCGCCCTGGGCGACGCCGCGCACCGAATCGTCGCCGTCGACGGCGACCGCGTCCCGGGTGAGGCACCACAGCGGCGGCGTGTCGCCGGTGTCGTGCAGCGCCTGGATCAGCAGCAGCGTGGCGACGGTGCCGGCGGGCAGGCTCGGGTGCTCCGGGTGCGGCGTGTCGTGCAGGCCGAGGAGGGAGACCACGCCGTCGACCGGCCCGTCGGCGAGCGCCTTGCCGAGCGCGGCGGCGAGGTCGGTGCGGGTGGCGGTGGCCGGGTCGACCGTGACCGGGCGCAGCTCCGCGCCGGCCAGCGCGGCGGCGACGTCGGCGGTGGCGGGTTCGCCGGCCGGGCCGACGACCAGCCAGGCGCCGCCGACGGCGGGCCACTCGTCGAGGTCGAGCCGTTTCCAGGTGACCTGGTACGCCCACCGGTCGGCCGGGGTGCGCCGGGTACGCGCCCGCCGCCAGGTGGTGAGCGCGGGCAGCGCCGGGGCGAGCGTGTCGAGGGCGTCGTCGGCGAGGTGCCCGGCGAGCGCGGTGAGGTCGCCGCTCTCCACGGCGGCCCAGAACTCGGCGTCGGAGGCGTCGGTGCGGGTGGGCGTGTCGGGCCAGAACCGCTCGTGCTGGAACGCGTACGTGGGCAGGTCGACGCGGGTGGCGCCGGTGAACCAGGGC
Organism: Micromonospora sp. NPDC051300; assembly: GCF_044455315.1. Taxonomy (NCBI): domain Bacteria; kingdom Bacillati; phylum Actinomycetota; class Actinomycetes; order Micromonosporales; family Micromonosporaceae; genus Micromonospora; species Micromonospora sp. NPDC051300. Next base: position 34,064 of record NZ_JBITEP010000005.1, on the reverse strand, counting down.
GCCCAGTCGACGCGTACGCCGTGCACGTGCAGCTCCGCCAGCGCGGTCAGCAGGGCTTCCGCCTCGCCCCGGTCCCGGCGCTGCACGGCGGTCGTCACGACCGTCTCGTCGTCGGCGAGGATCTCGGCGGCCGGCGCGGTCAGCACGCTCTGCGGGCCGATCTCCAGGAACGTGTCCGCGCCGGCGTCGCGCAGCGCGGTCACGCCGTCGGCGAACCGCACCGCCTCCCGCACGTGCCGCACCCAGTAGTCGGCGCTGGTGACCTCGTCGGGCTCGGCCAGCGCGCCGGTCACGTTGGACACCATCGGCAGGGTCGGCGCGGCGAACGTCAGGCCGTCGAGGACGGTGCGGAACTCGGCGAGCATCGGCTCCATCAGCGGGCTGTGGAACGCGTGCGACACCGTCAACCGGCGTACCCGGACGCCGCCGTCCTGCCAGGCGCGGTCGATCTCGTCGAGCGCGTCGAGCGGCCCGGACACCACCACCGACGACGGGCCGTTGACCGCCGCGATCCCGAGGTCCGCGCGGTCCGCGATCGACGCGGCCACCTCGGACTCCGGCGCGGCGACCGCCAGCATCCCGCCGCCGTCCGGCAGCGCCTGCATCAGCCGGCCCCGCGCCGCCACCATCGTGCAGGCGTCCGGGAGCGACAGCACCCCCGCCACGTGCGCGGCGGTGATCTCGCCGATCGAGTGCCCGCCGACGAGGTCCGGGGTGACGCCGAACGACTCGACCAGGCGGAACAGCGCCACCTCGACCGCGAACAGGGCGGCCTGGGTGAACTCGGTCCGGTCCAGCGACGCCGCCTCCGCCGTGCCCGGCTCGGCGAACAGCACCTCCCGCAGCGGCCGGGGCAGCAGGCCGTCCAGGTGGCCGCAGACCTCGTCCATGGCGGACGCGAACACACCGAACGCCTCGGACAGCTCCCGGCCCATGCCGGCGCGTTGTGCGCCCTGCCCGGAGAACAGCACCGCCAGCCGCCCGCGTGGGCCGGCCGGGCCGGTGGTCACCGCGCCGGAGGACGCGCCGCCGGCCAGCGCGCGCAGCGCGGCCAGCAGGTCGCCCCGGTCGGCGACGCCGAGCACGGCCCGCTGCTCCAACGCCGGCCGGGTGGTGAACGCGGACCATCCGACGTCGGCCGGACGGAGCGTCTGGTCGGCGGCGAGCCAGCGTGCCCACCGGTCGGCCTGGGCGGCGAGCGCGGCGTCGGTGCGCGCGGACAGCAGCACAGGCACCGGCCGGTCGCTCGCGTCCGGCTCCTCGGCGACCCTCGGGACGGCGTCCGTCGGTTGTTCGAGGATGACGTGGGCGTTGGTGCCGGAGATCCCGAACGACGACACCGCCGCCCGACGCGGCCGGTCCACCGCCGGCCACGGGGTCGGCGCCGTCGCCAGCGTCACCGCCCCGGCGGTCCAGTCGATGTGCGGGGACGGCTCGTCCACGTGCAGGGTCGGCGGCATGATCCCGTGCCGCATGGCCAGGACCATCTTGATGATCCCCGCGACGCCGGCCGCCGCCTGCGTGTGTCCCAGGTTCGACTTCACGGAGCCGAGCAGCAGCGGCGTGGACCGCTCCTGCCCGTACGTGGCCAGCAGCGCCTGCGCCTCGATCGGATCGCCGAGCGTGGTGCCGGTGCCGTGCGCCTCCACCGCGTCCACGTCGGCCGTGGTCAGCCGCGCGTTGGCCAGGGCCTGCCGGATGACCCGCTGCTGCGACGGGCCGTTCGGCGCGGTCAGGCCGTTCGACGCGCCGTCCTGGTTGACCGCCGTGCCCCGCACCACGGCGAGGACCCGGTGGCCGCGACGTCGGGCGTCGGAGAGCCGCTCGACGAGCAGCATGCCGACGCCCTCGCCCCAGCTCGTGCCGTCGGCCCCGGCGGCGAACGACTTGCACCGCCCGTCGGGGGCGAGGCCGCGCTGGCGGGAGAAGCCGACGAACGCGCTGGGCGTGGCCATCACGGTCACGCCGCCCGCGAGCGCCAGGTCGCACTCCCCGGCTCGCAACGCCTGCGCGGCCAGGTGCAGCGCGACGAGCGACGACGAGCAGGCGGTGTCCACGGTGACGGCCGGCCCTTCCAGCCCGAAGACGTACGCGACGCGGCCGGAGGCGACACTGCCGGCGGTGCCGTTGACCAGGTAGCCCTCCAGTTCCGCGGAGGCGTCGAGCCGGCCGGCGTAGTCGTGGTGGATCAGTCCGGCGAAGACGCCGGTGGTCGTGGTGCGGTCGTGCGGGTCGAGGCCGGCGGACTCGAACGCCTCCCACGACGTTTCCAGCAGCAGCCGCTGCTGCGGGTCCATGGCGAGGGCCTCGCGGGGGCTGATGCCGAAGAACGCCGGGTCGAAGTCGGCGGCGTCGGCGAGGAACCCGCCGTACCGGGTGGTGGACGTGCCGGCGCGGTCGGCGTCCGGGTCGTAGAGCGCGTCGAGGTCCCAACCCCGGTCGCCGGGGAACTCGGCGATCCCGTCGCCGCCGGTGGAGACCAGGTCCCAGAGCTGGTCCGGGCTGGTGACGCCGCCGGGGAGCCGGCAGGCCATGCCGATGATGGCGATCGGGTCGTCGTCCTCGGCGGCGGTGGCCCGGGTGGTGGTGGCGACGGCGGCCGGCCGGTGGCCGAGTCGTTCGTGCAGGTGCTCGGCGAGGCGTTCCGGGGTGGGGTGGTCGAAGACCAGCGTGGCGGGCAGCCGCAGCCCGGTGGCCGAGGCGAGCCGGTTGCGCAGCTCGACCGAGGTCAGCGAGTCGAACCCGAGATCCTTGAACGCCCGCGCGCCGGGCACCGCCTGCGCGGAGGCGTGCCCGAGCACGGCCGCGGCCTGCGCCCGGACCAGCTCCACCAGAAGCGCGGTCGCCTCGTCCGGGGCCAGGCCGGCGAGCCGCTCGGCCAGGCCGGTGGTGGTGGCGTCCGTGGTGCGGGCCTGCCGGCGTCCACCGGTGGGGGCGAGCAGGCGCAGCAGCGGCGGGAGCGGCGTCCGGTCGCCGGTGACCCGCAGCCGGGCGGCGACGACGGCGGGCAGCGGTTGCGTGGCGGCGGCGTCGAGCAGCGCGCTGCCCTCGGCGGCGCCGAGGCCGGTCATGCCGACCCGGCCGAGTCGGTGCCGATCGCCGGCGTCGAGCCGCCCGGCCATGCCGCCGGTGGCCCACGCGCCCCAGCCGATGCTGGTGGCGGGCAGTCCGGTGGCCCGGCGGTGGGTGGCGAGCGCGTCGAGGAACGCGTTCGCGGCGGCGTAGTTGCCCTGCCCGGGTGAGCCGAGCGTCGCCGCGATCGAGGAGAACAGCACGAACGCGGACAGGTCGTGACCGGCGGTGCCCCGGTGCAGCGCCCACGCCGCGTCCACCTTGGGCCGCAACACCCGGTCCACGGCGTCGGCGTCGAGCGACGCGATCGTGGCGTCGGCGACTACACCGGCGCAGTGGTAGACGGCGGTCAGGTCCACGCCGGCCAGCAGGTCGGCCACCCGCTTCGCATCGCCGAGATCCACGGCTACGGCGCGGACGGCGGCCCCGCCCTTGGTCAGCTCGTCGACGAGCGCGGCGTAGGCCGGGTCGTCGGCCGGGGACCGGCGGGCGGCCAGCACCAGGTTACGAGCGTGGCCGGTGGCGACGAGGTGCCGGGCGACGATCGCCGCGAGGGCGCCGGACGCGCCGGTCACCAGCGTGACCCGGTCCGGGTCGACAGGTGCCGGCACGGTCAGCACGACCTTGCCGACGTGCCGGGCCTGACTCAGGTGCCGCAACGCGACCCGGGCCTGCCGCACGTCCCACGCCCGCACCGGCAGCGGCCGCAACGCGCCCCTGGTGAACAGGTCGAGCAGTTCGCCCAGCATCGCCCCGATCCGCTCGCCGCCGGCCTCGTTGAGGTCGAACGACCGGTAGGCGACACCCGGATGCTCCCGCGCCACCACCTGCGGGTCACGCAGGTCCGTCTTGCCCATCTCCACGAACCGCCCGCCGCGCGGCAGCAACCGCAGCGACGCGTCCACGAACTCCCCCGCCAGGGCGTCCAGCACCACGTCCACCCCGGCACCACCGCTGGCACCCCGGAACGCCTGCTCGAACTCCGTGCTGCGCGACGACGCGATCCGCTCGTCCGCCACGCCCAGGCCCCGCAACGTGCCCCACTTGCCGGGACTCGCCGTCGCGTACACCGTCGCGCCCAGGTGGTGCGCGATCTGGATCGCCGCCATCCCCACCCCGCCCGCACCGGAGTGGATCAACACCGACTCACCGGAACGCAGATCCGCCAGGTCCCGCAACGCGTACCAGGCCGTCAGGAACACCACAGGCACCGACGCCGCCTCGACGAACGACCACCCCTGCGGCACCCGGGCGATCCGATCCCGCCGCGCCACCACCTCCGGACCGAAACCCGGCTCGAACAACCCGAAGACCCGATCACCCACGGCCAACCCGGACACCCCCGGACCGACCTCCAGGACCACGCCCGCGCCCTCGCTGCCCATCACCGCCGACGCGTCCGGATACATGCCGAGCGCGATCAACACGTCCCGGAAGTTCACCCCGGCCGCCCGCACCGCCACCCGCACCTCACCGGCCGCGAGCGGGGCCGGCTCGGCCGGCACGATCTCGACGCCGTCGAGCGTGCCGGGTCGCGCGGGGGCGACGTGCCAGCCGCCCGCCGCCGGCGGCGCCGGCGCCGCGTCCGCCGGGCGCGCCAACCGGGGTACGCGCACCCGGTCACCGCGCAGCGCGAGCTGCCCGCCCGACGGGGCCGGGTCGGTCGCCACGGCGGCCAGCACGCCGAGGGCGCGCCGGTCGAGGGCGGCGTCGGTGTCCACCAGCACGATCCGGTCGGGGTGCTCGGACTGGGCGGACCGCAGCAGCCCCCACACCGCCGCGGCGGCCGGGTCGACCGCCCGGTCGTCGTCGCCGGTGCTCACCGCGCCCCGGGTCAGCACCACCAGCCGCGAATCCGCGAGCGCGTCGGCGGACAGCCACGCCTGCACGCTCGCCAGCACCGACGCCGTCACCGACCGCACCCGGCCCGGCAGGTCGCCGTCGACGTCGGCCGCGGCGTCCGCCGCGAGACCGATCGGCAGCAGGATCGCGGCCGGGGCTGGTGCGCCGGCGTCGACGGCCGCCGCCAGCGCCGCGACGTCCGGGACGTTCGGCAGCGCCTCGGCCGGGTCGAACCACCCGGCGTGCGGGGACGCCGCGTCGGCCCGGCCACGCATGCGCCCGGTCGCCTTCCGGCCCCGGGCCGGGCGGTCCGCCTCGGCGTCGTCCGGCCGGGCCGGGGCGAGCGCCGCCCAGGTCAGGTCCACGTCGGCCGGCGGGATCTCCTCGACCGGCCAGGTCACCGCGTACAGCGAGCGGGGGCCGGCGGCGGGGGCGGGGGCGCCGGCCAGTTCGCGCAGCACCAGCGTGTCCACCGACACCACCGGCGCGCCGGTCTCGTCGACCGCCACCAGGCGCACGCCGTCGCCGGCGCGGGACAGTCGCACCCGCAGCACCCGGGCGCCGGCGGCGTGCACCTGCACCCCCTCGAACGCGAACGGCACGCGCGGTCCGGTCGCCGTGTCGCCACCGGGCAGCAGGCCGATCGGGTGCAGCGCGGCGTCCAGCAGCGCCGGGTGCACCGCGAACCCGGCCACCGTGGTGTCCGAGAGCGCCACCTCGGCGTACACCTCGTCGCGGCCGGTCCAGGCCCGGCGCAGGCCCTGGAACGTCGGCCCGTAGGTGAGGCCGTGGCCGACGAGCGTCTCGTACCAGCCGGTCAGGTCCGTCTCGGTGACGCCCGGCGGCGGCCAGGCGGCGAGGCCGGGCTCGTCGGCGGCGGCCGGCTCCAGCACCGCCTCGGCGTGCCGGGTCCACTCCGCGTCCGGGTCGTCGTCCGGCTGGGCGTACACGGCGGCGTCCCGGCCGCCGGTGTCGTCGGCGGCGCCGACGCGCACCTGCACCCGGACACCGCCGGTGGCGGGCAGCACCAGCGGCGCGGTGACGGTGAGGTCGCGTACCCGGGGGGCATCGACCTCGTCGCCGGCGCGCACCACCAGCTCCACAAGCGCGGTGCCCGGCAGCAGCACGGCGCCGGCCACCACGTGCTCGGCCAGCCAGGGCTGGGCGGACAGCGCGAGCCGGCCGGTCAGCACCGTCTCGTCCGCGCCGGCCAGCCGCACCGCGGCGCCGAGCAGCGGGTGACCGGGCGCGGCCAGTCCGGCGCCGGTCAGGTCACCGGCCCGCCAGCCGGTGGCGTCGGGCCAGAACCGCCGGCGCTGGAACGGGTACGTGGGCAGGTCCAGCGGTGCCCCGCCGCCGGTCAGCGGCGTCCAGTCCACCGGCACGCCACCGGCGTACGCCTCGGCGAGCGCGGTGAGCAGCGCCGGTCCCTCGGTCCGACCGGCGCGCAGCGTCGGCACGACCACCGGGGTGGCATCGTCGCCGAGGCAGTCGCGGATCATGCCGGCGAGCACCCCGTCCGGCCCGACCTCCAGGTACGTGCCGACGTGTCGCTGCCGCAGGTCGGCGACGCCGTCGGCGAAGCGAACCGCGTCGCGGACGTGCCGCACCCAGTAGTCGGACTCACGCAGCGCGTCCGGTTCGGCGACGCGGCCGGTCAGGTTCGACAGCACCGGCAGGCGCGGCGCGTCGAGGGTGAGCCCGTCGACGACGGCCCGGAAGTCGTCGAGCATCGGCGTCATCAGCGGGCTGTGGAACGCGTGGCTGACCCGCAGCCGGCGGGTCCGCACCCCCCGTTCCCGCCAGTGGTGCGCCAGTTCGTCGAGCGCGTCCGACGCGCCGGAGACGACCACCGAGGACGGGCCGTTGACCGCGGCGACGCCGACCCGGTCGGCGTACCCGGCGAGCGCGGCGGTCACCTCGTCCTCGGGTGCGGCGACCGCGAGCATGCCGCCGCCGTCGGGCAGCGCCTGCATGAGCCGGCCACGGGCGGCGACGAGCGCGGCGGCGTCGGGCAGGGACAGCACCCCGGCCACGTACCCGGCGGTGATCTCGCCGACCGAGTGCCCGCCGACCACGTCGGGGGTGATGCCGAACGACTCGACCAGCCGGAACAGCGCCACCTCGACGGCGAACAGCGCCGGCTGGGTGAACTCGGTGCGGTCCAGCAGCGCCGCTTCCGGGGCGCCCTCGGGCGCGAAGAGCACCGGTCGCAGCGGGCGGGGCAGCAGCGGGTCGAGGTGCCGGCAGACCTCGTCCAGCGCGGCGGCGAAGACCGGGAACGCCCGGTACGCCTCGCGGCCCATGCCGGGGCGCTGCGCGCCCTGCCCGGAGAAGAGGACGGCGAGCCGGCCGGTGCCGGCGGTACCGCGTACCACAGTGGACGACGGCTCGTCGGCGGCGACGGCGGCCAGGCCGGCGAGCAGGCCGGACCGGTCGCGGGGCAGCAGCACGGCCCGGTGTTCGAACGCGGACCGCCCGGTGGCGAGCGCGTGGCCGAGGTCGGCCGGCGACACCGCCGGGTTCGCCTCGATCCAGGCGGCCAGCCGGCCGGCCTGGGCGCGCAGCGCCTCCGGGGTGCGGGCGGAGAGCACGCACGGGACGCCGAGGTCGCCGGTGACGGCGGGCGGAGTGGTCGGCACCGGGGTCGGTTCGGGGGCCTGTTCCAGGATGGCGTGCACGTTGGTGCCGGAGATGCCGAACGAGGAGACGGCGGCGCGGCGGGGCCGGTCGACCGCCGGCCAGGGTGCCGTCGCGGTGGCCAGGGTGACCGCGCCGGCCGACCAGTCGACGTGCGGGGACGGCTCGTCGGCGTGCAGCGTCGGCGGCACCACGCCGTGCCGCATGGCGAGGACCATCTTGATGATCCCGGCGACACCGGCCGCGGCCTGGGTGTGACCGATGTTCGACTTGACGGAGCCGAGCAGCAGCGGCGTGGACCGGTCCTGCCCGTACGTGGCGAGCAACGCCTGCGCCTCGATCGGGTCACCCAGCGCGGTGCCGGTGCCGTGCGCCTCCACCACGTCCACGTCGGCCGGGGACAGCCGCGCGTTGGCCAGCGCGGCCCGGATGACGCGCTGCTGGGACGGGCCGTTGGGGGCGGTGAGGCCGCTGCTCGCGCCGTCCTGATTGACCGCGCTGCCGCGCAGCACCGCGAGGATCCGGCGATTGTTGCGGCGGGCGTCGGAGAGGCGTTCCAGCAGCAGCATGCCGACGCCCTCGGCGAAGCCGGTGCCGTCGGCGCCGGCGCCGAACGCCTTGCACCGCCCGTCCGGGGACAGGCCGCGTTGCCGGGAGAACTCGGCGAGCATGCCGGGGCTGGACATGACCGTCACGCCGCCGGCGAGCGCCAGCCCGCACTCCTGCTGGCGCAGCGCCTGGGCGGCCAGGTGCAGCGCGACGAGCGACGACGAGCAGGCGGTGTCGACGGTGACCGCCGGGCCCTCCAGGCCGAGCAGGTAGGAGATGCGGCCGGAGGCGACGCTGCCGGCGCTGCCGTTGCCCACGTACCCGTCGAGGTCGTCGTCGGTGCCGACGGCGGTGCCGGCGTAGTCGTGGTAGATCAGGCCGACGTAGACGCCGGTGCTGCTGCCGCGGATTCCGGCCGGGTCGACGCCGGCCCGTTCCAGCGCCTCCCAGGAGGTCTCCAGCAGCAGCCGCTGCTGCGGGTCCATGGCGAGCGCCTCGCGCGGGTTGATGCCGAAGAACGCGGCGTCGAAGTCGGCGGCGTCGTAGAGGAAGCCGCCGTGCCGGGGCGCCGGCCGGTCGTCGCCGTCCTCCAGCAGGCCGGCGAGGTCCCAGCCCCGGTCGGTGGGGAACGGCGCGATCACGTCCGCGCCAGCGGTGACCAGGTCCCACAGGTCCTCGGGGCTGTGGACGTCCCCGGGGAATCGGCAGGCCATGCCGACAACGGCGATCGGCTCGTCGACGGCGGTGGTCGCGGTGACGGCGGGTGTGGCGGCGGGCGCGGCCCGGCCGCCGATCTCCCGGTCGAGGTGTTCGGCGAGCACGACCGGGGTGGGGTGGTCGAACGCCACGGTGGCGGGCAGTCGCAGCCCGGTGGCGGCGGCGAGCCGGTTGCGCAGCTCCACCGAGGTCAGCGAGTCGAAGCCGAGTTCCTTGAACGGGCGGTGCGGGTCGACGCCGTCGGCGGACCGGTGGCCGAGCACCGCGGCGACGCTGCCGGCGACCAGGTCGAGGAGCTGGTTGTGCCGGGCGGCGGGGTTGAGCGCCGCGAGCCGGTCGGCGAGCGACAGGTCTCCGCCGGTACGCGCGGCGGCCCGCCGCCGAGCCGGGCGGATCAGGTCGCGCAGCAGTTCCGGTACGCGGGTCGGGTCGGCGCCGGTCGGCACGTTCATCAGCACGGTGTGCGCGCCGCCGTGCCGCCGGGCCGCGTCGAGCAGCGCGAGCCCCTCGGCGTCGGTGAGCGGGGCGCTGCCGGCGCGGATGGCGCGCCGGTGCTCGCCGTCGTCGAGGTGGGCGGTCATCGTGCTGGTGGTGGCCCAGAGCCCCCAGGCGAGGCTGGCCGCCGGCCGCCCGGTGGCCCGGCGGTGGGCGGCGAGCGCGTCGAGGAACGCGTTCGCGGCGGCGTAGTTGCCCTGCCCGGGCGAGCCGAGCGTCGCCGCGATCGAGGAGAACAGCACGAACTCCGCCAGGTCGTGACCGGCGGTGGCCCGGTGCAGCGCCCACGCCGCGTCCACCTTCGGCCGCAGCACCCGGTCGACGGCGTCGGCGTCCAGTGAGGTGACCGTCGCGTCGGCGATCGCGCCGGCGCAGTGGTACACGGCGGTCAGGTCGACGCCGGCCACGAGGTCGGCGGCCCGGCCGTGTTCGGTCAGGTCGACCGGGACGGCGCGGACGGTGGCGCCGGCGTCGGTCAGCGCGTCCACGAGCGCCGCGTACGCCGGGTCGTCGGCCGGGGACCGGCGGGCGGCGAGCAGCAGGTTGCGCGTCTGCCCGGTGGCGACGAGGTGCCGGGCGAGCAGGCCGGCGAGGGTGCCGGACGCACCGGTCACCAGCGTGACCCGGTCCGGGTCGGCGGGCGCGGGCACGGTGAGCACCACCTTGCCGACGTGCCGGGCCTGGCTCAGGTGCCGCAACGCGGTCCGCGCCTGCCGCACGTCCCAGGTGCGGGTGGGCAGCGGGGTCAGCGCGCCCGATTTGAACAGGTCGAGCAGTTCGGTGAGCATCCGGCCGAGGCGCTCGCCGCCGGCCCCGTTCAGCTCGAACGCCCGGTAGGTGACGCCGGGGTGCTCGGCGGCGACCTGGTCCGGATCGCGGACGTCGGTCTTGCCCATCTCCACGAACCGGCCGCCGCGCGGCAGCAGCCGCAGCGACGCGTCCACGAACTCCCCCGCCAGGGCGTCCAGCACCACGTCCACACCGGCGCCACCGGACGCGGCGGCGAACGACTGCGCGAACTCCGTCGTCCGCGACGACGCGATCCGCTCGTCCGCCACCTCGAGACCCCGCAGGGTGTCCCACTTCGGAGGGCTGGCCGTGGCGTAGACCGTCGCGCCGAGATGCCGGGCGATCTGGATCGCCGCCATCCCGACGCCACCGGTCCCCGAGTGGATCAGCACCGACTCGCCGGAGCGCAGGTCCGCCAGGTCCCGCAACGCGTACCACGCGGTCAGGAACACCACAGGCACCGACGCCGCCTCGACGAACGACCACCCGGCCGGCATCCGCGCGATCCGGTCCCGCCGCGCCACCACCTCCGGACCGAAACCCGGCTCGAACAGCCCGAAGACCCGGTCACCCACGGCCAACCCGGGCACGTCCGGGCCGACCTCCAGGACCACCCCGGCGCCCTCGCTGCCCATCACCGCCGACGCGTCCGGGTACATCCCCAGCGCGATCAACACGTCCCGGAAGTTCACCCCGGCCGCCCGCACCGCCACCCGCACCTCGCCGGCGGCGAGCGGCGGCGTGTCGGTCGGCCGCAGGGCGACACCGTCGATGGTGCCGGGCGCGACGGCCGCCACGTGCCAGCGTTCGGTCGACGGGACGAGCCGGTCGCCGGCCGGGCGCACCACGCGCGGGACGAGCACGTCGCCGTCGCGCAGCGCGACCTGCCCGCCGGCCGGCGCGGCGGCGAGCAGCGCCAGCACGTCGGCGTCGGGCGCGCGGTCGAGGTCGGCCAGCACGATCCGGCCCGGGTGTTCCGACTGCGCGGACCGCAGCAGCCCCCACACGGCGGCGCCGGCCAGGTCCGTGATCCGGTCGCCGTCGCGGGCCGCCATCGCGCCCCGGGTGGTCACCACCAGCCGCGAGTCGGCAAGCGCGTCGGCGGCCAGCCAGCTCCGCACCGCCGCCAGCGCCGCCACGGTCACCGACCGCACCCGCTCCGGCAGGTCCCCGCCGACCGTCCCGGTCTTCCCGCCGCCGGGCACGCCGTCGGCGGTCACCCCGCCCCAGCCGGTCGGCGGCGGCAGGATCGGCAGCAGCGCCGCCTCGGGGACCGGCGCGCCGGCCTCGACGGCGGCCACCAGCGCGGCCACGTCGGGATGGCTCGTGCCGACCGGCTCGCCGGCCCTGTCGTCGTCGTGCGCCGCGTCCGGGCCGGCGATCCCGGCCAGCACCGTCCATGCCGGCGGCCCGGCCGCCGGCGTCACCTCCCGGGCCGACCAGGCCACCTCGAGGACGGACCGGTCGGCCGCGGCCGGCACCACGGACGCGCCCAGCTCCTTGAGCACCAGCTCGTCCACCGACACCACGGGCGCGCCGGTCTCGTCGGTGGCGACCAGGCGCACCACGTCGCCGGCGCGGGACAGCCGCACCCGCAGCGCCGCCGCGCCGGCCGCGTGCACCTGCACGCCACCGAACGTGAACGGCACCCGCGGTCCGGGCGTCGCGTCCCCGCCCGACAGCAGGCCGATCGCGTGCAGCGCGGCGTCGAGCAGCGCCGGGTGCACCTCGAATCGGCCGGCGCGGTCGGCCGGCCCGTCCGGCAGGGCGACCTCGGCGCAGACCGTGCCGTCGACGGTCCAGGCCCGACGCAGGCCCCGGAACGCTGGCCCGTACGCCAGGCCGTGCCCGGCGAGCGTGTCGTACCAGCCGGCGAGGTCCACCTCGGACGCGCCCGTCGGGGGCCAGGCGTCGAGCGTCGACTCCTCGCCGGCGGCCGGTTCCAGCACACCCTCGGCGTGCCGGGTCCAGCCGTCGTCGGCGCCGTCGGGTTGGGCGTGCACGGTCACCGGGCGGGCGCCCGCGTCGTCGGGCGCGCCGACGCGCACCTGCACCCGGACTGCGCCGGTGTCCGGCAGGGCCAGCGGGGCGACGAGCGTCAGCTCGCGTACCCGGGCGGCGCCGACCTCGTCGCCGGCCCGGACCGCCAGCTCGACGAGCGCGGTGCCGGGCAGCAGCACGGTGCCGGCGACCGCGTGGTCGGTCAGCCACGGCTGCGCCGCGAGCGAGAGCCGGCCGGTCAGCACCACCTCGTCGGCGTCGGCCAGCCGGACCGCGGCGCCGAGCAGCGGGTGCCCGGCGGCGCCGAGACCCGCGCCGGTGACGTCGCCACCGTGCGTCGTGCCCGGTTCGGGCCAGAACCGGTCCCGTTGGAACGCGTACGGCGGCAGGTCCACCCGGCCGGCCCCGGAGCCGGCGAAGACGGCCGCCCAGTCGACGGGCACGCCCGCGGTGTGCAGGCCGCCGAGCGCGGTGAGGAGCTGGCGAGGGCCGTGCTCGTCGCGGCGCAGCGAGCCGACGACCACGCCTGGCGACCCGGCCGGCGCGCGGTCGAGCGCGTCCTGCACCACGACCTTGAGCACCGGGTGCGGGCTGATCTCGACGAACGCCCGGTGACCGCTCTCGATCAGCGCGTCCACGACCGGCGCGAGGCGGACCGGTTCGCGCAGGTTGCGGAACCAGTAGCCGGCGTCCAGTTCGGTGGTGTCGACCGGCTCGCCGGTGACGGTGGAGTGGAACACCACCCGGCTCGGGCGGGGGGCGAGCGTGCCGAGCGCGGCGGTCAGGTCGTCGCGGACCGCATCGACGTGCGCGCAGTGCGAGGCGTAGTCGACGGCGATCCGCCGGGCCCGCAGGTCCCGGTCGGCGGCGACGGCGAGCAGCTCGTCCACGGCGTCGGCGTCCCCGGAGACGACGGTGACGGTGGCGCCGTTGAGGGCGGCGACGCCGAGCCGGTCGCCCCAGGGCGCGACGAGGTCGGCGGTGTCGGCGGCGGAGAGCGGGACGGAGACCATGCCGCCCCGGCCCGAGAGGGCGAGCAGCGCCCGGCTGCGGACCACCACGAGTCGCATCGCGTCGGGCAGGGTGAGCGCGCCGGCCACGCACGCGGCGGCGATCTCGCCCTGCGAGTGGCCGATCACCGCGTCCGGGCGTACGCCGCAGGAGCGCCACACCTCGGCCAGCGAGACCATCACGGCGAACAGCAGCGGCTGGACCACGTCGACCCGGTCCAGCGGCGGGGCGCCGGGCGCGCCGCGCAGCACGTCCTCGGGCGTCCAGTCGACAAGCCCGGCCAGCTCGGCCGCGCACTCGCGCATCCGGTCCCGGAAGACCGGTGAGCTGTCGAGCAGGTCGAGCGCCATGCCGGGCCACTGGGAGCCCTGGCCGGGGAAGACGAAGACGATCTTCGGCGTACCGTCGGCGGGGGCTGCCGGCGGCGCGGCGGCGGCCAGCGCGGAGAGCGCGTCGGCGCGGCCGGCGGCGACGGTGACCTGCCGGTACGGGTGCTGGGCCCGGTCGGTGGCCAGGGACCGGCCGACGTCGACCAGGTCCAGGTCGGGGTGGGCGTCGAGGTGCGCGCGCAGCCGGGCGGCCTGGGCGGGCAGCGCGCGGGCGCCGCGGGCGGAGAGCAGCAGCGGCACGGCGTCGGCGGAGACCAGGCCGGGGCCGGCGGCGGGCGCGGGGGCGGCGGTCGGCGCGGCGGGGGCTGCCTCGATGACGGCGTGCGCGTTGGTGCCGGAGATGCCGAACGAGGAGACGGCGGCGCGGCGGGGCCGGTCGACCGCCGGCCAGGGCGCGGTGTCCGTGACGAGGGTGACCGCGCCGGCGTCCCAGTCGATGTGCGACGAGGGCGCGTCCACGTGCAGCGTCGGCGGCACCACGCCGTGCCGCATGGCGAGGACCATCTTGATGATCCCGGCGACGCCTGCGGCGGCCTGGGTGTGCCCGATGTTCGACTTGATCGAGCCGAGCAGCAGCGGCCGGTCCGCGGGGCGGTCCTGCCCGTACGTGGCGAGCAGCGCCTGCGCCTCGATCGGGTCGCCGAGCGTGGTGCCGGTGCCGTGCGCCTCCACCACGTCCACGTCGGCCGGCGACAGCCGCGCGTTGGCCAGCGCCGCGCGGATGACCCGCTGCTGCGAGGGGCCGTTCGGGGCGGTGAGCCCGTTGGACGCGCCGTCGGAGTTGACCGCGGTGCCGCGCACCACGGCGAGGACGCGGTGCCCGTCGCGGTGCGCGTCGGCGAGGCGCTGCACCAGCAGGATGCCGACGCCCTCGCCCCAGCCGGTGCCGTCCGCGCCGGCGGCGAACGCCTTGCACCGGCCGTCCGGGGCCAGGCCGCCCTGGCGGGAGAACTCGGAGAACATGCCGGGCGTGGCCATCAGCGCCACGCCGCCGGCGAGCGCCAGGTCGCACTCGCCGGAGCGCAGCGCCTGCGCGGCCAGGTGCAGCGCGACGAGCGACGACGAGCAGGCGGTGTCCACGGTGACGGCCGGGCCTTCCAGCCCGAACGTGTAGGCGAGCCGGCCGGACGCGACACTGCCGGCGGTGCCGGTGAGCAGGTGACCTTCGAGCCCGTCGGCGCCGTTGGCGGCGTAGCCGGAGGAGGCGGCGCCGACGAAGACGCCGGTGGCGGTGCCGGCGCGGGTGGCCGGGTCGAGGCCGGCGGACTCGAACGCCTCCCACGCGGTCTCCAGCAGCAGCCGCTGCTGCGGGTCCATGGCCAGCGCCTCACGCGGCGAGATGCCGAAGAACGCCGGGTCGAAGTGGCCGGCGTCGGCGAGGAACCCGCCGTGGCGGGTGGTGGAGGTGCCGGCCCGCTCGGCGTCCGGGTCGTAGAGCGCGTCGAGGTCCCAGCCCCGGTCGGCGGGGAAGCCGCCGATCGCGTCGCCGCCGGCGGCGACCAGGTCCCAGAGCTGCTCGGGGGTGGCGACGCCACCGGGGTAGCGGCAGGCCATGCCGATGATGGCGAGCGGTTCGTCGGCGCGGGCCGGCCCGGCGGCGCGGGTGGCCGGCGCGGCGGGACCGGCGGCGGCGAGCTGCCCGTGCAACAGGCCGGCGACGCGTTCCGGGGTGGGGTGGTCGAAGACCAGCGTGGCGGGCAGCCGCAGCCCGGTGGCCGAGGCGAGCCGGTTGCGCAGCTCGACCGAGGTGAGCGAGTCGAACCCGAGATCCTTGAACGCCCGCCCGCCGGGCACCGCCTGCGCGGAGGCGTGCCCGAGCACGGCCGCGGCCTGCGCCCGGACCAGCTCCACCAGAAGCGCGGTCGCCTCGTCCGGGGCCAGGCCGGCGAGCCGCTCGGCCAGGCCGCTCTCGCCGCCGGTGGACCGCGCGGCGCGGCGGGCGCCGGTGCGGGCCAGGCCGCGCAGGATCGCCGGGTAGCGGTCGGACTCGCCGGTGAGCCGCAGCGTGGCCGCGGCGACGGCGGGCCGGGCGCGGCGGGTGGCGGCGTCGAGCAGGGCGGCGCCCTCGGTGGCGGTGAGCGGGGTCATGCCGAGGCGGCGCAGCCGGCGCGCGTCGTCCCGGTCGAGGTGGGCGGTCATCGCGCTGGTGGTGTCCCACATGCCCCACCCGATGGCGGTGGCGGGCAGCCCGGTGGCGTGGCGGTGGGCGGCGAGCGCGTCGAGGAACGCGTTCGCGGCGGCGTAGTTGCCCTGCCCGGGTGAGCCGAGCGTCGCCGCGATCGAGGAGAACAGCACGAACGCGGACAGGTCGTGACCGGCGGTGGCCCGGTGCAGCGCCCACGCCGCGTCCACCTTGGGCCGCAACACCCGGTCCACGGCGTCGGCGTCAAGCGACGCGATCGTGGCGTCGGCGACCACACCGGCGCAGTGGTAGACGGCGGTCAGGTCCACGCCGGCCAGCAGGTCGGCCACGTGCTCCGCATCGCCGAGGTCCACGGCGGCCGCCTCGACCGTGGCCCCGGCCTCGGTCAACTCCGCGACGAGCGCCGCGTAGGCCGGGTCGTCGGCCGGGGAACGGCGGGCGGCCAGCAGCAGACTGCGCGACCGTCCCGAAGCGACGAGGTGCCGGGCGACGATGCCCGCGAGGGCGCCGGACGCGCCGGTCACCAACGTGACCCGGTCCGGGTCGACAGGTGCCGGCACGGTCAGCACGACCTTGCCGACGTGCCGGGCCTGACTCAGGTGCCGCAACGCGGTCCGCGCCTGCCGCACGTCCCACGCCCGCACCGGCAGCGGCGACAGCACACCGCGCTCGAACAGCGCCAGCAGTTCGGCAAGCATCTCCCCGATCCGCGCCCCGCCCGCGTCGTTCAGGTCGAACGACCGGTAGGCGACGCCCGGGTGCTCCCGCGCCACCACCTGCGGGTCGCGCAGGTCGGTCTTGCCCATCTCCACGAACCGGCCGCCGCGCGGCAGCAGCCGCAGCGACGCGTCCACGAACTCCCCCGCCAGCGCGTCCAGCACCACGTCCACCCCGGCACCACCGCTGGCACCCCGGAACGCCTGCTCGAACTCCGTGGTCCGCGACGACGCGATCCGCTCGTCCGCCACGCCCAGGCCCCGCAGCGTGCCCCACTTGCCGGGACTCGCCGTCGCGTACACCGTCGCGCCCAGGTGGTGCGCGATCTGGATCGCCGCCATGCCGACGCCACCCGCACCGGAGTGGATCAACACCGACTCACCGGAACGCAGATCCGCCAGGTCCCGCAACGCGTACCAGGCGGTCAGGAACACCAGCGGCACGGAGGCCGCCTCGGTGAACGACCAGCCGGCCGGGATGCGGGCCACCCGCTCGCGGGCGGCGAGCGCCTCCGGGCCGAAGCCCGGCTCGAACATGCCCAGCACCCGGTCACCGGGGGCCAGGTCGGTGACGTCCGGGCCGACGGCCAGCACCACGCCCGCGCCCTCGCTGCCCATCCGGGCCGCCGGATCGGGATACATGCCGAGCGCGATCAGCACGTCGCGGAAGTTCACGCCGGTGGCCCGCACCGCGATGCGGACCTGGCCGGGGCCCGGCTCGGCGACCGGCGCCGACACCGGCGCGACGCCGTCGAGCGTGCCGGGCGCGACCGCCGCGAGATGCCACGGCCCGGACGGCGGGCTCAGCTCGTCGTCAGCCGGGCGCGCCAACCGGGGTACGCGCACCGCGTCCCCGCGCAACGCCACCTGACCGCCGGTCGGCGACGGGTCGGCGACCACCCCGGCCAGCGCCGACAGCGCCCCGGCGTCCGGCTCCCGGTCCAGGTCGACGAGCACGATGCGGCCCGGGTGCTCGGACTGCGCCGAACGCAGCAGCCCCCACACCGCCGCGCCGGTCAGGTCGGTGATCCGGTCGTCGTCGGTGGCGGCGACCGCGCCCCGGGTGAGCACCACCAGGCGCGCGTCGGCGAGCGCGTCGGCGGCCAGCCAGTCCTGGAGCGTCCCCAGCACGGCGGTGGTCACCGCGCGGACCCGGTCCGGCAGCCCTGCGGCAGCACCGGTCGCGGCCGCCGTCGCGCCCGCGTCGTCGGCCGGGCCGGCGGCGGACCCGTCGCCGGTCGGACGGTTGTCGGCCGGGGCGGCGGCGGATCCGTCGTCGGTGAGCCGGTTGTCGGCCGGGCCGGCGGCGGATCCGTCGCCCGTGGGCCGGTTGTCGGACAGCCGCAGCAGCACCGCCTCCGGGGCCGGGGCGCCGGCCGCCACGGCGGCGACGAGCGCCGCCACGTCCGGATACTCCGCCACGTCACCGCTGCCGGACCCGGCGAGGCCGGCCGGGTCCTCCTCGGTCGTCCGCAGCGCCGCCCACACCGGCGCGGTGGCCGGCGCGGGGACATCCTCGACCGGCCAGGTCAGCGCGTACAGCGACCGGTCGGTGGCGGTCGCCGGCGCGGCGCCGGAGAACTCCCGCAGCGTCACCGCGTCCACCGAGACCACCGGCGCGCCGGCGGCGTCCACCGCGACCAGCCGCACCGACGCGCCGGCGCGGGTCAGCCGCACCCGCAGCACCCGGGCGCCGGCGGCGTGCACCTGCACGCCCTCGAACGCGAACGGGACCCGGGGGCCGTCGCCGGTGCCGGCGTCGAGCAGGCCGATCGGGTGCAGCGCCGCGTCGAGCAGCGCCGGGTGCACGCCGAAGCCCGTCGGGTCGGCCCCGTCGGGGAGCGTCACCTCGGCGTACGCCTCGTCGGGGCCGGAGAGGACCCGGCGCACGCCCCGGAACACCGGCCCGTACGTCAGGCCGTGCGCGGCGAACGCGTCGTACCAGCCGGTGACGTCCACCTCGGACGCCCCGGCGGGCGGCCACTCGCCGATCGAGGGCTCCTCGGCGGCGGCCGGCTCCAGCAGGCCCTCGGCGTGCCGCACCCACTCGGCGTCCGGGTCGTCGTCGGGCTGGGCGTGCACGGTCACCGGCCGGGCGCCGGCGTCGTCGGCGGCACCGACCCGCACCTGCACCCGGACCGCGCCGACATCCGGCAGGGTGAGCGGGGTGGCCACGGTCAGCTCGCGGATCCGGCCGGCGTCGACCTCGTCGCCGGCGCGCACCACCAGTTCCAGCAGCGCGGTGCCGGGCACCACCACCGCGCCGGCGACCACGTGGTCGGCCAGCCACGGGTGGGTGGACGTGGACAGCTTCCCGGTGAGGACCACCTCGTCGTCGCCGGCGAGCCGGACGGCGGCGCCGAGCAGCGGGTGCCCGGCCACGCCGAGCCCGGCCCCGGACACGTCACCGACCTGCCAGGCCGGCGCGTCCGGCCAGAACCGTTCCCGCTGGAACGCGTACGTGGGCAGGTCGACCGGCCGGGCACCGGTGTCGGCGAACCAGGGCGTCCAGTCGACGGGTACGCCGTGCGCGTGCAGCTCGGCCAGCGCCGCGAGCAGCCCCTCGGTCTCCGGCCGGTCGCGCCGTTGGGTGGCGACGGTGAGCAGGCCGTCGGTGTCGGGCAGCGCCTCGGCGGTGAGCGCGGTGAGGACGCTGCGCGGGCCGATCTCCAGGAACGTGTCCACGCCGGCCTCGCGCAGCGCGGTCACGCCGTCGGCGTAGCGGACCGCCTCGCGGACGTGCCGCACCCAGTAGTCGGGGGTGCGCAGGTCGTCGCCCTCGGCGAGCGCGCCGGTCAGGTTGGACACCACCGGCACGGTCGGCGCGGCGAAGCTCAGCCGGGCCAGCACCGCGCGGAAGCGGCCCAGCATCGGTTCCATCAGCGGGCTGTGGAACGCGTGCGACACGGTGAGCCGCCGCACCCGCACGTCCTGCCCGGTCCAGCGGGCGGCCAACGCGTCCAGCGCGTCGGCCGCCCCGGAGACGACCACCGAGGACGGGCCGTTGACCGCGGCGATCCCGACCCGGTCGGCGTAGCCGTCCAGGTCGGCGCGGACCCGTTCCTCGCTGGCGGCGACGGCGAGCATGCCGCCGCCGGCGGGCAGCGCCTGCATCAGCGCGCCCCGGGCGGCCACCAGCAGACAGGCGTGTTCCAGCGTCAGCACGCCGGCCAGGTGCGCGGCGGTGATCTCGCCGACGGAGTGGCCGGCCAGCAGGTCCGGGGTGACGCCGAACGACTCGACCAGGCGGAACAGCGCCACCTCGACGGCGAACAGGCCGGCCTGGGTGAACACGGTCTCATCCAGCAGGTCACCGTCGTCGAACAGCGCCTCCTTGAGCGGCCGGGGCAGCGCCCGGTCCAGGTAGGAGCAGACCTCGTCGAGCGCGGCGGCGAACACCGGGAACTGCGCGTACAGCTCGCGGCCCATGCCGGCGCGCTGCGCGCCCTGCCCGGAGAAGAGCATCGCGGTGGGGCCGCGGTCGGTCGCCTCGCCGGTGACAACCGTGCCGGACGGCGCACCGGCGGCCAGCGCGCGCAGCGCGGCCCGCAGGCCGTCCGGGTCGGCGGCGGTGACGACGGCCCGCCGGTCCAGCGCGGTCCGGGTGGTGACCGAGGCGTAGGCCACGTCCCGCATCCGGGGCGTGGGGTCGGCGTCCAGCCAGGACGCCCAGCGGCCGGCCTGGGCGGCGAGCCCGGCCGGGTCGGCGGCGGAGAGCAGCACCGGCACCACCGGCCGGTCCACGGTGGCGGTCGGCTCGGGCGCCGGCTCGGCGGCCGGGGCCTCCTCGATGACGAGGTGGGCGTTGGTGCCGCTCATGCCGAACGAGGAGACGGCGGCCCGGCGGACCCGGTCGGGGTCGGCGGGCCATGGCCGGGGCTCGGTGAGCAGCGCCACCGCGCCGGCCGACCAGTCCACGTGCGGGGTGGGCACGTCGGCGTGCAGCGTGGCGGGGAGCAGGCCGTGGCGCAGCGCCAGCACCATCTTCATCACGCCGGCGACGCCGGCGGCGGCCTGGGTGTGGCCGAGGTTCGACTTGAGCGAGCCGAGCCGCAGCGGCCGGTCGGCGGGCCGGTCCCGGCCGTACGTGGCGAGCAGCGCCTGGGCCTCGATCGGGTCGCCGAGCGTGGTGCCGGTGCCGTGCGCCTCGACCGCGTCGACGTCGGCCGGGGTGAGACCGGCGTTGTCCAGGGCCTCCCGGATGACGCGCTGCTGGGCGGGGCCGTTGGGGGCGGTGAGCCCGCTGCTGGCCCCGTCGGAGTTGACCGCGCTGCCCCGGATCACGGCCAGCACCGGGTGGCCGAGCCGCCGGGCGTCGCTGAGCCGTTCCACAAGCACCAGGCCGGCGCCCTCGGCCCAGCCGGTGCCGTCGGCGGCGGCGGAGAACGCCTTGCACCGACCGTCGGCGGCGAGGCCGCGTTGGCGGGAGAACTCGACGAAGCCGCCCGGGGTGGCCATCACGCTTGCCCCGCCGGCGACGGCCAGGCTGCACTCGCCGTCGCGCAGCGCCTGCGCGGCGAGGTGCAGCGCGACGAGCGACGACGAGCAGGCGGTGTCGATGGTGACGGCGGGCCCTTCCAGGCCGAACGTGTAGGCGAGGCGGCCGGAGATGACGCTGGCGGCGGTGCCGGTCAGCACGTACCCCTCGACGCCGGCGGGCAACCGGCGCAGCACCGACGCGTAGTCCTGCCCGGCGGTGCCCACGAACACGCCGGTGCGGCTGCCGCGCAGCGTGCCGGCGTCGATGCCGGCCCGTTCGAACACCTCCCAGGTGGTCTCCAGCAGCAGCCGCTGCTGCGGGTCCATGGCGAGCGCCTCGCGCGGGCTGATGCCGAACGGGGTGGGGTCGAAGTGGCCGGCGTCGGTGAGGAAGCCACCCCGGTCGCTGTACGAGGTGCCCTGGTGGTCGGGGTCCGGGTCGTACAGGTCCGCCAGGTCCCAGCCGCGGTCGGTGGGGAACGGTCCGGTGGCGTCGGTTCCGGCGGCGACCAGGTCCCAGAGCTGTTCCGGGGTGGCCACGCCGCCGGGGAACCGGCAGGCCATGGCGACCACGGCGATCGGTTCGGGCTCCTCCAGCTCGCGCAGGCGCCGGTGCGCCTGACGGAGCTCGGTGGTCACCCACCTGAGGTGTTCGAGAAGCTTCTCTTCGTCCGCCATGATCCACCCGCCCGCAGTTGCTGCCGATCGATTCCGTCGAACACCGAGGTCGCCGCCGGTGCGGCACACGGGGGTACGCCGGCACCCGGCCCGTCACCGTGAGTGGACGCTACTGAGCGCTGACCTGCGACCCAACCCCTACGCACCCCTCATTCGCCGTCCCCGGCGGGGGTCCGGCCGGGCCGGCGGACCGTCAGCGGAGCTGCCCGGCGAGCGCCGGGAGGATGGCCCGGGGGCGGCCCGGCGGGGTGGCGCGGCGACGCCACTCGCGGGGGTAGCCGACGGACACCTCCTCGAACCGGACGCCGTCGTGGCGGGTGCTGCGCGGGATGTGCAGGTGTCCGTAGACGGCGACGCGGGCGTCGTAGTGCAGGTGCCAGTCGGCGGTGAGGTCGGTGCCGCACCACTGGGCGAACTCGGGATGGCGCAGGATCCGGGTCGGTTCGCGGACCAGCGGGTAGTGGTTGACCAGCACGGTGGGCAGGCCGCCGCGCTCGGCGTCCAGCCGCCGTTCGGTGCGGATGACCCGGGCCCGGCACCAGGCGTCCCGGCTCGGGTACGGGTCCGGGTGCAGCAGGATCTCGTCGGTGCACACCACCCCGGTCTCGTACGCCAGCGCCAGCGCCTGCGCCCGGTTGTAGGTGCCCGGCGGCCGCCACGAGTGGTCGTACCCGACGAACAGCGGCACCACCAGCACCGGGTCGCCGTCGGCGTCCCACACCGGGTAGGGATCCTCGGGGGTGAGCACGCCGAGTCGCCGGCACGTAGCCACCAGGTGCCGGTAGCGGGCCTCGCCGCGCAACTGCACCGGGTCGTCGCGGGGCGTCCACAGCTCGTGGTTGCCGGGTGACCACACGACCCGGGCGAAGCGCCGGGCGAGCAGGCCGAGCGCCCACTCGACGTCGTGCAGATACTCGCCGACGTCCCCGGCGACGATCAGCCAGTCGTCGTCGCCGTCGGGGCGCAGCCGTTCGACGAGCGCCCGGTTCTCGGCGTGCCCGACGTGCAGGTCGCTGATGGCGAGCAGCCGGCCACCCCTAGCCGCGTGC
This sequence comes from Micromonospora sp. NPDC051300, assembly GCF_044455315.1. Taxonomy (NCBI): domain Bacteria; kingdom Bacillati; phylum Actinomycetota; class Actinomycetes; order Micromonosporales; family Micromonosporaceae; genus Micromonospora; species Micromonospora sp. NPDC051300. Next base: position 11,494 of record NZ_JBITEP010000005.1, on the reverse strand, counting down.
GTACCCCTAGCTCCGGCGCTGGTCACGACTTGCCGAACTCTCGCTGGATGATGGCGAAGATGTCGTCCTCGCCGGCGTCGGCCAGGTCGTCGGCGACCGGGGCGGCGGCCGGCGGCGGCGCGGCGTCGCCGCGCCAGCGGGCCAGCAGGTCCTCCAGTCGGCGGGTGACCTGGGCGTCCCGCCGCTCGTCCGGCACCGCGTCGAGCAGCCGCGCCAGCCGGTCGATCTCGGCGGTGACGCCGCCGGTGTCGGGGCGCAGTTCCCGGCCCAGGTGCTCGGCGAGCGCGGCCGGGGTGGGGTGGTCGAAGACCAGCGTGGTGGGCAGCGCCAGGCCGGTTCCGGCGGTGAGCCGGTTGCGCAGTTCGACGGCGGTGAGCGAGTCGAAGCCGAGGTCGAGGAAGCCGCGTGCGGCCCGGACGGTGGCCGGGGTGCGGTGTCCGAGCACGGTGGCGGCTTCGGCGCGTACCAGGTCGAGCAGGATCCGGTCCCGTTCCGCCGGGCCGGCGGCGGCGAGCCGGGCGCGCAGCGCGGCCGGCGCGTCCGCGTCGGCGGCCGGGGCGGCGGCGCGGTCGGCGGTGGCCTCCGGGATGCCGGTGAGCAGCGGGCTGGGCCGGCGGGCGGTGAACGCGGCGGCGAACCGCTCCCAGTCGACGTCGGCGACGACCACGGCGCTGTCGTCGCGGTCAAGCGCGCCCTGCAGGGCGGTGACCGCGAGGTCCGGGTCGAGCGCGGGCAGACCCCGCCGGGCGAGTTGGTCCCCCTGGTCGCCCTGGGCCATGCCGGCGCCGGCCCACGGCCCCCAGGCGACGGCGGTGCCGGCCGCGCCGCGGGCGCGTCGCCGGGCGACGAGGCCGTCGAGGTACGCGTTGGCGGCGGCGTAGCCGGCCTGCCCGGCGGAGCCCCACACCCCGGCGATGGAGGAGAACACCACGAACGCGTCCAGGTCCGGCAGCAACGCGTCGAGGTTGGCCGCGCCGTCGACCTTGGCGCGCAGCACGTCGGCCAGTTCCGCGCCGGTCATCGCGGCGAGCGGGGTGGCCTGGGCGGCGCCGGCGGCATGCACGACGGCACGGACCGGTTCGGCTCCCAGGCCGTCGAGCAGCCCGGCCAGCGCGGCCCGGTCGGCCACGTCGCACGCCGCCACCGTCACCCGCACGCCGTCGGCACGCAGCCGCTCGACCAGCTCGGCAGCCCCGGGTGCGTCCGGCCCACGCCGGCTGGTCAGCACCACGTGCTCGGCACCGCTGTCGGCCGCCCACCGCGCGACCCGCGCGCCCAACGCACCGGTACCACCGGTCACCAGCACCGTCCCGGAAAGGCGGAACTGCCGCCGCACCGGATCATCCGAAGCCCGCACCAACCGCCGGGCGAAGACCCCCGACGACCGCACCGCCACCTGATCCTCGCCACTACCGGCCAACACGCCACACACCCGACGCACCGCCCGGTCGTCCAGCACCTCCGGCAGGTCCACCAGGCCACCCCAGCGGCCCGGCTCCTCCAACCCCGCGACACGGCCGAGCCCCCAGGTCCCGGACGCGACCGGGTCGACCGGCCGGTCGGTGGCGCCCACCGCCACCGCACCCCGGGTCAGCCACCACAGCCGACCGGCGAGGCCGCTGTCGGCGACCGCCTGCACGGTGGCCAGCGCCGCGCCGGCGCCGGCGCCGCCGAGCGCGAGCAGCGACACCACGCCGGCGGTCGGGTCGGCGTCGCGCAGCGCCTTGGCGAGCAGTTCCCGGTCGTCGTCCGGCCCGTCCGGCCGTACCTGCCGGACGCTCGCGCCGGCCGAGGTCATCCCGTCGGCCAGGGCCGTGACAAGCGTGTCGTCGACGCCGGCGTACGGCACCAGCAGCAGCCACGTCCCGCCGAGCGTCGCGGTCGGCTCGGGCAGGCCCGGCCAGTCGATCCGGTAGCGCCACGAGTCGGCGGTGGCGCGCCGCCGTCCGGCGTTCCGCCACCGGGCGAGTGCCGGTAGCAGTTCGGCGACCGGCCGCCCGGTGTGGAACTCCGGGTCGAGGCCGGTGAGGTCGGCCTGGTCGACGGCGGCCCAGAACCTGTCGTCCGTCTCGCCGCCGCCGGCCGGCGCCGGGTGCGGGGTGTCCTCGTCGGACAGCCAGTAGCGGGTGCGCTGGAACGCGTAGGTGGGCAGGTCGACGGTGGCGGGTCGCCGGCCGTCGCGGGTGAACCAGGCGGCCCAGTCGATCCGGGTGCCTGTCGCGTGCAGGCGGGTCAGCGCGGTGGTGAGCGCGGTGACCTCGTCCTGGTCGCGGCGCAACGCCGGGATGTGGTGCACGGGTCGGTCGCCGGGCGTGTCGGCGGCCATCGCGGTCAACGTCGCGTCCGGTCCGAGTTCCAGGATCGTGCCCACGCCGAGGTCGTGCAGCGCGGCGACGCCGTCGGCGAACCGGACCGCCTCGCGCACGTGCCGCACCCAGTACTCCGGCCCCGCGACCTGCACCGGGTCGGCGAGCCGGCCGGTCAGGTTCGACACGATCGGTAGACGCGGCGCCTGCCAGTCCAGACCCGCGATAGCGGCCCGGAACCCGTCGAGCATCGGCTCCATCAACCGCGAGTGGAACGCATGACTCACCGTCAGCCGCTTCACCCGCCAACCCTCGGCAGCACACGTCTCCGCGACGCGGTCCAACTCCGTGACCGGCCCCGACAGCACCACCGACGACGGACCATTCACCGCCGCCACATCCACCCCGGCAGCGACCTCCCGGACCTGCGCCTCCGACGCGCCCACCGCCAGCATCCCGCCACCGGCCGGCAACGCCTGCATCAACGACCCCCGCGCCGCCACCAACACACACGCGTCCGCCAACGACAACACCCCGGCCACGTACGCGGCCGTCACCTCACCGATCGAATGCCCCGCCACGAAGTCGACAGCCACGCCCCACGACGACAGCAACTCCCACAACGCCACCTCCACCGCGAACAAACCCGCCTGCGCGAACACGGTCCGGTCCAGCAGCTCACCGCCGTCGAACACGACCTCCCGCAACGAACGATCGAGGCGGCCCTCGAACCCCGCGCACACCCGGTCGAACGCGTCCGCAAAGACCGGGAACGCGTCGTACAGCTCCCGACCCATGCCGGGACGCTGCGACCCCTGACCGGTGAACACCACCGCCCGCCGACCCGACGACGTCTCCCCCGTCACCACACCGGGCGCCGATCCGCCCCCGGCGATCGCCGTCAACCCGGCCAGCAACGACTCCCGGTCCGCACCCACCACCGCCGCCCGGTGCGTCAGGGCCGCCCGCGTCGTCGCCAGCGAGAAACCCACCTCGGCCGGCGACACGTCGTCGTCCTGCAGCCGGTCGAGCAACCGGCCGGCCTGCGCCGCCAGGGCCTCCGCCGACCGCCCCGACACCAGCCACGGCACCACCGGCACCGCCTCGGCGGGTCGGTCGTGCCCGGTCCGGGCCGCCGGGGGCTCCTCCAGGATGAGGTGCGCGTTGGTGCCGGAGATGCCGAACGACGACACCGCCGCCCGGCGCGGCCGGTCCACCGCCGGCCACGGGCGCGCCGACGTGGCCAGCTCCACCGCGCCGGCCGACCAGTCCACCTTCGACGACGGCGCGTCCACGTGCAGGGTGGCCGGCACCACGCCGTGGCGCAGCGCGAGGACCGCCTTGATGACGCTCGCCGCGCCGGCCGCCGCCTGGATGTGCCCGATGTTCGACTTGATCGAGCCGAGCAGCAGCGGGGTCTCCCGGTCCTGCCCGTACGTGGCCAGCACCGCCTGCGCCTCGATCGGGTCGCCGAGCGTGGTGCCGGTGCCGTGCGCCTCCACCACGTCCACGTCGGCGGTGGTGAGGCGCGCCGAGGCGAGCGCGGCCCGGATGACGCGCTGCTGGGCGGGCCCGTTCGGGGCGGTCAACCCGTTCGACGCGCCGTCGGAGTTCACCGCCGAGCCGCGCAGCACGGCGAGGATCCGCCGGCCGTCCCGCTCGGCGTCGGAGAGTCGTTGCACCAGCAGCACGCCGACGCCCTCACCCCACCCGGTGCCGCCGGCGCCCTCGGCGAACGACCGGCACCGCCCGTCCGGGGCGAGCCCGCCCTGACGGGAGAACTCGACGAAGGTGGCCGGCGAGGCCATCACGGTCACGCCGCCGGCCAGCGCCAGCGTGCATTCCCCGCTGCGCAGCGACTGGGCGGCCAGGTGCAGCGCCACCAGCGACGACGAGCAGGCCGAGTCGACTGTCACCGCCGGCCCCTCCAGGCCGAGCGCGTACGCCACCCGGCCGGAGAGCACGCTGGTGGCGGTGCCGGTGAGCAGGTGGCCGCCGACGTCCTGGGCCCGGCCCATCGCGGTCGAGGCGTACCCCTGGAAGCTGGCGCCGGCGAAGACGCCGACGCGTTCCCCGCGGAGCCGGGCCGGGTCGATGCCGGCCGACTCGACCGCCTCCCAGGACGTCTCCAGCAACAGCCGCTGCTGCGGGTCCATGGCGAGCGCCTCGCGGGGGGAGATCCCGAAGAAGTCGGCGTCGAACGCGGCCGCGTCGTAGACGAACCCACCCTGCCGGGGGAACGAGGTGTCGGAGAGGCGGCCGGCGAGGAACCGGTCCCAGCCCCGGTCGAGCGGGAAGTCGGCGATGCCGTCCCGTCCGGCCGCGAGCAGGTCCCACAGCTCGTCCGGGCCGGTCACGCCGCCGGGCAGGCGGCAGGCCATGCCGACGACGACGATCGGATCGTCGTCGACCGCGACGGCGGTGACCGGAGCGTCCGCGTCGGCCGGCGCGCCGGTCAGCGTCGCGGCCAGGTGGGCGGCGAGCGCCGCCGGGGTCGGCTGGTCGAAGACGAGAGTGCTCGGCAGCGTCAGGCCGGTCTCGGCGGTGAGCCGGTTCCGCAGCTCGACGGCGGTGAGCGAGTCGAAGCCCTGCTGCTGGAACGCCCGGTCGGCGGCCACGGCGTCGGCGGTCGGGTGGCCGAGCACCGTGGCGGCCTCGGCGCGGACCAGGTCGAGCAGGTGTCCGGCGCGCTCGGCGGGGGTGAGCGCGGCGAGCCGGCGGACGAGCGGGGACGGTCCGTCGGCGGGCGCGGCCTGGGCGGGCCGGGCCTCGGGCAGCTCGTCGAGCAGCGGGCTGGGGCGCCGCGCGGTGAACGAGGCGGCGAACCGCTCCCAGTCGACGTCGGCGACGACCACCGTGCTGTCGTCACGGTCCAGCGCGCCCCGCAGCGCGGTGATCGCGAGGTCCGGGTCCATGGCGGGCAGCCCGCGCCGGGCCAGGTGGTCGCGCGCCTCACCGCTCTCCGCCATGCCACCACCGGCCCACGGTCCCCAGGCCACGGCGGTGCCGGCGGCGCCCCTGGCGCGGCGTCGGGCGACGAGCGCGTCGGCGGCGGCGTTCGCGGCGGCGTAGCCGGCCTGCCCGGCGGAGCCCCACACCCCGGCGATGGAGGTGAACACCACGAACGCGTCCAGGTCCGGCAGCAACGCGTCGAGGTTGGCCGCGCCGTCGACCTTGGCGCGCAGCACGTCGCGCAGCTCGTCGGCGGTGACGGCGGCCAGCGGGGTGAACTGCGGCGCACCGGCGGCGTGCACGACGGCGCGGACCGGTTCGCCGATGTTCTCCAGCAGCCCGGCCAGCGCCGTCCGGTCGGCGACGTCGCAGGCCGCCACCGTCACCCGCACGCCCTCGGCCCGCAGCCGGTCGGCCAGCTCGGCCGCTCCCGGCGCGTCCGGACCATGCCGGCTGGTCAGCACCACGTGCGCCGCGCCCGCACCGGCCGCCCACCGCGCCACCCGGGCACCCAGGGCACCCGTACCGCCGGTGACCAGCACCGTCCCGGAGAACCGGAACTCCCGCCGCACCGGGTCGGCCCCGGCACGCACCAACCGCCGGGCGAACACCCCCGACGACCGCACCGCCACCTGATCCTCGCCACCACCGGCGAGCACCCCGCACACCCGGCGCACCGCCCGGTCGTCCAGCACCTCCGGCAGGTCCACCAGGCCACCCCAGCGACCCGGCTCCTCCAACCCCGCGACACGGCCGAGCCCCCAGGTCCCGGCCGCGTCCGGGTCGGTGTCGCCGCCGAGGGCGACCGCGCCGCGCGTCAGCCACCACAGCCGGCCGGGGACGCCGCTGTCGGCGAACGCCTGCACGGTGGCCAGCGCCGCCTCGGGTCGCGGGTCGAGCAGCGCCAGCACGCCGGCGACGTCGCCGGTCGCGGCGGCGCGGAGCCGGTCGGCCGTCGCCGGCCGGTCGGTGGGCGCGTCGAGCAGCACCGGCACGACGTGCGCGCCGTGCGCGGTCAGGCCGGCGACGAGCGGGGGCTCGGCCCGGTCGTCAGTGGTCAGCAGCAGCCACGTCCCGGTCAGGCCCGGCGGGGGTACGGCGGCCAGCGGTCGCCAGTCCACCCGGTAGCGCCAGGAGTCGACGGTCCGGCGGTCCCGTCCCGCCCGCCGCCAGCGGGCCAGTGCCGGGAGCAGGTCCCGCAGCGGCTGGTCGGCGGTGAGTCGCAGTTCGTCGCCGAGGCCGGCGAGGTCCTCCCGTTCGACGGCCGCCCAGAACCGGTCGTCGAGGTCGCTGCCGCCGCCGGGTGTCGCGGGTGCGGTCTCCGGCCAGTAGCGGGTGCGCTGGAACGCGTAGGTGGGCAGGTCGACGGTGGCGGGTCGCCGGTCGTCGCGGGTGAACCAGGCGGCCCAGTCCACGGGCGTGCCTGTCACGTGCAGGCGGGCCAGCGCGGTGGTCAGCGCGGTGACCTCGCCCCGGTCCCGGCGCAACGCCGCAACGTGCTGGACGGGCCGGTCGGCGGGGGTGTCCGCCGCCATCGCGGTCAACGTCGCGTCCGGACCGAGTTCCAGGAACGTGCCCACGCCGAGGTCGTGCAGCGCTGCGATGCCGTCGGCGAAGCGGACCGCCTCGCGGACGTGCCGCACCCAGTACTCCGGACCCGCGACCTGCACCGGGTCGGCGAGCCGGCCGGTCAGGTTCGACACGATCGGCAGACGCGGCACCTGCCAGTCCAGACCCGCGATAGCGGCCCGGAACCCGTCGAGCATCGGCTCCATCAACCGCGAGTGGAACGCATGACTCACCGTCAGCCGCTTCACCCGCCAACCCTCGGCAACACACGTCTCCGCGACGCGGTCCAACTCCGTGACCGGACCGGACAGCACCACCGACGCCGGACCGTTCACCGCCGCCACATCCACCCCGAAACCGGAAGCCCCCGCCGGGCCGACCCCCGGATCCGAGCCGCCTCCACCGGCCGCCGCAGCGCCACCGACACCCGACAGCAGCTCCCGGACCTGCGCCTCCGACGCGCCCACGGCCAGCATCCCGCCACCGGCCGGCAACGCCTGCATCAACGACCCCCGCGCCGCCACCAACACACACGCGTCCGCCAACGACAACACACCCGCCACGTACGCGGCCGTCACCTCACCGATCGAATGCCCGGCCAGATAGTCGGCCGTGACACCCCACGAGGACACCAGCTCCCACAACGCCACCTCCACCGCGAACAAACCCGCCTGCGCGAACACGGTCCGGTCGAGCAGGTCACCGCCGTCGAACACCACCTCCCGCAACGGCCGCTCCAGGCGACCCTCGAACCCCGCGCACACCCGGTCGAACGCGTCCGCGAACACCGGGAACGCCGCATACAGCTCCCGACCCATGCCGGGACGCTGCGAGCCCTGGCCGGTGAACAGGACCGCCCGGCGGCCGGCCACCGGTTCGCCGGTCACCAGGCCCGTCGCGCCGACGCCGTCGGCGAGCGCGGACAGGCCGGCCAGGAGCGCGTCGCGGTCCGCGCCGACGACCGCCGCGCGGTGCTCCAGCGGCGCCCGGGTGGCGACGAGCGACCAGCCGACCTCGGCCGGCGACACGTCGGGGTGCTCGCGCAGGTGGTCGAGCAGCCGGGCCGCCTGCCCGGCGAGCGCCGGGGCCGAGCGGGCCGACAGCATCCACGGCGTGACCGGCGACGGGGCGACGGCGTCCGGGTCGTGCTGTGCCGACACGGGTTCTTCGAGGATGACGTGGGCGTTGGTGCCGGAGATGCCGAACGACGACACCGCCGCCCGACGCGGCCGGTCCACCGCCGGCCACGGGCGCGCCGACGTGGCCAGCTCCACCGCCCCGGTCGACCAGTCCACCTTCGACGACGGCGCGTCCACGTGCAGGGTGGCCGGCACCACGCCGTGCCGCATGGCGAGGACGGCCTTGATGATTCCGGCGACGCCGGCCGCCGCCTGCGTGTGCCCCAGGTTCGACTTCACCGAGCCGAGGAGCAGCGGTTCGGCCCGCTCCTGCCCGTACGTGGCGAGCAGCGCCTGCGCCTCGATCGGGTCGCCCAGCGTGGTGCCGGTGCCGTGCGCCTCGACCACGTCCACGTCCGACGTGGACAGTCCGGCGTCGGCGAGCGCGGCGCGGATCACCCGCTGCTGCGCCGGCCCGTTCGGCGCGGTCAACCCGTTCGACGCCCCGTCGGAGTTCACCGCCGAGCCGCGCAGCACCGCGAGGATCCGCCGGCCGTCCCGCTCGGCGTCGGAGAGTCGTTGCACCAGCAGCACGCCGACGCCCTCACCCCACCCGGTGCCGCCGGCGCCCTCGGCGAACGACCGGCACCGCCCGTCCGGGGCGAGCCCGCCCTGACGGGAGAACTCGACGAACGCGCCGGGGGTGGCCATCACCGTCACGCCACCGGCGAGCGCCAGGTCGCACTCGCCGGCCCGCAGCGACCGGGCGGCGAGGTGCAGCGCCACCAGTGACGAGGAACAGGCGGTGTCCACGGTCAGCGCCGGCCCTGCCAGGCCGAGCGCGTACGACACCCGGCCGGAGAGCACGCTGGCGGAGGCGCCTGTCGCGCCGTAGCCGGCGAGGTGCTCGCCGCCGTACCGGATGAGGTGGTCGAAGTCCTGCCCGTTGGTGCCGGCGAAGACGCCGACCCGGCTGCCGCGCAGCGCCAGCGGGTCGATCCGGGCGTCCTCGATCGCCGCCCAGGACGTCTCCAGCAGCAGCCGCTGCTGCGGGTCCATGGCGGTCGCCTCGCGCGGCGAGATGCCGAAGAAGTGCGCGTCGAACGCGCCGGCGTCGTCCAGGAACGCGCCCCGGGTGACGTCCGGCGGCAGCGCGGCCAGGTCCCAGTGCCGGTCGCGGGGCAGGTCGGTCATGGCGTCGACGCCGTCGGCTAGCATCCGCCAGAACTCCTCCGGGGAGCTGGCGCCGGCGGGGAAGCGGCAGCCCATGCCGACGATGACGATCGGGTCGTCGTCGACCGGGCGTACCGCCGTGGGGGTGGTGTCGGCGGACCCACCGGTCAGTTCGGCGGCCAGGTGGGCGGCCAGGGCCTCAGGGTTGGGGTGGTCGAATGCCAGCGTGGCGGGCAGCGTGAGCCCGGTGGCGGCGTCGAGGCGGTTACGCAGCTCGACGGCGGTCAGCGAGGTGAAACCGAGGTCCCGGAACGCGCGCCGGTGCGGCACCTCGTCGGCGCCGCCGTGTCCGAGGACGGCGGCGATCTCGCCGCGCACCAGTTCACCGAGGGCGTCCCGCCGGTCGGCCGGGGCGAGGCCGGCGAGCCGACGCCGCAGCCCGGCGGACCGGTCACCGTCGGCGGCGACCGGGGTGGCGGTGAGCAGGTCGCGGATCAGGGGGTCGGGCCGCTGGCCGGGGGCGGCGGCGATCCGGTCCCAGTCGACGTCGGCGACGACGAGGTGGGTCTCGTCCCGGTCGAGCGCCCGGCGCAACGCGCGGAGCGCGCGCTCGGGGTCCATGGCGTGGACGCCGCCGCGGGCCATCCGGCGTTCGAACTCGCCGGCGCTGACGCCGCCGTCGGCCCAGAGCCCCCAGGCGACGGCGGTGGCGGGCCGCCCCTCGGCGCGGCGGCGGTGGGCGAGCGCGTCGAGCCAGGCGTTCCCGGGCGCGTAGTTGCCCTGGCCGGGGCCGGCCATGGTGCCGGCGAGGGAGGAGAAGAGCACGAACGCGTCGACGTCGTGGTCGCGGGTCAGGTCGTCGAGGTGGCGGGCCGCGTCGACCTTGGCGCGCAGCGCGGTGGCCATCCGGTCGGCGGTGAGCGCGTCGGTGACGGTGTCGTCGAGCGCGGCGGCGGTGTGCACGACGGTGCGCAGCGGCGCGTCGGCGGGAAGGCTGGCGAGCAGGTCGCGCAACGCGTCCCGGTCGGCGGCGTCGCAGGCGGCGATCGTCACGCGGGCGCCCAGGGCGGTCAGCTCGTCGCGCAGCTCGGCCGCGCCGGGCGCGTCGGGGCCGCGTCGGCTGAGCAGCAGCAGGTGGTCGACGCCGGCGCCGGCGAGGAACCGGGCGACGTGCGCGCCGAGCGCGCCGGTGCCGCCGGTGACGAGCGCGGTGCCGCGCGGGGTCCAGCTCCGCGCCGCGCCGCCGGGTCGGGTGTCCCGGACCAGCCGCCGGGCGTACGCGCCGCCCGTGCGTACCGCCGTCTGGTCCTCGGCCGGCTCGCCGCCGAGCAGCCGGCGTAGCCGGGCCACGGCGCGCGGGTCGGGCGATGGTGGCAGGTCGACGAGGCCGCCCCAGCGGTGCGGGTGTTCGGCGCGGAGCGCGCCGCCGAGTCCCCAGAGCAGCGCCTGGTCGGGGTCGACGGCCGGGTCGGCGGGGTCGACGGCGACGGCCCGGCGGGTGGCGACCCAGAGCCGCGCGGTGCTGCCGGCGTCGCCGAGGGCCTGGGCGAGCGTGACCGTGCCGGCGAGCCCGGCCGGCACGGAGGCGTGGTCCGGATGGGTGCCGGTGGCGAGGCCGAGCAGCGACAGCACGGCCCCGGGCGGCGACGCGACGAGGTCCCGGGCGAGGTCGGCCCGGTCGTGGCCGGTGGGCACGCTCAGCACCCGCACGCCGGGTGCGGCCAGCGCGTCGGCCCACCGCCGGCCCGCCTCGTCCGCCTCGGCCGGTACGACGAGGAGCAGGTCACCGGCGTCGGGGCCGGTCGGGTCGGGCAGCGGCTGCCAGGTGACCCGGTGGTGCCAGGAGTCGAGGGCGGCCTCGCTCTCCCGGCGGCGGCGCCAGGCGGAGAGCGCGGGCAGCACGTCGGCGAGCGGGGTGTCGGGGTCGACGGCGAGCGCGGCGGCGAGGCCGGCCAGGTCCTCGTTCTCGATCACCTGCCAGAACGCCGTGTCGTCGGCGTCGTCGCGGTGGTGACGGGTGCGCGCGTCGAGCCAGTACCGCTGGTGCTGGAACGCGTAGGTGGGCAGGTCGACGGTGGCGGGTCGCCGGCCGTCGCGGGTGAACCACGCGGCCCAGTCGATCCGGGTGCCTGTCACGTGCAGGCGGGCCAGCGCGGTGGTCAGCGCGGTGACCTCGCCCCGGTCCCGACGCAACGCCGCAACGTGCTGGACGGGCCGGTCGGCCGGGGTGTCCGCCGCCATCGCGGTCAACGTCGCATCCGGACCGAGTTCCAGGAACGTGCCCACACCCAGGCCGTGCAACGCAGCGACGCCGTCGGCGAACCGGACCGCCTCCCGCACGTGCCGCACCCAGTACTCCGGACCCGCGACCTGCAC
>NZ_JBITEP010000004.1:127893-298039 GCF_044455315.1 Micromonospora sp. NPDC051300 | reverse complement strand
CCCGACCGAGGCCGACAAATCCCGTTGAAGACCCGAAGTCAGTCAGTCGGTGGGTCAGACCTCGGCGGGAGGTGCTCACAAACATCATCTCTGTCAGTCGGTGAGCAGGATGCCGGTCATCAGGACGCCCCGGGCCAGGTTGAGCACCCCCTCGCAGCCGGGATAGCCGACGCGCGCCAGCGCGCCGGAACCGGTGCGGCCGAACAGGTACGGGGCGAGGCTGTACGGGACGGCGGCGGTCACCGTCTCGCCGGTCTCGATCTGCACGAAGTCCATCGCCACCCGGTCCGCCTCGTGGTAGCGCTGCAGGATGTGACCGCCCTCGTCGATCGCGGCGCGGACCCCGTCCTCCCAGGCCACCGCGCTGCACTCCGGCCCGATCAGCACCCCGTGCCCGGCCGAGCCGCCGGCCGGCTTCGCCACCAGTTCGGCCTGCTCGGCGAGCGCCCGGTCGAGCTGGTCGGCGGTCAGCGCGACGGTGTGCGGCACGTACCGGCGGATCAGCGCCCGGTCCGGCTCCGGCAGCAGGTCCAGGTCGGCCCAGAGCCAGGCGTAGTTCAGCTTGTTGCTGAGCAGCCAGGCCGCGCTGCTGACGAACATCGGCAGCGTCCCGGCCGCCAACGCGCCGGCCACCGCGTCCAGGCCGGCGCTGGGCGTGACCCGGTTCGGCACGAAGAGCCGGAACAGCGCGTCCACCGGGGCGCCGCCGACGACCAGCCGGCTCTCGTCGTCGAGCGTGGCGGTGGCGACCGGGGCGATGACCAGGTCGATGCCGAAGCGCCGGGCCTGGTCGGCGAGCGGGGAGAGGATCCGGATGAACGTCTCCGGGTCGTCCAGCCCCGGATACTCCGCCTCGAAATCCATCAGCAGCGCCACCCGCGCGCCGTCGGGCAGGCCGAGGCCGTCCCGGATGGCGACGAACCGCTGGTCCAGCAGGGACGGCGCGGGCCGGACGCCGTCGAGCAGGCCGTGCGCGCGGTACAGCTCCGCGTACCGCTGGATCACCGTGTCGGCGTCGAAGCCGCCGCCGAGACTGCTGTCGATGTTGTACTCCACGATGCACGGCACCCCGCCGGAGAACAGCACATCCGGGCGGTACGCGGCCAGCAGCCCGTCGTGCAGCTCCTCGTCCGGGTCCAGCAGCCGGGTCTCCCCGTCCGGCACGTCGAGCAGCCGGCGCAGCTCACCGGCGGTGCGGGCCCGCCGCCGGCACGCCTCCAGGATGAGCTGGACGATCCGGTCGCAGACCTCGTTCAACTCGCGGAACGCGTCCGCGGTGAGCACCGGCGGACGGGCCAGTCGCCACTGCTTGTTGTAGGTGGCCCGACCGTGGAAGATCTCCTCCCAGGCGCCGGCGCCGGCCGTCACCATCGCCGCGCGGGTCGACTCGGGCAGGTCGGTCCACGCCTCGCCCAGCGGCGGCCACGGGTAGTTCGTGTCCATCGTTCATCCGTCCTTCAGGGTCAGTTGGATGGCGGCGGTGAGCTGGTCCCGGCCGGGCTGCACGGCCCGGTCCAGAGCCGGCGCGAAGGGCAGCACGGCGCCGTCGGGCCGGGTGACCCGCCGGGGCGGGGCGGCCAGCCGGACCCGCTCCACGACCGTCGCGACGATCTCGCCGGCGATGCCGCAGGAGCGGTTGCCGTCGTCCACCACCACCAGGCGCCCGGTGCGGCTCACCGAGTCGACGAGCCCGTCGAAGTCGAACGGGTACAGCGTGCGGGGGTCGAACACCTCGACCGACGCCTGGCCGGACAGCTCCTCGGCGACCGCGAGCGCGTCGTGCACCAGGTGCCCGACCGCGACCACCGTCACGTCGTCGCCCGGCCGGCGGACCACGCCCCGACCCAGCGGCACCGGCGCCGGGTCGGTCACGTCCTCCCGCAGCTCCAGCGCGCCGGCCGGGGCGAACACCACCACCGGGTCGTCGCAGCGGATCGCGGAGACCAGCAGCCCGTACGCGTCGGCCGGGGTGGCCGGCACCACGGTGGTCACCCCGACGTGGGCGAAGAGCGCGTACGGGTGGTCGGAGTGCTGCCCGGCCCAGCCGGTGCGGGAGCCGGAACCGGGCACCACGTAGGTGACCGGCACCGCGCACTGGCCGCCGGTCATCAGCGGGAACTTGTGCGCGTGGTTGACGATCTGCTCGAAGACCAGGAACAGCAGCGACGGGATCTGGAACTCCACCACCGGGCGGGCCCCGGCCAGCGCCGCGCCGGTGGCGAAGCTGGTGAACGCCTGCTCGGACAGCGGGGTGTCGCGCACCCGCTCCGGGCCGAACCTCTTCAGCAGGCCGGTGGTGACGTTCGCGGCGGCCACCCGGATGTCCTCACCGAGCACCACGACCGACTCGTCGCGGGTCATCTCGTCGGCGAGCGCCCGGGTGAGCGCCCTGCGATAGGAGAGCCGGGGCATCAGCCACCTCCGGTCCGGGCGGTCAGCCCGCTGGCGTACAGGTGGTCCAGGGCGGTCGCCGGGTCGGGGTGCGGGCCGGCCAGCGCGAAGTCGACGGCGGCGTCGAGGACCGCCTCCACCGCCGCGTCCACCTCGGCCCGCACCGCCGGGGCCAGCCGTGCGCCCTGGATGTCGACCGGGTCGCGGGAGCGGCCCTCGGCCACCTCCCGCGGCGACCGGTAGTCGAGGCGTACCCGGTGTTCGAAGGTGTGGTGGGCGTCGAAGCGGTAGGTGTGCGCCTCGATCAGCTCGGGGCCGCCGCCGACGCGCATCCGCGCGACGGCGGCGGCGCTCGCCGCGCGTACCGTCTCCGGGTCCTGGCCGTCGACGGCGGTCGCCGGCATGCCGAACGCCTCGGCCCGCCCGGCGATCGTGCCGGCGACCGCGCCGGCGACCGGCATGGTGGTGGCGTAGCCGTTGTTCTCGCAGACGAACAGCACCGGCACCCGCCAGAGCGCGGCCAGGTTGAACGCCTCCAGCAGCATCCCCTCGTTGACCGCGCCGTCGCCGAAGAACGTCGCGCCGACCACGTCGGCGCCGCGCCGCCGGCGCTCCCACACCGCACCGGTGAGGATCGCGCCGGCGGCTCCGACGATGGCGTTGGCGCCGAGTACGCCGACGCCGAAGTCGGCGGCGTGCATGGAGCCGCCCCGGCCGCGGTTGAGCCCGGTGACCCGGCCGCACAGCTCGGCCAGCATCCGGGCCGGGTCGGCGCCCTTGGCCAGCACGTGCCCGTGCCCGCGGTGGGTGCCGGTGACCAGGTCGTCGGCGGCCAGCGCCGCGCACACCCCGGCGGCGATCCCCTCCTGGCCCAGGTAGGGGTGGATGCCGCCGACGATCTCCCCGGCGTCGACCAGCTCGATCGCGCGCTCCTCGAAGCGGCGGATCAGCCGGACGGTCCGGTAGAGCGCGGCCGGGTCGGCTCCGGTCACGCCGGACGGCCCTCCTTGATCGCGGCGAGGATGTCGTCCCAGAGCCGGGCCCGGGCGGCCAGCGCGTCGTTCACCGTGTCCGCGCACTCCTGCCACTTGGTGTCGTCGTCGCCGCACAGGTCGGCGAGCATCTGCATGGCCATCGGGGTGTGCTGCTCGCCGTCGACCTCGATGTGCCGCTCCAGGTAGTCGACGAACGTGTTGAGCCGGTTGCTGCGCTCGTTGACGGCGACGACCTGGGTGAACATCTCCGGGATGAGGTCCTCCCGGCCGAACGCGAACGCCGCCGCCTGGCAGTGCACCGGCGTGCTCTCGATGATCCGCCAGGTGGTGCCGGCGAACGCGGCCGAGGCCGCCGGCACGCCTGCCGCGCCGAGCGCCTCGGTGACCGGCCGGCCGGCGCGCAGCAGGTCGACCAGGCTGGTCACGGCGGTGGTGTCGGCGCCGGCCTCGGTCATGCCGTTGACGTACAGCTCGAAGTGGCTGATGTAGCCCTCACCCAGCTCGTCGCTCTCCTCCACCATGACGATGTCGTTGATGAGGCGGCGGCTGCCGGTCGGCCCGGTCGGGATCCACGGCACGGTGACGCAGGTGAGCTGGCGTTGCAGCGACTTCAGCAGGGACATGAAGTCCCAGACCGCGAAGACGTGGTGCTCCATGAAGGTGACGAGCGCCTCGTGGGTGTCGAGGTTGGCGTAGAGCGGGTGCTTGACCACCACGTCACGCCGCTCGGTCACCGCCCGTTCCAGCCGCTCGATGCCCGGGTGCGTCTTCCCCCAGTCGTACCGTGACATTGTCAGCCTCCCTGCTGGGCGCGGTCGCGCCAGATGACCGGGCAGTAATCGGGGTCCGCGTAGTCCGGCCGGCCCTCGTGGGTGCGGCGGACCAGCACGTCGTGGTTGTACGCGGCGAGCGAGCCGTCGGAGAGCGGATACTCCCGCCAGGCGTTGTCGCCGTCCTGCAGGTGCAGCGAGACCGCCCGTCGGGGGCGTCCGCTGACGTTGGCGCCGCTGCCGTGGTAGGTGCGGCAGTGGTGGAAGCTCATGTGTCCCTTCGGGATCACCATGGGCACCTTGCGGATCTCGGCGTGGTTGTACGCCGCGTTCTCGGCAAGCATCACCTCGAGCTGGTCGCGGTCCCGGTCGGCGAAGTGCCGGACCACGGTGTCGTCGGCGCCGATCTCCCGCCACCGGTGGGAGCCGTCGACCATGGTGATGGTGCCCATCTCCTCGCCGCAGTCGTGGAACGGGATGAACGCGGTGAGCATGTTCTCCGACGACGACGACGCCCAGTAGTGCTTGTCGAAGTGCCACGGCACGATGTTGGACGGCTCGCCGGCGACCGGCGGCTTCCAGATCAGCGTGGACTGGAAGATCCGGATCTCGACGGCCCGGGCCAGCCGGGCGGCGACCGCCCCGATCAGCGGCTTGCGCAGGATCCGGGCGATGCCGTCGTGCTCGTGGTGGACGTAGTCGTTGTGCCGTTGCACGTCGCCGCGCGACGGGTCCCAGTAGGCCAGCTTCGGCGGGCGCACCGGCAGCCGCCGGTCGCGCTCCCCCGCGTAGTAGCGGTCCGTCGCCGCGACGAGGGCGTCCACCTCCTCGTCGGTGAGCAGCTTCTTCGACAGGTACCAGCCGTGTTCGGCGTAGTGCCGGACGTCGTCGTCGGAGGGCAGCAGCGCCTCCTCCTCGACGGTCAGCCCGGGATCGATTGTCGTCATACCCCTGCACTCCCTCCGGCCGCGACGGTGGGGGTCGCCCCCGCCGCGGCCAGCTCACGTTCCTTCGCCTCGTAGAGCGCCTTGATGTTGCCGCTGCCGAAGGTGCGCGCCCCGCGCCGCTCGATCACCTCCAGGAAGAGCGTGCGGCGCACGTGCATCGACTCGGTGAAGATCTGCAGGAGCTGCCCGTCGTGGTCGGAGTCGACCAGGATGCTCAGCTCGCGCAGCCGGTCGACGGGCGCGTCGAGCCGCCCGACCCGCTGTTCCAGGTCGTCGTAGTAGGCGCCGGGCGTGCGGGCGAACCGGACGCCCCGGCCGGCGAGCGCGCCGACGGTGGCGACGATGTCGTCGGTGCGCAGCCCGAGGTGCTGCACCCCGGCGCCGGCGTGCCAGCGCAGGAAGTCCTCGATCTGCCCGGGCCGGGCGCCGGTGTCCGGCTCCAGCAGCACCAGGGTCACCTGCCCGGACGGGCTCTGCACCACCTTGGAGTTCATCGCCTGCCCGGCGACCTCGATGTGCTCGTCGAAGATCTCGGCGAAGCCGAACACCTTCTCGTAGTGCGCGACCGTCTCGTCGAGCTGCCCGGGCGGCACGCAGACCGCCAGGTGGTCCACCTCGGCCAGCAGCGCGTCGCCGTCCGCGGCCGGCACCGGCTCGATCGCGCCGGGCAGGAACACGCTCCGGTCGCCGCGCCGCTCGACGAGGCGGTGCAGCACGTCGCCGAAGCCGCCGACCTCGGCGAGCACCACCTCGGCGTCCGCGCCGGTGTAGGTCCGCGGTGGCGTCACCGGCGTCGCGCCCCGGTCCACCAGCTCCGCGTACGCCCCGGCGGCGTCGTCGACCGCGAGGGCCACCACCGCGATGCCGTCGCCGTGCCGGTGCACGTAGGTGGCGGCCGGGTGTTCGGCGGACAGGCCGGTGGTGAGCAGCAGCCGGATGCCGGCCTGCGCCAGCAGCAGCGACCGCTGCCCGCCCAGCCCGGTCTCCGGGCCGCCCTGGCCGTGCAGCCGGAACCCGACCGCCGTGTCGAAGTAGAAGGCCGCCTGCCGGGCGTCCCCCACGTACAGCTCCAGATGGTCTATGCCGTTGACGTGCATGGGCTTCCCCCTCATCCCCCGTGGTCGAGACCCGGGCACCTCGCCCGGGGTTGGAGTCCGGTCAGTCCGTGGCCGGGGTGGCGACCCGGCGCAGCAGCAGGCTGACGTTCTGGCCGCCGAACCCGAACGAGTTCGTCAGCGCGTGGTCGGTGCGGGTGGACCGGGGCACGGCGCGGACGTGGTCCGCCTCGCACTCCGGGTCCGGGTCGTCCAGGTGGTAGGTGGGTGGCAGCAGGCCACGCCCGAGCGCCAGCGCGGTGGCCGCCGTCTCCAGCACCCCGGACGCGCCGAGCAGGTGCCCGGTGAGCGCCTTGGTGGAGCTGACCGGCACGCCGCCGACGCCGAACACCTCGGCCAGCGCGGTGGTCTCGGCGACGTCGCCCAGCTTCGTGCCGGTGCCGTGCGCGTTGACGTAGCCGACGTCGGCCGGCGAGATCCGGCCGGCGGCGAGCGCCTTGCGCATGCACGCGGCCGCGCCGGCGCCGTCCGGTCGCGGCGCGGTCGGGTGGTACGCGTCGGTGGTCGTCCCGTAGCCGGCGACCTCGGCGTAACCGGTGACGCCCCGCGCGGCGGCGTGCGAGGCCCGCTCCAGCACCAGCAGCGCCGCGCCCTCGGCGAGCACGAAACCGTTGCGCCGCTTGTCGAACGGCCGGCTGGCCTCGGTGGGCTCGTCCCAACCCCGGGCCAGCGCCCGGGCGTTGCCGAAGGTGTCGGCGAACGTGCCGAACAGCGGCGCCTCGCTGGCCCCGCAGACCACCACGTCGGCCTCGTCGGCGCGGATGAGGCGTACCCCGTCGGCGACGGCCTGGGCGCCGGAGGCGCAGGCCGTGCCGACCGCCGAGCTGTAACCGCGGATGCCGTGCGCGATGGCGATACGCGCCGAGGGCATGTTCGGCAGGATGCCGGTGAGCAGGTAGGGGCTGACCGCGGCCCGGCCCCGGTCGGCGCGGGCGAGGACCTGGCTCTCCAGCGTGGACATCCCGCCGACGCCGCCGACGATCACCGCGATCCGCTCCGGGTCGACGTCGCGCCCGACCTCGATGCCGGCGTCGGCGAGCGCCTCCGCGGCGGTGATCAGGGCGAGCAGCACGACCCGGTCGAGGATCTTCGTCTCCGGGCCGAAGGCGACGGTGCGCGGGTCGATCGGCGGCAGCACCCCGGCCACCTCCAGGCTGTCGCGCGCCGGGTGTCCCTCCGGGGGGCGGCGCAGCCCGGACCGGCCGGTGAGCAACGCGTCGAACGTCTCGACCACGCCCCGCCCGACCGGGGTGAACAGGCCCATGCCGGTGATCAGCGCGGTCATGACGGCGCCTCGGTCAGGTAGCGCTCGCGCAGCGCCACCTTGCGCACCTTGCCGGTGACGGTGACCGGGATGTCGTCGGCGCGTACCGGCACCACCCGGCGCAGCGTGGCCGCGACGTCCGGGCCGAGCGCGGCGCGGATGCGGGCAGTGCGGTCCTGCGCCGGGTCGGCCCCGGCGGCCAGTTCCAGCAGCACGTCCGTGGTGACGTCGCCGTCGTCCGCCTTGACGATCACCACCGTGCAGTCGGTGACGTCGGCGCAGGCGGCGAGGATCCGTTCCTCGGACAGCGCGGTGAAGAAGCGCCTCCCGTCGGCCGTCTCGATCGAGTCGACAGCCCGGTCGAGGTGGTAGTAGCGGCCGTCGTCGTCGGCGTACACCAGGTCGCCGGTGAGGTACCAGCCGCGCAGCCGGTAGCGGTAGGTGGTGACCGAGTCGTTCCAGTAGCCGCGGAACAGCGACGGCGAGTCGATGCCCAGCCAGCCGACCTGCCCGGCGGGCAGCTCGTTGCCGTCGGCGTCGAGCACGGCGACGGTCGCGAACCGGTAGGGGCGGCCGACGCAGCGGCCGTAGTGGTTGGTGTCCACGGTGTGCGTGACGTGGAACATCGAGTGGCCCATCTCGCTGGAGCCGAGCCCGTCGATGAAGACCGAGCCGGGCACCCGGGTCACGCCCTCGCGGGTCACCACGTCCCGGGAGCCGACCGCGACCAGCCGGCGCACGTGCGGCTCGTGCGAGCAGTCGCCGGTGTTGAACCACAGCCGCACCGAGTCGAGGTCGTAGCCGGACAGGTCGAAACGGGCCAGCTCCGCCCAGGTCACCGAGAAGCCGAAGACGCCGTCCGGGCGCCAGCGCTGGATCGCGTCGAGCACCCGCTCGCCGCCCTGCTCGGAGAGGAGGAACATCTCGGCCCGGTTACCCAGCGCCTGGTTGACCATGAGCACGGTGGCGGTGTGCGGGGCGGGCAGCGCGTTGAGGATCCGGCGGGTGCCCTGCGCCTGCGGCATGGACAGCAGGTGCCGGGTGGCGGCGAAGAGGCTGGCGTGCGAGTGCAGCACCGCCTTCGGCACGCCGGTGGTGCCGGAGGTGTGGGTGATCACGATCGGGTCGTCCTGGTGGTGCCGGTACGGCGCGGGCGCGGCGTCCGGGTCCCCGGCGCCGGCCGTCGCCGGCTCGCCGAGCAGCGGTGCGCCCAGGTCGTGCCCGGCCAGCGCGGCGGCGTGCGCCGCGTCGGCGAGCACCCCGGCGGCGCGCAGCCGGCGGATGTACTCGGCGGCGATCTCCGGGCGCAGCTTGCCGTTCATCAGCGCCGGGATCGCGCCGAGCCGGGTCAGCGCCAGGAACGACAGCACCATGTCGGCGGCGGCGCCGGCCCAGACCGCGACCGGGTCACGCCGGCGCACCCCGCGTTCGTGCAGCCAGGCCGCCCGGGCGGCGACCATCCGGTCCAGCTCGCCGAGCGTCAGCGGCGTCTCGGCCGGGCGGCCGTCGACGGCGGTGTCGAACGTGAGCCCCGGACCGTCCGGGTCGGCGCCGTGGGCCAGCACCCGGGCGAGCACGTTGCCCGCGCCCAGTTCGGTGTCGGCGGCCAGCGCGCCGCGCAGTCCCTTCGTCCTCATTGACGTGTCCCCTCCCCCAGCAGCACCGCGGTCGCCTCGCCCGGCGTACCGTCCGGTGCCAGTTCGATCAGGATCAGCAACGCCTGTGCGGCGTCGCCGTCGTCGCGTAACAGCTCGGCCTCGGCCTCGCCCTCGGCCCTCGGGTCGCCGGTGGGGCTCAGGCACACCACCGGCCCGTCCAGTCCCCAGCGCGCCGCGACGTGCCCGGCCACGCTGTTCGGCACCGACTGGAAGAAGAACAGCGGTCCGACCCGCCCGCCGGCGGCCACGGTGGCCCGCACGTGCGCCGCGCCGGCGGTGTCCCCGCTCGCGCTGGCCAGCAGCACCGCCGTCCGGTTCCCGGCCGGCAGCGGCCCGGACCCGTAGCGCCGTGCGAGGCACCGCTCGGCGACCGCCGCCACCAGCGGCGCGAACTCCGAGTGCACGAACCCCGGCAGGGCCGGTGCTCTCCCGTCGCCGTCCTCGGGCCAGCGCGCCTCGGCCAGCACCCCCCAGCTCGTCGATCTTGCAGTTGGTGCCCCCGGTATGGGCGTTGTGCCACTTCCGTCGGGGCCGAACGTGCAAGATCGCGGAGTGGGGTGGTGCGGTGGGGCGGTCACGGGGCACTCACCAGGAGCGCGGTGTTGGCGCCGCCGAAGGCGGCGTTGAGGGTCAGGGCGTGCCCGGTGGCGGCGGGACGGGGCGCGTCGCGGATGACGTCCAGCGGGCAGTCCGGGTCGGGGGCCAGCCAGCCGGCGGTGGGCGGCAGCTTGCCGTCCCGCAGCGCCAGCACGGTGACCACCAGCTCGAGCAGCCCGGACGCCTCCAACGCGTGCCCGTGCACCGACTTGGTGGAGCTGACCGGCAACCGCCCGGTCCGCTCGCCGAAGACCCGCCGCAACGCCGCCGCCTCGGAGGCGTCGCTGAACGCGGTGCCGGTGGCGTTCGCGTTGACGTAGCCGACCGCGCCCGGGGGCAGCCCGGCGCGGCGCAACGCCGCGTCCACCGCGCGCGCCAGCCCGTCCCCGCCGGGATGCGGCTGGCACGGGTGGTAGGCGTCCCCGGCCCGTCCCCACCCGGCCACCGTAGCCACCGTCTCCGCGCCCCGTCGGCCGGCGGCGTCGGCCGACTCCAGCACCACCGCCGCCACCCCGTCGCCGAGCAGCAGACCGGTGCGGCCGGCGCTGAACGGGCGTACCGCCCCGTCGGCGGCGAGCGCCCGGCCGGCGTCGAAGAGCGCGTACTGGTCCGGTTCGACCAGGTAGCCGGCCGCGACGACGACCCGCTCCAGGTCGCCGCGGCGGATCAGCGCCGCCGCGTCGGCGACCGCGGTGCTCGCCGACACGCAGGCGGTGGTGTAGACCCGGGTCCGCCCGCCCAGGCCGCACCGGGACGCCAGGTGGTCGGCGAGCGCCGGCACCGTCGGCTCCGGCGCCCGATCCGGTACGGGCAGCGAGGGCGGCCCGCCGTGGGTGGCCAGGAACAGCGCCGTGCCCGCCCGGTCGGCCGGGCCCAGCCCGACGGCCCGTACGACGTGGTCGACGGCGTCGGCGAGCTCGTCGGCGAGCGTGCCGGTCTCCGGCAGGGTGGCGGCCACGGTGACCCGGCGGCCGGTGGTGTCGAAACGGCGCACCGGGGTGAACGCCGGGGCGCCGGTGAGCACCCCGGCCAGCAACGCGTCGGCGCCCCTGCCGAGGGCGCTGACCGCGTGCGTGCCGGTGATCCGTACGAGATCCCGCTCAGCCATCAGCGGGAGCGGTGAGCGAGGTGTGGAACACCGCAAGCGCGTCGTCGACGGTGCGGATGCCGGCGAGCTGGTCGTCGGTGAGGTCGAGCCGGCGGTCGTAGCGCTGTTCGACGAGGTGCACCAGCCAGGCCAGCTCCATCGAGCCGACCCGGTCCGGCACCTGGTCGGCGGGTTTCGCGGTCAGTTCGGCGAGCATGCTCACCAGGTCAGCTCGCCCCAGGTCGGGCTGACCGGGCATCAGGAGTGGTCGCTGTTCGCGGCGGCCCGGTCGGCCACCATGGTGGTGAACTCGCCGACCGTCATTAGCGCCAGCTTCTCCGACTCGTCGTCGGCGAACTTCAACCCGTAGCGGTCCTCGACGCGCACGGCGAGGTCGGCCAGCGCCAGCGATTCCAGGTCGACGCCGGAGGGGCCGAGGGTGGTGGCGTCGTCGATCTCCTCGACGTCGTAGTTCATGTCGGCGAGCTGCTCGATGACGAAGGTGCGGACCTCGTCGCGCATGGGCGGAACCTCATTTCCAGGTGAAACAGTTACCGGTGCCCGGTCGGGACACCGTGTCCTTCAGGGACCGGCCGGGCCGTCGGCGTCGCACGGGAGCTGACGCGGCGGCGGGTCCGGCGCGCGGGTGGCGCGCCGTCCGGTCGGACCGGGTTGGGATCGGGGTACGCCGGTCGCCCGCCGGACGCGCGGTGGTGGTCGTGCTCGCGCAGCGGGCCGGTCACGAGACCGCCTCCCGCAGCGCCGGGACGGAGCGGACCAGCTTGCCGGTGGTGGTGCGGGGCAACCTGTCGAGCAGGTGCAGGGCGCGGGGCCGTTTGAAGCCGGCCAGCCGCTCGGCGAGCAGGCGGTCCAGCGCGTCCTCGGTCAGCGCGCCGTCGTGCTGCACGTAGGCGCTGATCCCGTCGTCCCAGACCACCACCGCGGCGGTGACGCCGGGCAGCCCGGCGACGGTGGCCTCCACCTCGGTCAGGTCGACCTTGAGGCCGCCCACCGACACCTGCGAGTCGAGCCGGCCGCGGATGGTCACCAGCCCGGTGTCCGGGTCGACCACGCCGGCGTCGCGGGTGTGCAGCCAGCCGTCGGCCCAGCGGGTCGGGTCGGCGAGCCCGACGTACGGGTTGGCCGGGCAGCTCACCCACAGCTCGCCGTCCTGTTCCCGCACCCGGATGCCGGGGGCGGGCGCGATGGCGGGCCGGTGGCGTCCGTACAGGTCGGTGCCGATGACGCCGACCTCGGTCATCCCGTACATGTTGCCCAGCGGGACGCCGTAGCGGTCGGTGAAGGCCCGGGCGACCGCGGCGGGCACCAGCTCGCCGCCGGTGGTCATCCGGGCGAGCTGGGGCAACGGCCCGCCGGGCAGGGTGGAGGCGAGCAGGCCGATGTGGAACGGCACGCCGAGCACGGTGGCCGGGGTGTCCTGGGCGGCGACGGCGGCGAGCACCGCGTCGCCGCTGAGCCGCTCCGGCGGGCACAGCTCGACGCCCGCGTGCAGGCCGTAGAGCAGGCCGCCGACCAGGCCGAGCACGTGCACCATGCTGGGCAGCAGGATGATCCGCTCGCCGGGTCGGGCCACCCCGTCGATCTCGGTGTAGCGGCGCACCTCGGCGACCAGGTCCTCGGCGGTGCGACCGATCACCTTGGACGGCCCGGTGGAGCCGGAGCTGAGCTGGATCACCGCGTGCGGGCTGCCGGCCGGCCGGTCGGACCAGGCGCTCACCCCGGCGGTGACGTCGACGAAGACGCGCAGCGCGCCGCCGCCGGAGCGCACCGGCGCGACCACCACCTGCGGGTGCAGCCGGTGCAGCGCCCGGTCGACCTCGTGGTCGGTGAGCCGGTGGTCGAGCAGCACCGCCTGGCCGCCGGCCCGCCAGGTGGCGAGCAGGTGCGCCACGTACGCCAGCGACGGCGGCAGGCGCAGCGCGACCGCCCCGCCGGGACGCAGCCCGGCCCCGGTCATCCGCTCCTGCGCCTCGCCGACCAGCCGGCGCAGCGTGCCCCGGTCGACAGGTTGGGGCAGGCGCAGGCAGACGTCGCCGGCCGGACCGGCGAGCAGGACCTCGTCCACCCAACCCGCCGTCGCCTGTGGATTCTCTGCCCCGGTCACGACCCGCCACCGCCCAGCCTAGAGATACGTGAGACCCGCTCCCCTTGGGAGCTGACGGAACCCTACGTCGGGTCTTCTCCGCATCGCCAGATGCAAATGGCTAGATCCAAAACAGCGGCTGGGTGGATTGCTCAGGCTCGATCGGACAGGCAGGATCGAGCGCACGCCGGCTTGGTGGCCCGCCGGCCGCGCCACCCTGCGCCGGGCGCGGCCGGCCGCTCAGCCCGCCGTGGCCGGCGGGGGCGCGGCGCCCCGCAGCACCAGGGCGCTGTTGAACCCGTCGAACCCGCGCGCGCCGACGAGCGCGATCCGGCTGCGCGGCGGGCGGGGCTCGCGCAGGAACGTCAGCTCGCACCCGGGCGCCGGCTCGTCCGGGCCGGCGGAGACCGGCAGCACGCCACGGGAGAACGCGAGCAGCGCGGTGGCCGCGTCCAACGCCGACGAACCCTGGTGGGCGCGGCCGGTCAGCGGCTTCTGCGTGGTCACCGGCGGCGTCCGGTCGCCGAACACGGCCCGCAGCGCGCCCGCCTCGGCCCGGTCGTACGCCGGCACACCGAGCGCGTCCGGCCAGATCACGTCCACGTCGTGCGGGCGGACCGCGGCCCGGTCCAGGGCCAGCTTCACCGCGCGGGCGTAGTGCGTCGGGTCCGGCCCGTGCTCCGGGTCGGTGGGTGCGGCGTCGTGGGTGGCCGCCCAGCCGGTGATCTCCCCGTAGATCCGGGCGCCCCGGCCCAGCGCGTGCCCCAACTCCTCCACCACGAACACCGCGCCCCCCTCGGCCGGCACGTAACCGCTGGCCGCGACGTCGAACGGCCGGTACGCACGCTGCGGGTCGGCGACGTCGCTGAGCAGTCCGGAGCGGAGCTGGCAGGCCAGCGCGTACGGGCTCAGCGGGCACTCGGTCGCCCCGGCGATCACCACCGGGGTGCCCCGCCGGACCGTGCGCACCGCGTGCGCCAGGCTGTCCAGCCCGCCGGCCGCCTCGGACACGGTCACCCCGGACGGGCCCTTGAACTGGTGCCGGATCGACAACTGGCCGACGCTCGCCGCGTAGAACCAGGCGATCGACTGGTACGCCCCGACGGTGCGGGTCGGCCCGCCCCAGAGCCGTTGCAGCTCCCGCTGCCCGAACAGGTTGCCGCCGGAGGAGCTGGCCAGCGTCACCGCCCACCGGTACGGGTCGGGCGAGACGTCCGCCAGCCCGGCGTCGGCCAGCGCCAGCCGGGTGGCGGCGAAACCGAGGTGGCTCCACCTGTCGGTCTGCACCCGCTGCCGGGCGTCGACGAACCCGGCCGGGTCGAAGTCGGCCACCTCGCCGGCCACCCGGGTCGGGTAGGACGCCGGGTCGAACAGCGTGACCGGCCCGGTGCGCCGGGTCCCGGCCGCCACGGTGGCCCAGTGCGCGTCGGAGCCGACGCCGCTGGGCGCGACCACGCCGATGCCGGTCACCACCGCCCGCGCCGTCATGCCGGAACACCGACGAGGCGGCGGAACACCATCGCGGACTGGAAGCCGCCGAACCCGCTGCCCACCGAGAGCGCCACGTCCACCGGCACCTCCCGGGCCTCGTTCGGCACGTAGTCCAGGTCGCACTCCGGGTCCCGGGTGGTCCAGTTGGCGGTCGGCGGGACCACGCCGTACTCGATGGCCAACGCGCAGGCGGCCATCTCGATCGAGCCGATCGCGCCCAGCGAGTGCCCGACCATCGACTTGATCGAGCTGATCGGGACCCGGTACGCGGTCGGGCCGAGCGCGCGCTTGAACGCGGCGGTCTCGTGCCTGTCGTTCTGCCGGGTGCCGGAGCCGTGCGCGCTGACGTACGACACGGCGGACGGGGCGAGCCGGGCCTGGCGCAGCGCGTCGGTGATGGCCACCGCCATCTCCGCGCCGTCCGGCCGCAGGCCGGTCATGTGGAAGCCGTTGCTGCGGCTGGCGTAGCCGGCGACCTCGCAGTAGACGTGCGCGCCCCGGCGGCGGGCGTGCTCGGCCTCCTCCAGCACCAGCACCGCCGCGCCCTCGGCGAGCACGAAGCCGTGCCGGTCGGCGTCGAACGGCCGGGACGCGTGCTCCGGGTCGTCGTTGTCCGGGCTGGTGGCCCCGATCGCGTCGAACGAGGCGACGGTGACCGGGGAGATCGGCGAGTCGGCGGCCCCGGCGAGCACGACGTCGGCCTCGCCGTCGGCGACGAGCTGGTGGGCGTACCCGATCGCGTCGATGCCGGAGGTGCAGCCGGTGGAGACCACCTGGGCCGGGCCGTGCAGGCCGTGCCGGCAGGCCACGTCCGCGGCCAGGCTGCTGGGCACCAGCGCCTGGTAGAGGTACGGGCCGCCGAGGGTGTGGTCGACCAGCCAGTGCCGGCCGGAGTCGCTGACCCGGACGTACTCCTGTTCCAGCGCCATGGTGCCGCCGACGGCGGTGCCCAGCACCACGCCGGCCCGCTCCCGCTCGGCGTCGGTGAGCGTCAGCCCGCTGTCGGCGAGCGCCTCGGCGGAGCAGGCGAGCGCGAACTGCACGTACCTGTCGGCGCGCTGCCGCTCGGCCAGGGTGATCCCGGCGGCGTCCGGGTCGAAGTCGCACTCGGCGGCGATCTGCGAGCGGAACGGCGACGGGTCGAAGAAGCTGATCCGCCGGGTGGCGGTCCGCCCCTCGGTGATCGTCTTCCAGAACCGGTCCCGGGTGGCGCCGCCGGGGGCCACCACCCCGATGCCGGTGACCACGGTGCGCCGGCCGGTCACGACGGCTCCCGTGGCGGTGGGGCGGCGCTCTCGGTGTCGACGTGGCCGAGTTCCGGGCGGGGCGCGAGCGGGCCGAGGTGGAAGACCACCTCGGCCGGCTCGTCGCCGGTGTTGCGCAGCCGGTGCCGGACGTCCTTCGGCACGTACAGCGCCTCGCCGGCGGCCACCGGGACCGGCTGGTCGTCCAGGTCGACGGTGATGGCGCCGCGCGCCACGTAGAGGAACTCCTCGCTGTACGGGTGGTAGTGCTCGGCGATGCTCTCCCCCGGCGCGAGCGCGGCGACGCCCATGAAGCCGGAGGTGCTGCCGACGGTCTTCGGGCCGAGCAGCACCCGCAGCTCCCCGCCGCGCCGCCGGTCGGCGGGCACGTCGTGGGCGCGGACCCGGCCGGTGGTGGTGTCGGTCATCGGGTGCCTCCCGCCGCGTACGCCCGCTCGATCTTCTCCTTGATCACGGCGAGCTGGACCGCGCTGTTGGTGTTGATCCGCTCGGTCATGCCGGCGTTGTCGAGCGGCGCGCCGGGCTTCATGGCGAAGTCCTGGGTCCAGGTCATCCGGGTGCCGCCGGGGATCTCCTCGTAGCGCCAGTGGATGCGCATGTACTCGAACGGCCCGGTCTCCACCCGCCGGGCGTGCACCTGCCGGCTGGCCGCGTCGGCGGTGCGTTCGCTGACCCAGCTCCACGCCACGCCGTTGTCGTCCGGGTGCATGGTGAGCCGGAAGCGGACCGTGTCGCCGTCGCGGTGCAGGATCTCGGCCACCGCGTACTCGGTGAACAGCTCGGTCCACCGGGCCACGTCGTTGGTGACGTCCCAGACCAGCGGCAGCGGCGCGGCGATGTCCACCCCGTTCTCGGTGTGCCCGGGCGGGTCCGCGCGGCGCGCGACCAGGTCCGCGACGCCGTCGATGCTCAGCCCGCCGGCCTGCTCGGGGATCTTCACCCGATACCTGTCGGCCACCACCGCGGCGAGTTCGAGCAGCGCCAGCGAGTCCATGCCCAGTTCCTCCAGGCTGGCCGCCGGCGCGGCGGCGGCCGCCTCCGGGTCCAGGCCGCAGTTCGTCACCAGGATGTCGGTGATCTCACTGGTCAGCGGGCGGTCGGGGGCGAGGGTCATGGGTTCCTCCAGGTGGTCGGGCCGGCGGCGGGCACGGCGGGAGCGGGGGTACGGCCGGCCGGGTCGGCCGCGCCGCGCGGATCGGGCACGGGGTGCGGGGCGGCGTCCCCGGGGTGCGGGGCGAGCAGGCGTTCGACGAGCGCGGTGGTGTGCCGGGCGGCCCGGAAGGCGCTGTCGCGCAGCACCCGCCGGGCGAACGGGATGGTGGTGCGGACGCCGGGTCCAGCCACGTCGAACTCGGCAAGCGCCCGGTCCAGCCGGTCCAGCGCGGCGTCGCGGTCCGGCGCCCAGACCGCCACCTTGGCCAGCAGCGAGTCGTAGTGCGGGCTGACCAGGTAGCCGACGTGACCGTGCGTGTCGACCCGGGTGAACGGGCCGCCGGGCGGTCGGAACCGCTCCAGCCGGCCGGGCGCGGGCGCGAAGTCGCGGTCCGGGTCCTCCACGTTGACCCGGCACTCGATCGCCACCCCGTGCAGCCGCACGTCGGACTGGCGCAGCCGCAGCGGCGTGCCGGCGGCGACGTGGAGCTGTTCGTGCACCAGGTCGACGCCGGTGACCATCTCGGTGACCGGGTGCTCCACCTGGATCCGGCAGTTGATCTCCAGGAAGTGGGCCCGTTCCGCGTCGTCCACCAGGAACTCGACGGTGCCGACGCCGGTGAAGCCGACCGACAGCGCGCCGCGCAGCGCGACCTCGGCGAGCGTGTCCAGGGTGGCCGGTCGCAGCGCCGGCGCCGGGGCCTCCTCGACCAGCTTCTGGTGCCGGCGCTGCACCGAGCAGTCCCGGGTGCCCAGGTGCACGCCGTTGCCCTGGCCGTCGCAGAGCACCTGCACCTCCACGTGACGGGCGTCGGCGAGGTATCGCTCGACGTACACCCGGTCGTCGCCGAAGGCGACCTGCGCGGCGGCGCGGGTGCGGGCGTACGCGCGGGGCAGCTCGGCGGCGGAGCGCACCACGGTCATCCCGCGCCCGCCCCCGCCGGCCGCGGCCTTGACGATCACCGGGTAGCCGACCTCGGCGGCCACCTCCTGCGCCTCGGCCACCGTCGGCGACGTCCGCACGCTGCCCGGCGGCAGCGGCAGGCCGGCCCGGCTCATCAGCGCGCGGGCGCTGGACTTGTCCGCCAGCGCGGCCATCACCTGCGGCGGCGGGCCGACGAAGACCAGCCCGTTCTCCGCGCAGATCTCGGCGAAGTCGGCGTCCTCGGAGAGGAAGCCGTAACCGGGGTGGACCGCCTGCGCGCCGGTCTGCCGGGCCGCCTCGACGATCGCCGCGGCGTTGAGGTAGCTGCGGCGGCTGGCCGCCGGGCCGATCCGGACCGCCTCGTCGGCCAGTCGCACCGGCAGCGAGTCGGCGTCGGCGCTGGAGTGCACCACCACGGTCCGCACGCCGAGTTCCCGGCAGGCGCGCAGCACCCGCAGCGCGATCTCGCCCCGGTTGGCGATCAGCACCTTGTCGAACATCAGGCGTCCCGTCCGGTGACCGGTTCCAGGGCGATGAGCGGCTGGTCGTACTCGACCGGCTTGCCGTCGTCGACGAGCACCTCGACCACCCGGCCGGCCTGGCCGGCGGTCACCTCGTTCATCAGCTTCATCGCCTCCACGATGCCGATCACCTGGCCCGGCCGGACCAGGTCGCCGACCGCGACGAACGGCGCGGCGCCGGGCTCCGGGGCCCGGTAGAACGTGCCCACCACGGGCGAGCGCACGGCCGGGCGGTCGGTGACCGGGGCCGGCACCGGGCCGGCCGGGGCTACCGGCTCGACGGCCGGCGGGGTCGCGTCGCGGGGCGCCGGCACCGGGTCGTGCCACTCCACCTCCAGCGCCGCGTCCCCGCTGCGCAGCCGCACCCGGCGCACCGGGCCGGCCAGGTCGTCGACCAGCCGGCGGGCCTGCCGGCGCAGCCCGTCCAGCACCTGCTCGGACCCGTCGTCGGTCATCACGCCACCTCCGGCCGGCCGCCGGCCGACGCGGTCCCGCCCGGCACGGTCGTCGCCGGCGGGCCGGCGGAGCGGGCCGCGCCGAAGCGACGGAAGCGCTGGCGGCGGCGGCGCACCAGGGTCGCCGGGGGCACCGTGAGCAGCGGGGCGAGGTTCGCCGCCACGGCCCGGCGCAGGTGTTCCGCCGCGCCGGCCGGGTCGCCGTGTGCGGCCGGGCTCGGCTCCGGCACCAGCTCGTCGACCACGCCGAGGCGGCACAGGTCGGCGCCGGTCAGCCGCAGCGCCCGGGCGGCCTGGGGCGCGGCCGAGCTGTCCGGCCACAGGATCGCCGCGCAGCCCTCCGGGCTGATCACCGAGTAGACCGCGTGCTCCAGCATGAGCACCCGGTCGGCGACCGCGAGCGCCAGCGCGCCGCCGCTGCCGCCCTCGCCGGTGACCACCGCGACCACCGGCGTGGGCAGCACGCTCAGCGCGAGGATGTTCTCCGCGATCGCCGCCGCCTGGCCCTGCTGCTCGGCGGCCACGCCGGGGTCCGCGCCCGGCGTGTCCACGAGCGTCACCACCGGCAGCCGGAGCCGGGCCGCGAGCCGCATCAGCCGCAGCGCCTTGCGGTGCCCGGCCGGGGAGGCCATTCCGAAGTTGCGGGCCACCAGCTCGGCGGTGGTGTGTCCCTTCTGGTGACCGATCACCATCACCGGGCGGCCGTCGAGGCGGGCCACGCCGCCGACGATCGCCGGGCAGTCCGCGCCGAGGCGGTCGCCGTGCAGCTCGACGAAGCCGTCGAACGCGGTCTCCAGATAGTCCAGGGTGGTGGGTCGACCGGGGTGCCGGGCGGTGCGTACCGTCTCCCAGGGGTCGCCGGCCGGACCCGCGACGGCGGGCGCCGCGACGGCCGGACGTGACGCCGGCCGGGCCGCCGGCGGACGGCGACCGGCCTCGGCGGCGGCGAGCAGCGCGGCCAGCCGGCCCCGCAACGCGTGCCGGGGCACCACGAGGTCGACCTGGCCGTGCCGCAGCAGGTACTCCGCGGTCTGGAAACCGTCCGGCAGCGTCGCGCCGGTGACCTGGCGGATCACCCGGGGGCCGGCGAAGCCCAGCCGGGCGCCGCTCTCGGCGAGCACCACGTCGGTGTTGGTGGCGAACGACGCGGCCACGCCGCCGTACGTGGGGTCGGTGACCACGCTGACCGTGAGCAGGCCCGCCTCGCGCAGCCCGGCGAGGGCCTGGCTGACGGTGGCCATCTGCATCAGCGACAGCGCGCCCTCCTGCATCCGCGCCCCGCCCGAGGCGGTGACCAGCACCAGCGGGGTGCCGTCGGCGAGCGCCCGCTCGGCGGTGCGGGTGATCAGCTCACCGACCGCGCAGCCGAGGCTGCCGCCGAGGAAACGGAAGTCCATCACCGCCAGCGCGACCGGGTGCCCGCCCAGCCGGGCGGTGCCGCAGAGGACCGCCTCGTCCAGGCCGGTGCCCGTGCGGGCCGCGCCGAGCCGGTGCGGGTACGGCACCACGTCGACGAAGTCGATCGGGTCGACCCGGACCGCCCGGTCCGGCAGCGGGGTGAACGAGTCCGGGTCGACGAGTTGCGCCACCCGCTCCGGCGCGTCCAGCCGCGCGTGCGACCCGCACTCCGGGCAGACGTCCAGGTTGCGGCGCAGCCGCTTGCGGTAGAGCAGCGAGGCGCAGCCGTCGCACCGTGACCAGAGCTGCTCGTCCCGGGGCGCGGTGGTGGTCACGGCCGCCGCCCGGCGGCGTCGTACGGGTTCGCCGGGTGACCCGGGGCGTCGTAGCGGTAGAAACAGTGCGCCATGGCGTCGCGGGGCGAGCGCCAGGTCGGCAGGTACGGCGAGACGTACGGCCGCAGCCGCTGGCTGATCCGCACGAACTCGGGGTGCCCACGGGCGTCCTCGACCGCGCCCTCGGTCGGCGTCTCGGTCTCCAGCAGGTGCACGTAGAGGTCGTGCAGCCGGTAGAGGGCGCGGTGTCGCACGCCGACCAGGCCGGGCAGCTCGGTCGCGTCGGACTCGGCGAAGATCTCGGCGACCCGGTCCTCGGCGGTGGGCACCACCTTGGCGACGATGAGCGATCGGTCCATCCGCGGCCTCCCTGAGTACGTCCCGGTGCGCGGCGGAGCGGTCACGCCGCACGGATGGCTCACCGTGCCGCCGGGGTCGTCAACCGGGCGTCAACCGGCCACCATCGGGCCACGGGGATGGTGACGCTGCGTTGACGCAAACTGTGCATGAGCTATGCGAAGATCCACTTCCGGTTACCGGTTGGCGACACTTATTCGCAGATCACGGCCGACTTACGAGTCCGTTACGGACAGTCAACGACGTCTCCCGACGTTGACTGAGAGTAACAGACGTTGATATTCTCCGTTCCGATCGGCCCGGCCACGGCACATCGCCGGCGAGGAGTCGCGGGCGAGCAGATCCGGGCAGACAGGACAGTCGGGACCCCGTTCCCGACGGTGGGGGGTGCGCCGTGTCCGGTGGATCGACGATGCCGACGGCGGGCGACCACACCCCCCGGGTGGCACTGCACCTGCTCGGCGGCTTCCAACTGCTGCACGACGGCGTGCCGGTGGTGGTGCCCCGCGGCCTGCAACGCGTCATCGCGCTCATCGGGCTGCGCCCGGGCGCCACCCGCAGTCACCTCGCCGGGCTGCTCTGGCCCGAGAACCCCGAGGAACGGGCGCTCTCCTCGCTGCGCACCGCGCTGTGGCGGCTGCGCCAGGACCCGTGCTGCCCGCTGCGCACCGACGGCGACACCGTCCGCCTCGACCCCACCGTCCACCTCGACACCGACGAGCTGGTCGCGGCCGCCGCCCGGGTCCGCGAGGGCGCCCTCCCCCGCGGCGTCACCGGCGCCGGCCGGCACGACCTGCTCCCCGGCTGGTACGACGACTGGGTGCTGCTGGAACGGGAACGGCTGCGCCAACTCCGCCTGCACATGCTGGAGGAACTGGCCGGCAACCACCTCGTCGCCGGCCGCCACGGCGAGGCGTTGGAGGCGGCGCTGGAGGCGATGGCCGCCGAACCCCTGCGCGAGACCCCGCACCGGCTGGTCGTCCGCATCCACCTGGCCGAGGGCAACGCGTTCGAGGCGGTGCACTCCTTCTACGTCTACCGGGACATGCTCCTGCGCGAACTCCGCCTGGAACCGTCCCCGGCGATGACCGCGCTGCTCGACGACACCCTCGCCCCGATCCGCCGGGCCAGCCGCCCGGACCCGCCACCACGGCGTCCCGGCCGGACCCCCGCCACCGCGCCACGCGGCCCCGCGCCGCACCCGCGCGGCGCGACCTCACCACCGCCATCAATGCCCAGGGGTACGCCGTGACGGCGAGGTGACACCCGCACCGACACCGTGGACGTACGACGACCGCCGCCGGCCGGCCGGGTTCGGCGCGGCGGCGGCGCGGCGAGAGGGGTCTGCGATGAGTCGACTGTTGGTGGTCAGCCGGATCGTGCCCGGATCGCAGGGCCGGGTGGCCCAGATCTTCGCCGAGTCCGACGCGACCGACCTGCCCCGGCTCACCGGCGTCCGGCACCGGTCGCTGTACTACCTGCACGACCTGTGCGTCCATCTGATGGAGACCGTCGACGTCGCCCCCGACCTGGCCGCCGAGCTGCGCGA
This sequence comes from Micromonospora sp. NPDC051300, assembly GCF_044455315.1. Taxonomy (NCBI): domain Bacteria; kingdom Bacillati; phylum Actinomycetota; class Actinomycetes; order Micromonosporales; family Micromonosporaceae; genus Micromonospora; species Micromonospora sp. NPDC051300. Next base: position 275,663 of record NZ_JBITEP010000004.1, on the reverse strand, counting down.
CAACCCGCTCTACGAACGCGTCAACGAGCGGCTGTCCGCGCACACCTCGCCGTACCTGCCGACCTGGCACTCCCCCCGCGACGCCGTGGCCGGCTGCTTCTACAGCTGGGACTCCGCCGACGCCACCGCGCCCGACCGGATCCACTGACCGGCGCGGGCCACCGACGGGGGCACCCCGGGACCGCGCACGGCACCAGGTCCCGGGGTGCCCTCCCCCACCCACGGTCATCCTCCGGCCACCGCCCGGCGCGGCCGGTCCCACCGCCGGGCCCCGGCGCCGACCTGCCTGTCGCCCCGCGCGCACGTGTGCGAAGCTGCCCCGAGCTTTCTCGTGACAATCGTGCACGTACATAGAAGGAGGTTGACCATGCCGTCGAGCTTCGGGCAGTGGCTGCTCGTGATCCTGGCCCTGCTCATCGGAGTGGGCGTCGGCTGGGCGGTGTTCGGCCGCCGGTCCGGCGCCGACACCTCGACGCCCACCGTGGAGGGTGCCGCCGCCCCGGCCACCGAGGTGACCGCCACCGTCGACGAAGCGCGGCCCGTCGCGGTGGTCGACGAGTCGCCGGCGCCCGCCGCCGTGACCGACCAGCCGCGCCCGGTCGAGGAGGACAGCGCCGCGCGTCTCGACACCGACCCCGCCGGCACCGACCGCGAGCCGGTCGTCGTCACCGCCGAGCCCGAGCCCACCACCGCCCCGGACGACTCGAAGCCGCTCACCGGCGCGGAGTCGGCCGCCGCCCCGACCCCGGTCGCCTCGGAGCCGATCGACACCCCGGAGCCCATCACCGCTCCGGAACCGATCGCCGTCTCGGAGCCGGTCACCGCCCCGGAGCCGACCACCGCCCCGGAGCCGGTCGCTGTGGACGCGACGCCGTCGGTGGACGCCGAGCCGACCGTCGAGGACGAGCCCGCGGTGGACGCGACGCCGACGCCGGTCGGCGCGGTGTCGGAGCCGGCCACCATCACCGGCACCGAGCCGGCGGCCACGCCTGTCGTCCCGGCACCCCGCAGCTCGGCGGAGAACGACGCGCCGGCGGGCACCGACACGCCGGACGACTTCCGCCGCATCCAGGGCATCGGGCCGAAGCTGGCCGCCGCGCTGCAGGAGGCCGGCATCCGCACCTACCGGCAGCTCGCCGAGCTGGACGAGGCCGCGCTGCGGGAGACCGTGAAGGCGGCCGGCCTGCGCGCCGCGCCCGGCCTGGCCACCTGGCCGCAGCAGGCGAAGGTGCTGGCCGGTGCGCGCGCCGAGGCCGACCGGGTGCTTCCGGCGGGCGCCGAGTAACCCGTGCCACGATGTCGGGCCGGTGGCGACGATTGTCGCCACCGGCCCGCGGCGTCCTCCGGCCACCCCGCCGTGGCCCCCGGACCGCGGGTCCGGCCGGCCGGAATGCCGGAAAGCCGACGGGCGTGCGCGGGCGTCGCTACCGTCGGTGAGGGGGCGGACGGCCCCGCCGCGCGATCCGCCACCGCAGGGAGCAGCTCGTGCCCACCGCGACCCCGGAGCCCGCCGGCCCGCGGCCCCCGGTCCGCGATCCCGAGGCGCCACGCCGGGTGACGCTGCTGGAGCTCTTCTTCGACCTGGTCTACGTGGTGGCGCTGGCGCTGACCTCGCGCTACCTGATCGGCGAGGTGAGCTGGGAACGCGCCGCCGAGGCGCTGATCATCCTGATGGCCATCTGGTGGACGTGGGCGATCACCACGCTGGTCACCGACCTCTACGACCCGCAGCGCGCCGAGATCAAACTGCTGGTGGTGACGGTGATGTTCGGCGCGCTGCTGATGACCACCGCCATCCCGGAGGCGTTCGGCGCGCGCGGGCTGGTCTTCGCCGGCACGTACGTGGCGATCCATCTCGGACGTGGGCTGTTCCTGATGCCCGCGGTCCGGCGCCACCCGCAGACCCGTCGCCGGGCCATCCGGATCTTCGTCTGGTTCGCGGTGTCGGCGGTGCCCTGGCTGGTCGGCGGGGTCGCCGCACACGGCGCCGCCCGCCTGTGGTGCTGGGCCGGCGCGCTGGCCATCGACTACCTGGGATTCCGGCTTGCCTACCCGGTGCCCGGCCTGGGGGCGGTGCCGGACGCGCAGCGCCGGGTCACCGCCGAGCACCTCTCCGAGCGCTACCAGCAGTTCTTCATCATCGCGCTGGGCGACGCCGTGCTGGTCTCCGGCACGGTGTTCAGCCTGCACCACTCCGAGGTGGAGAACATCGCGGCGTTCACCACCGCGTTCGGCACCACGCTGCTGCTCTGGCGCATCTACGTGCACAAGTCCGGTGAGCTGCTGCCGGACGCCATCGCGCGGTCGAACCAGCCGAGCAAGTTCCTGAACACCGCGCCGTACACCCACCTGCTGATGGTGGCCGGGGTGGTCACCACCGCCGCCGGCTTCGATCTGGTGCTGCTGGAGCCGACCGGACACACCCCACCGGCCTGGCTGGCGGTCATCCTCGGCGGTCCGGCGCTGTTCCTGGCCGGTCGGGCCGCCTTCGAGTACGAGGTGTTCAGCCGGGTGTCGCGGTCCCGCCCCGGCGGGGTGCTGGCGCTGCTGAGCATCGCGCCGGCGCTGGTGTTCCTCGCGCCGGTGTACGCCTCCCTCGGAGCCCTGCTGGTGCTGGCCGGGGTGGCCGTCGCCGACCACCGGCGCAGCCGGGGCCGCCCGCCCGAGGAGCCGGTGCCGCCGCACTGAGCGCGCCGTCCGGTAATCGGAATCGGCCGTGTCCGAACCGGCACGCCGTTTGACGGATCACCCGCGCGGGGTACATGCCCTCCACCTCGAACTCGCCACAACCCCAGTGGAGGCAACTGATGCGCGGCACCTCGATACTCGGCGTCCTGGTCGTCATCTGGCTCATCATCGGCGCCATCGCGGCCGGCCAGCGCGGCTACTACAGCAACGACGACACCAACTGCGCGGAGGCGGGCACGATCCTGGTCACCATCGTGGCCGGCCCGTTGAACTACATCGGCGCCAACCCGAAGGTCGACTGCAAGCTGCCGCAGCCGTCCAAGTAGGCCCTGCCCGCGTAACCCTCGCACGTCCCCGGCCCGCGCCCGCCCGTCGAGCGCGGGCCGTTCCGTGCCTTCCGCGCCCCCGCTCACCCCGCCTGAAGCATCCTAGGAGGCTGGGTTTGCCGACCCAACCGCGGCGTTAAGCGGGGCCCCCTCCTCTACCGAATGCGTTAAGAAGGGGCCCCTCCTTACCCCTCAGCCGCCGACGTGGATGCCGGGGCGGCGGGTGGGGTCGGGTTCGGACTTGCGGATGATCTCGCGGACCACCGGCGGGGTGTCGCCGCGCCCCAGGATCAGGTAGCGCAGCAGGTGCGCGATCGGGTTGCCCTCCGACCACTCGAAGTGGCAGTGCGGGCGCACCCCTGTCGCGTCGCGCAGCGCGAGCAGGATCGCGGCGATCGCGTTCGGCGCGGCCGGGCTGCGCGCGCGCAGGATCCGGTAGTCGCCCACCTCCACCCCGTGCACCCGCAACACGTCGCTGAACTGCGACGGGTCGCTGATGTCGATCTCCAGGAAGATCACGTCGGCGGCGCCGGGCACCGGGTTCATCGACCGCTGGGCCCGCTCCTTGACCTTGTACTCCTTCACCGAGCCGCTCTGCCGCTTGTTGGCGATCAGGTGCAGCCGCCCGTCCCGGGCGACCGACTCGTCGACGAACCGGCGGGCCGGTTCGTCGAACTCGATCCGCTCGGCGCGCAGCTCGGTGGTCCGGGTGACCCGGGAGATCAACGAGACCGCGACGATCCCGGCGATGAAGAACCCGGAGATGGTGATGCCGTCCGGCTTCTCCACCACGTTCTCCGCCAGCGCGTACAGCAGCACGGCGGTGAGCACCGCGAACCCGGCGGCGGCCGCGCGGTGGCGGGCGCGCAGCGCCGAGATGGTCACCGCGATCGCACCGGAGACCATCATCGCCAGGATGCCTGTCGCGTAGGCGCCGGCCTGGGCGTTGACGTCGGCGCGGAACGCGACGGTGATGGCGATGCTGATCGCGGTGTAGACAAGCACCACCGGCCGCACCGCCCGGCCCCACTCCGGCGCCATCCCGTACGACGGCAGGTAGCGCGGCACGATGTTGATCAGGCCGGCCATCGCCGAGGCGCCGGCGAACCAGAGGATGAGCACGCTGCTGATGTCGTACACGGTGCCGAACGCCTCACCGAGGCGCTCGTGCGCGAGGTACGCCAGCGCCCGACCGTTGGCCGGCCCACCGGGCGCGAACGCGTCCGGCGGGATCAGCACCGTGGTGACGAACGTGGTCGCGACCAGGTAGACCGACATGATCAGCGCGGCGGTGGTGAGCAGTCGCCGGGTACTGCGGATCCGGGCGGCCAGCCGCCGTTCCGGGTCCTCGCCGTCGCCCCGGACCAGCGGCATCATGCTCACCCCGGTCTCGAAGCCGGACAGCCCCAGCACCAGCAGCGGGAAGGCGAGCACGCTGGTGGCCAGCACGTCGCCGGCGCCGCCGACCCGGGTCAGCCGGTCGGTCCAGTCGCCGAGCACGCCCGGGTCGGCGGCGACGTCGGCCAGCCCGGCGACCACCACCACCGCGTTCAACGCGAGGAAGACCGCCACCAGCGGGATGGCTACCTGCACGGCCTCGCTGAAGCCGAGCAGGAACACGCCGCCGAGCACCAGCAGCAGCACCACGGTCACCACCACGGCGGCCGTGGCGTCGTGCGGGAACGACTCGGGCAGGATCGGGTTCTCCAGCAGGTGCACGCTGGCGTCGGCGGCGGAGAGCGTGATCGTGATGATCCACGAGGTGGCCACGAAGCCGAGCAGCACCAGCACGAACACCTTGCCCCGCCAGAACGGCAGCAGCCGCTCCAGCATCGCCACCGAGCCCTGCCCGTGCGGGCTCTCCCGGGCCACCCGCCGATACATCGGCAGCATCCCGAGCAGGGTCAGCGCCACGATCAGCAGGGTGGCCAGCGGGCTGAGCGCGCCGGCCGCGACGGCCGCGATCCCCGGCAGGTAGGACAGGGTGGAGAAGTAGTCGACCCCGGTCAGGCACATCACCTGCCACCACGGGTGGGCCCGCGTCTGGTGCTCCCGGACCTCCGGGCCGACCGGCTCGACCCGGTGCTGGAACAGCCAGCGGTGCAGCCGGTCGGCGGGCGCCGGCGGGCGGGCCGGGGTCTCCACCCGCTCCGGCAGCGCTCCCGGGGCGCGGGCGGCCCGGTCGCCGGGCTCGGCGTGGCGACCGGCCCGGGCCGCGGCGGCGGCGTGCGCCTCGCGGCGCCGGTCCCGCGTACGCCGGGGCTGCTCCCCGTCCCGTGCCTGCGCCATGACCCGACGGTAGGCGGTACCCGGGGCGTGACCCGCCGGAATGGCGATCGAACCAGCGACGAGGGGGACGGCGTCCCCGTGTCCCGCGCCCGGACGGCGGGACACGGGGACCCCCCGTCCCGGCTACTGCAGGAACGCCCCCAGGGGCGATAGCAGCAGCCGGCCGAGCAGCGCGGCGTTGTCGTCCAGCCGCGTCCGCTCACACTCGCGGGCGTGCGGGTCGTGGCGGCAGCGCCAGATCTTCTGCGCGTTGCGCCAGGCCACGTTGCGGGTGTATTCCACCAGCTCGCCCTGGTACCAGTCGTCGATGTCGCCGTTCACCATGTCGATCATGAGCTGCCAGTGGTCCAGGTAGCCGCGGCGCAGCTCCGGGATCCGCTCGGCGAAGATCTTGTTGATCTCCAGGTAGTCGCGGTGCTGGTCGCTGCCGTCGACCGGCTCCGACTCCAGGCTCTCCAGCGTGGTCACCAGTGCGAACGGCAGGTCGTAGTTGATGTGCGCGTTGACCCCGGCGGCGGCCGACGGCAGCGGCCGGGCGTCCGGACCGCGCATCCGCTTGAACAGGCACGACCAGGCCCGCGGCGTGCTCGGGCTGGAGTCGGTCCAGTATCGCAGCGCCTCGAAGTAGCGGGCGGCGAAGTCCACGTCCAGCCGGGCGAGGAACGCCGGATCGACGAACCGGTCCTCGTAGAGACCGTCGAGCACGGTGCTGGTGATGACCAGGTAGAGCTTGTTGAAGTCGGCCAGCGGGCAGCTCGCCTCCAGCGGCGGGAGCCGGACCAGCAGGTCCTGCAGCTTCGTGAGATGGTCGACGACCGCCGGCACGTCGGCGGGGTGGTCGGCGAGCAACCCGACGATGTCCTGGTGCACGGGACCCCAGACCGGTTCGGTCATCTCTCCTCCACGATGGTCGGCGTCCCCCACGACGCCACCCGATTCCGCGGCACAGCCTGCCAGCCGCCCCGGGCGCGTCGGATCAGTCGAACGACGTATTACCGACGTACGTCTATTCCGGGCGGTTGCGCAGGAAGATCGCGCTGGCCTGCACCCGCGTGCGGACCTGGAGCTTGTCGAAGATGTGCGACACGTGCACGCCGATGGTCCGCTCGCTGATGAACAACCGCTGGCCGATCTCCTTGTTCGTCAGCCCCTCGGCGACCGCGGCGAGCACCTCGCGCTCCCGGGCGGTCAGCACCGCCAGCTCGTCCACCGTCGGCGCGTTCGGCGTCGCGGGCGCCGCCGCCCGCGGCCGGGGCACCGGCACGGCGGACGGCGGGTCGTCAAGGGTGACCCGGGCCCGGCCCGCGAGGGTACGGATCTCCGCGCTGAGCGGCACCGCGCCGAGCGACTGCGCCATCGCGTGGGCCTGGCGCAGCAACTTGCCGGCGGTGGCCACCCGGCTGCGCCGGGCCAGCAGCGCCTCGGCCTGCCGCAGTCGCGAGTAGGCCGCCGGGTAGGGATGGTTGCGCCGGTCCCACTCGGTGGCCGAGCGCCCCCACAGCTCGGGGTCACCCCGGCCGTCGTCGAGCCGGCTCAGCTCGGCGTCGCAGAGCGCCAGGAAACCGTCGGCCACGTAGCGCACCGGGGCGCCGGCCTGCCCGCTCTTGCGGGTCACCCGGTCGACCGCCTCGCGCAGCCGGCGTACCGCGGTCGGGTCCACCTCGACCGTCCGGCTGGCCGCCGCCTCGGCCTCCGCGCGCAGCCCGTGCCAGGCCAGCGTGGCCAGCACGATCACGTCGTCGGAGCGGCTCTCGGTCAGGCCCCGCTGCACCGCCTGCCGGGCCAGGTCGTGCCGGCCCTGCCACATGAACAGCCCGGCGCGCAGGATGAGCATCGGCAGCACGTGCCGGGCGCCACCGCCGGCCAGCACCGTGGCGACCGCCTCCAGGTCCCGGTCGGACGCCTCCACGTCGCCGTAGCCGACGGAGAGCCGGCACCGGGCCAGCAGCAGCTCGACCGCGTCCGCGCCGGACGGCCGGTGCCGCAGCGCGGCGGCGACCACCTTCTCCGCCTCGGCCCACTGCCCCACCCGGAACAGGCCGTTCGTGGCGACCGCCAGCAGCCGGGTCTCCCAGGTGCGGCCGAGGCCAAGCTCGGCGACGCGCTCGGCGCCGCGGCGGGCCACCACCACCCCCTCCTCGAGGATGTTCAACGGCCCGGTGAGCAGCTCGGCGAGGTGCAGGTAGGCGCAGGCCACGTCCTCCGGCCGGCCGGAACGCTCGGCGGTCTCCAGCGCCCGGCGCATCACCGCCAGCCCGGCCGTCGGGTCCTCCAGGAACGCCTCGCTGAAGCCCAGCGCGGCGCTGGCCAGCACCACCTCCGAGGTGGACCCGGGCACCCCGGCGGCCAGGTCCAGGGCCTCCCGGGCCTGGTCGCCGGCCTCGGCGTAGCGGCCCAGGTGCAGCAGCAGCTCGGCCAGCCGGGCGGCGGCGGTGCACCGCTCGTGCGGCGTGCAGTCGGTCGAGGCGAGCACCCGCCGGTATTCCTCCTCGGCCGGCGCGGACCGGCCGGCGGCGGCAAGGTAGCGGGCGCGCCGGATGTGCAGCGCGCAGGCCGGTGGGCCGGCCGGGTCGGCCGACAGCTCCTCCAGCAGGGTCAGCGCCCGGGCGTGCTCTCCACTGTGGTGCGCGGCCTCGGCGGCGTTGCTGAGCAGCTCGGCGCGGTCCACCTCGACCGGCTCGGGCCGGCTGCCGTCCGGCGGCACAGGGGTCGGGGTGGCGGCCAGGGTCAGCGCGGCGGACCAGTGGCGGTGCGCCTCGGCGTACCCGTGCAGCCGTTCCGCCTCGCGGGCGGCGGCCATCGTCGCGGGCAGCGCGCGGGCCGGCTCGCCGGCCTGCCGCCAGTGGTGGGCCAGCCGGGCCTGGTGCAGCTCGGCCGGGACGGCGGTGAGCGCCTCGGCGTAGCGACGGTGCAGCGCGGCCCGCTCGGCGGGCAGCAGCTCGTGGGCCAGGATCTCGGCGACCAGCCGGTGCCGCAGTCGGTAGCCGTCGTCGGCGCCGACCAGCAGGCGGTGCGCCACCGCCTCGCGCACCGCGTCCAGCAGCTCGTCCTCCGGCAGCCGCACCACCTGGGCCAGCAGCCAGTGCTCGACCGCCTCGACGCCGGCGGCGACCGCCTGCACCACGGCGTGCGCGGGCTGGGGCAACGCGTCGACCCGGTCCAGGAAGACCTCGCGCAGCGTGTCGGAGAGGCCGTCGCGCCCGTCGCGCCGGTCGCGGGCCAGCTCCTCCACCACGAACGGGTTGCCGCCACTGCGCTGCCACATCTGCTCGGCGGCCTCCGGCGGCAGTGGCGCGCCGACGATCGCGGCGGCCAGCTCGTCCGTGCCGGCCCGGTCCAGCGGGAGCAGGTCGACCACCCGCACCGACCGCAGCCGGCGCAGCTCGGTCAGCACCCGGCGCAGCGGGTGCGCGCCGCGCAGCGACTCGGCCCGGATCGCGGCGAGCACGGACAGTTGCAGGTCGCCGAGGCCGGCGAGCAGATAGAGCAGGAGCTGGCGGGTGCTCCGGTCGACCCACTGCAGGTCGTCGAGGACGAGCACCAGCGGCCGGCCGCCGGCCACCAGGTGCAGCCCCTGGGCGACCCGCTCCAGCAACGCGCCAGCGCCGTCCGGACCGGGGGTCTCCTCGTCGAAGACGTTCAGCAGGCCGCGGACCGCCGAGGTGGTGCGCGCCCCGGCCTGGTCGGCGTCGAGGCGGCGCAACGCCTGGCGCACCGGGTGCAGCGGCGAGGCGTCCCCGATGTCGAGGCAGGTGCCGGTGAGGACCAGGGCGCCGCCCTGGCGCAACCGCTCGCCGACCTCGCCGAGCAGCCGGGTCTTGCCGACCCCGCTCTCGCCGGTGAGGAACACCGCCGCGGTCTGCCCCGGGGCGACCTCGTCGAGCAGCGCCGACCGCAGCGTCGCGACGGTGCCGGTGCGGCCGACGAGCGGTGCGGTGTCCGGGTCGCTGGCCATGGCACGCAGCCTAGTCACAGGTCCCCGCACCGTTCTACGGCCTCACGGCCCCACTCGTACTCCTCGCGTCGACAAACCGACTAACGGTTGCGCGTGCCCGACATACGTCGTCCTACCGATCCCCCGAGGACCCGGTGGTGAAAGTGTCCGGAGGTCGTCGGGCACCGGACCAGGGAAAGGGTGGGTGCGATGGTGATCACCACGCCCGTGGGGAGTCGGGAAGGCGTCAGCGCGCCCCGCTGGCCGCTGCCGGAGGAACGCCGGACCGTCACCGTGCTCTTCGTCGACATCGTCGGCTCGACCGCCCTGGTGGAACGACTCGACCCGGAGGACGTGCGGACGCTGCAACGGGTCTACTTCGGCACCGTCTCCGGGGTGCTGCGCCGCTGGCGGGGCGTGGTGGAGAAGTACGTCGGCGACGCGGTGATGGCGCTGTTCGGCGCGCCCGACTGCGACGGCTTCGACGCGTACCGGGCGGTGCGGGCCGGGCTGGAGATCCAGGCGGCGCTGGACCGGCGGTCACCCGGCGGCACCCGGCTGCGGGTGCGGGTCGGGGTGGCGACCGGCGAGGTGCTCGTCGACCTGACCGGAGCCCGCGACGGCGGGCACGGCGCGGCCAGCGGCGCGGTGATCACCACCGCGGCCCGTCTCCAGGAGTACGCCCCGCCCGGCGGCGTGGTGGTCTGTCCCACCACCCGGCGGGCGGTGGACGGCCTGGTCGACGCCCGCCCTCTCGCCACCACCACCCTGGCCGGCAAGGCGTCGCCGCTCGACGTCTGGCGGGTCACCGGCGTGTCCCCGCACCGGCCGGCACGGCACCGGGGCCCGCTGGTGGGCCGCCGGCGCGAACTGGCCGGCGCGGCCGACGCGGTGACCCGGGCGCTGTGCGAGCGCCGTCCACGATGGATCTCGCTGACCGGGCCGCCCGGAAGCGGTCGCAGCCGGCTGCTGCACGAGCTGACCCGCGCCGTGACGCGGGTGGACGGCGTCACCGTGCGCTGGTGCGTGACGCACTGCCCGCCGTACCCGGACGGGGACCTCGCGCCCCTGGCCGACCTGGTCCGGGCGCTGCTCACGCCGGACGCCGCCGGGGCCCGCCCCCGGGCCCCGCGCGCGGGACGGTCGACTGCCGGCGCCGCGCTGACCGCGTTCCTCGCCGCGCCCCGCGACGCCGCGGCCGGCGCCCGGGCCGCCACGGCCTGCCGCGAGCTGCTGCTCGACCGGGCCACCGGAAGCCCGGTGGTGGTGGCCGTGGACGACCTGGACCGGGCCGCGCCGGCGCTGCACCGGTTCCTGCGCCAGTTGCACGCCACCGCCGGCGACCGTGGACTGGCGCTGGCGGTGGTCACCACGCATCGCACCGGACGGGCCGACCCGTCGCCGGCCGGCCGGCACCGGGTGTGGTTGCCCCCGCTGGGCGCCCGCGACACCGGTCGCCTGCTGCGGCACCTGCTCGACCGGGCCGACCGGCCGGCCGCGCTGGCAGCGCGGCTGCTGCCACTTGTCGGCGGCAACCCGGGCGTCGCCACCGCCTACGCCGCGGCCGACCCGGTCGCCGAGCCGGCGGGGGTCCCCGCAGCGGTACGCCGGCTGGTGGACGCCCGGCTGGACACGCTGGACGGTGAGCGACGCGCCGCGCTGATGGCCGCCGCCTCGATCGGCGGTCCGGTCACCACCGCCACCGTCGAACGGATGCTCGGCTGGCCGGCGGGGCAGGCCGGGCCGGCGCTGCACGCCCTGGCCGCGGCCGGCCTGCTCCGTCGCACCGGCACCGCCGCTGTCCCGGCCGCCGCCGTCCCGGCCGGTGCAGTCACTCCGGCGAGCGCGGTCGTCCCGGCGGGTGCGGTCGCGCCGGTCAGCTCGGCTGGCGCGGCCGCTTCGTTCGGTTCGGTCGGGGCAGTCGCTCCGGTCGGTCCGGTCGGGCCGGTCGGCTCGGTCGGCTCGGTCCGGGCGGTCACCCTGGTCGGTTCGGCCGGCACGGGCGGCTGGACGGTCGTCGAGCCGGTGGTGGCCCGGGTGGCCGCCCATCGGCTGCCCCGCGCGGTGCGCGCGGACTTCGCCCGCCGGCTCGTCGGCGGCGAGCCCGGCCCGGCGATCGGTCCCGACCGGCCGGCCTCGCGCGCCGCCGCCCGCCCCGGGCCCAACGCCGGGCCCGGTGCGAACGGCCGTCCGGGCGCCGGCGTCCGGGCGGGCGCGAACGCCGGGCCGGGCGCCGTGCGGGTCGCCACCGACAGACCGGGCGCCGGCACCGAGGGGGATGCCGGCGCCGCGACACCCGCCCGCGTCACGTCCGTCGCCGGCACCGTGGGGGGTGCCGGCGCCGGATCGGGCGCGGTCACGGCCGGGCGGTCCGGCGTGGGCCCCGCCGCGACCCGCCCGGCCGCGGCGGGTTCGGGGGACGGCGTACCCGAACGGGACGCCGACGGGCGGGCGGGCTGCCCGCTCGGGGTGGGACGGCCGCGCCGGTCGGGTGGAGGGGCCCGACCGGCGCCCGTCCCACCGTCCCAGGCGGGCGGCCCGACGATGTCGGCCCACGTCGGGTCCGACGCGGGCCGACCGCCGTCGAGGGCCGCGCCGGGCGGTACGGAGCCGGCGGTGGCCGGACCGGGCGCGGTGGCCGAGCCGGCGCACCCGTTCGAACGCGCCGCCCGCCTGCCCGAGCCGGTGGGCCGGCGCGCCTCGGCGGGTGCCGCCCTAAGGCTGGCGGCCTGACGGGCTGGTTCCGGGTCGGAGCGGGCACGGGGCCACTCCGACCCGGACGGGCCGCGCCGGGCGTTAAGCGGGGCCCCTGCCATGCCGCATACGTTAAGAAAGGGCCCCGCCTCGCAGGGTGCGGCTGCGCCCCCGAAACTCGGCCACCACCTCGTCACCGCGCCGGACGGTGACGTCGTAGATGCCGCTGCGCCCCTGCCGGACCCGCTCGGTCGCGGACGCCTCCAGCACGTCGCCCTCGCGGACCGGGCGCAGGAAGCTGATCTCGCCGCCGGCGGCCACCGTGGCCGGTCCGTGGCTGTTGCAGGCCAGCGCGAACGCGGTGTCGGCGAGCAGGAACACGAAACCGCCGTGGCCGATCGCGTGCCCGTTGAGCATGGCCGGGGTGACCCGCATCCGGGCCACCGCCGCCCCGCCGCCGGCCGAGACCAGCTCGATGCCGAGCCCCTTCGAGGCCACGTCCGCGTCGAACATGGCATGTGCCGCGGTACGACGGTCGTCCCCCGCCATGTCAGCGCTCCCGCCGCTGGTCGACGATGCGTCGCATCTTGCCCATCGAGCGCTCCACCCCGTCCGGCTCGATCACCCGGACCGCCACCGAGACCCCGATGGTGTTCTTGACCTGCTCGACCAGGGCCGTGCCGGCGCGCTCGGCCTCGTCCACCGCGGCCCCGGCGCGGCGTTCCACGTGGACGGTGAGGGTGTCCAGCCGTCCCTGCCGGTCCAGCACGCACTGGAAGTGCGGCGACAGCGCGGGGGTACGCAGGATCAGCTCCTCGATCTGGGTCGGGAACACGTTGACCCCGCGCAGGATCATCATGTCGTCGGTGCGTCCGGTGATCTTCTCGATCCGCCGCATCGGGCGGGCGGTGCCGGGCAGCAGCCGGGTCAGGTCCCGGGTGCGGTAGCGGACCACCGGCATGGCCTCCTTGGTCAGCGAGGTCAGCACCAGCTCACCCCGCTCGCCGTCGGGCAGCACCGCGCCGGTGACCGGGTCGATGATCTCGGGATAGAAGTGGTCCTCCCACAGGTGCAGGCCGTCCTTGGTCTCCACGCACTCGACCGCCACGCCGGGACCCATCACCTCGGAGAGCCCGTAGATGTCGAGCGCGTGCATGTCCAGCCGCTGCTCCAGCTCGCGCCGCATGTCCTCGGTCCACGGCTCGGCCCCGAACACGCCGACCCGCAGCGAGGTGGCCCGCGGGTCGACGCCCTGGCGTTCCATCTCGTCCACGATGGCGAGCATGTAGCTGGGGGTGACCATGATGACCTCGGGTTCGAGGTCGCGGATCAGCATGACCTGGCGTTCGGTCATGCCGCCGGACACCGGGACCACCGTGCAGCCCAGTTCCTCGGCGCCGTAGTGCGCGCCGAGGCCGCCGGTGAACAGCCCGTAGCCGTACGCGACGTGCACCCGGTCGCCGCGCCGGCCGCCGGCGGCCCGGATCGATCGGGCCATGAGCTTCGCCCAGGTGTCCAGGTCGGCGCGGGTGTAGCCGACCACGGTGGGGCGTCCGGTGGTGCCGGAGGAGGCGTGCAGCCGGGCGACCTTCTCGCGGGGCACGGCGAACATGCCGAACGGGTAGTTCTCCCGCAGCTCGGCCTTGGCGGTGAACGGGAAGCGGGCCAGGTCGGCCAGGTCGCGTACGTCGTCGGGGTGCGCGCCGGCGTCGTCGAACGCGCGGCGGTAGTGCGGCACGTGGTCGTACGCGTGCCGCAGCGACCAGCGCAGCCGGCCCAGTTGCCGCGCCCGCAGCTCGTCGACGCCGATCCGCTCGACGGGATCCAGCTCGTCCGGACGAGGGGTGCGGTCCTGCACGGTTGCCTCCTGCGCGACGGGCCCGACGCCGCCGCGCCGGGCGGGATGCCGATCACCGTACGCCCGTACGGGCCGTCCTGCCAGGTCAGCGCAGCGGCGGCGGAGGCGGTCAGCGGGCGGCGGGCAGGCGGTGCAGCGCGTCGACGAGCGGGGCCAGCTCGGGGGTGCGTTCGGCCTCGGCCAGCGCGTCGGCGAGCACCCGGTCGTGGGTGGGGCGGGCCCGGTCCAGCAGCGCCGACCCGGCGGGGGTCAGCTCGGTGTAGATGCCCCGGCGGTCGTCGGCGCAGAGGATCCGGGTGAGCAGGCCGCGCTCCTCCAGCCGGGTCACCAGCCGGGTGGTGGCGCTGCCGGAGAGCGCGGCGGCGCGGGCCAGTTGTCGCATCCGCATGTGCCAGCCGTCCTGCCGGGAGAGCGCGTCGAGGACCGTGTATTCCACGACGGAGAGGTCGTGCTCGGCCTGCAGGGCGCGTTCCAGGGCGGTCTCGATCAGGCCGTGCAGCGCGGCGAGCGTGCGCCAACCCTGGGCGCGGATCTCGACCGCGTCGTCGCCGATGCCCATCGGCCCTCCTCGGGTGTGACGTGGACGTCGTTCCAGCCTAGCACGCTTGCGCCGATATAAAGCGCGTGCAACTATTTCGTTGCTGGCGCGGGTAGTTGCACGCGCTCTCATTACTCTGACGCATGGAACGGATGTCATGTCCTCACGTACCTCCGCGTTCCCGGGCGGCCTGCTGGCACTGGCGATCGGGGCATTCGGCATCGGCCTCACCGAGTTCGTGATCATGGGGCTGCTCCCTCAGGTCGCCGCCGACTTCGCGGTCACCGAGGCGGTCGCCGGCTGGCTGATCTCCGGGTACGCGCTCAGCGTCGCCGTCGGTGGGGTGGCGCTCACCGCCGCGGTCACCCGCCTGCGCCGCAAGCCGGTGCTGCTCGCCCTGATGCTGCTCTTCATCGCCGGCAACCTGCTCTCCGCGCTGGCCGGCGACTACGCCACCATGCTGGCCGGCCGGATCGTCGCGGCGCTCTGCCACGGCGCGTTCTTCGGTATCGGCGCGGTGGTGGCCGCCGGCCTGGTCGCGCCGGCCCGCCGGGCGGGCGCCATCGCGATGATGTTCGCCGGGCTGACCGTCGCCAACGTCCTCGGCGTCCCGTTCGGCACGTTCCTCGGCCAGCACTTCGGCTGGCGCTCCACGTTCTGGGCGATCACCGGCATCGGCGTGGTCGCGCTGGCCGGACTGGCGCTGCTGGTGCCCGGCCGGGGCCCGGCCACGGACGCCGCCGCAGGCGGTGGACTCCGCGGCGAGCTGCGCGCCTTCGCCCAGCCCCAGGTCTGGTTCTCGCTGCTGGTCACCGTGCTCGGCTTCGGCGGCATGTTCGGCGCGTTCACCTACATCGCGTACACGCTGACCGAGGTGAGCGGCTTCGCCACCAGCACCGTGCCGTGGCTGCTGGTGCTCTTCGGCGTCGGGCTGTTCGTCGGCAACCTGGCCGGCGGCCGGGCGGCCGACCGTTCGCTGCCGGTCACCCTGGTCACCGTGCTCACGGTCCTCACCCTGGTGCTGGTCGGCTTCGCGCTGACCGCCGCCGACCCGGTGTCGACAGTCGTCGCGCTGGTCCTGATGGGCGCGTTCGGCTTCGCCACCGTGCCACCGCTGCAGATGCGGATCATGAGGTACGCCCACCAGGCCCCGACGCTCGCCTCCGGCGCCAACATCGCCGCGTTCAACCTCGGCAACGCGCTCGGCGCCTGGATCGGCGGCCTGACCATCGGCGCCGGACTGGGCTTCACCGCCCCGATCTGGGCCGGCGCCGGCCTCACCCTGCTCGGCCTCGCGGTGCTCCTGGTCGCCGAACGCGCCGCCCGCCGCACCCCCACCACCCCCACTCCCACTCCCACTCCACGAGACCTGTCCCCCACCCCCTCCTGACCCACCCACCCCGCAGCTCCCGCCCCACCCAGCCCGGCACCCGGCACCCGTCGACGCTTCTATAGGTGGGCCGGTTCCGGGAGGCTGGTATCGGTAGGGTTCGACGTCGGTGATCGACGAGTGACTCATGCAAGATCTGGCCGCCGTCAGATGGCGTGCCGTGGAGTCGACTTGTCCTCGTGGGTTGCCGGCGTCGGCCCGGCCCACCTTGTTGGCCTGATCAGAAGCCTGTCCGCGAGGGGTGTGCAGCCCGTGTCGCGTGACTCATCACAGATGTGCCGCCGGGTGATCGCTCCCGGGCCGACGCCGTCCGAACGTCGTCCCGTGCAAGGGAGAACCGTCCGTGCTTTCCATCCTGGCAGAACGTCTGGCTGACCGTGTCGACGCGGTCGTCGGTGTGGACACCCATACCGATACGCACACCGCTGCGGTCCTCACTGCGGTCGGGACCGTGCTGGCCGAGATCACCGTGCCGGCCACCGACGAGGGCGCCGGTGTTCTGCTGGCCTGGGCCGTGCGGCAGACGACCGGGCTGGGAACGGGCCGGCGGGCCTGGGCCCTGGACGGCGCCCGCAGTCACGGTGTCGGCCTGCTGCGCGTGTTGCGCGCCGCGGGCGAGGACGTCCTGGAAGCCCCCAAACCCGCTACCGGACGCCACCGGCGAGGCGGCAAGTCCGACGCGCTCGACGCCGTGCACGCCGCTCGTGGCATGCTGGCCGCCGACCACGTCGCCACACCCCGCACCGACGGCGACCGGGAAGCCCTACGCCTGCTACACGTCTGCCGCCGCCACTACAGCGACACCCGCACCGCCACCATCAACCTGTTCAAATCGGTGATCCTCACCGCCGACGACGACCTCCGCACGCAGATGCGAGGGCTGAGCACCCTGCGACAGGTCCAACACGCCACCACCCTCACCCTCACCACCAGCGGCAGCGGCAGCGGTCTCGACCGGCTGCGTCGCACTCAACTGGCAGCCCTCGCCGAGCAGATCCTGGGCCTCAACCAACTCCTGAAAGCCAACCTCACCGACATCCGCACCCTGGTCGACAAACTCTGCCCGACCCTGCTCCAACAGCCCGGCATCGGCCCCGTCACCGCCGCGATCGCCCTGAGCGCCTGGTCACACCCCGGCCGGTTCCGCAACGAAGCCGCCTTCGCCTCACTCGCCGGCGTCAACCCCATCCCCGCCAGCTCCGGACGCATCACCCGCCACCGCCTCAACCGAGGCGGCGACCGCACCCTCAACGCCGCCCTACACACCATCGCCAAAACCCGCCAACGATGCCACCAACCCACCAAGGACTACACCAACCGCCGCACCACCGAAGGCCGCACCCCAGCCGAGATCACCCGCAGCCTCAAACGCTACATAGCCCGCCAAATCTGGCGCACCCTCGAAGCCACCGCTTGACAACAACCTTCACAGATCTTGCAGTTTCGGCCCCCGAGATGGGCTATTCGCACCCTTTGCCGGGGCCGGAACTGCAAGATCGCGGGCCGGGCCGGGCCGGGCGCAGGGGTGACGGTGGGGCGGGAGGGCGGGGTTATGCTCGGGGGCGAGCGGCGGTGGGGCCCGCCGTCCCGGCCAGACCGGGAGAACCGCGAACGTCGCCAACGGTCCCTGCCAGTGATGCCCGTCCTGGTGGGAGGCACCGTGCACCGACCGCCCGAGTCCCGCGTCGATCCCGACGTCGACCTCCGCGTACCCGCCGACCGGGCCGAGCTGGCCGCGCACCCGGCCGCGGTGCTGGGCGTGATCGCCGCCGGCGGCGCGCTGGGCGCACTGGCCCGCGCCGGCGTCCAGGCCGCCCTGCCGCACCCGCCCACCGGGTTCCCGTGGGCCACGTTCGGCGTCAACGTCACCGGTTGCCTGCTGATCGGCGCGTTGATGGCGGTGCTCACCGCCCGCCCGGCCGGCCCGCTGGTCCGGCCGTTCCTGGGCGTCGGGGTGCTCGGCGGGTTCACCACGTTCTCCGCGTACGCGGTCGACGCGCAGCGCCTGGTGACGGCCGGCGCGCCGGGTACCGCGCTGGCCTATCTGGCGGCCACCGTGCTCACCGCGTTGCCTGCGGTCGCCGCCGGGGACGCGGTGACCGGCCGGCTGCTCGGCGCCCGGCGCGGGGTGGCCCGGTGACCGTCCTGCTGATCGTGCTCGGCGCGGCGCTCGGCGCCCCGCTGCGCTACCTGACCGACCGGGCGGTGCAGGCCCGGCACGACTCGGCGTTCCCGGTCGGCACGCTCACCGTCAACGTGGCCGGCTCGCTGCTGCTCGGCGCGGTCCTCGCGGTGCCGGCCGACCCGGCGGTGACCGCGCTGGTCGGCACCGGCTTCTGCGGCGCGCTGACCACCTGGTCCACGCTCGGCTACGAGACGCTGCGGCTGGCCCGCGCCGGATCGCGCCGGCACGCGTACGCGAACGTGCTGGTCAGCGTGGTCGCGGGCCTCGGCGCGGCGTTCCTCGGGTACGCCGTGGCGTCCGCGTTCACCGGCTGACGGGGCAGCCGGTGACCGCGGGACGGCGGTAGCATCCGGCCGAGCTGCGAGAGGATGCCGCCATGGAGCCACGCCACCTCGCCGACCGGGTCTGGCTGTTCCCGGGCGACCCCGACCCGGGGGCGGTCCGGCCCACCGTGGCGGTGGTCGCCGACGACCGGGGCAGCGTGCTCGTCGACGCCGGGCACAGTCCCGCGCACGCCCGGGAGATCCGCGCCGGGCTCGCCGCCGCCCGGCTGCCGGAGCCGCGCTGGCTGGTCTACACCCACCACCACTGGGACCACGTCTGGGGCGCCTGCGCCTGGCCGGACGTGGAGATCGTCGGGCACGAGGCCGGCGTGGCCCCGCTGCGCGCCGAGGCGGCCCGCCCGTGGAGCCACCGGCACCTACGCGACACGGTCCGCGCCGAGCCCCGGCTCGGGCCCAGCTACCGGGCCCGGGCGCTGGCGGTGGACGACTTCGACGGCTTCGCGGTGCTGCCGCCGACCCGCACGTTCACCGACGAGCTGATGCTGCCCACCGGCGTGGTGCTGCGGCACGTCGGCGGCAGGCACGCGAGCGACTCGACGGTGGTGCTGGTGCCGGACTCCCGGGTGCTGCTGCTCGGCGACTGCTGGTACCCACCGCCGCTGCACGAGCGCACCCCGACCGACGGGCCGGACCTGGAGCTGGCCCGCGGCCTGCTCTCCGCGCACGTCGAGTGGTACGTCTCCGCGCACGACGAGCCGCTGCGCCGGGACCAGGCCCGCGCCGCGCTCGGCGACTGAGCGCGGCGCTCAGCGCTTGCGGCGTTCCGGGTGCGCCCGGTTCCAGGCCCGCATCCGCTCCGGGTAGCCGGTGCGGGCCGCCTCGTAGAGCGGCACCGCGTGCCGCCGGGCGATCGTGCCGGCGACCCGGGGCGAGCCGGTACGGCGGCGGATCCACTCGCCGTCGTGGGCGATGGCGACCACCGTGGTGTCGGTGGCCGTGGTCTCCGGTTCGAGATAGAACTCGACCCCGCGCCGGCTGGTCACGAACGCCTCCAGCTGCGCCAGGTCCTCCCGGTTCGCCTCGCGGTCGAGCTTCGTCGGGGTCGTCGGGTCGGCGGCCCGTCGGCTGAACCAGCCCATGCCCGCCTCCTCTCCTCGGCGTCGTGCTCCAGTGCAGCACGCGCGCCTGGCAGGCGCCTGGGAGCGCCGTGGGAGTCGGCTGGGCAGCGGGCTCAGCGGGCCGTGGTCGAGGCGGTGGCCGGCGGGCGGAGCACCGGCACCAGCGCCAGCGTGGGCAGCAGGAGCAGCGGCACGACGCCGAGCGCGTTCAGCACGCCGAAGTGGTCGCCGAGGAATCCGAGCAGCGGCGGCCCGGCGAGGAACGCCGTGTAGCCGATCACCGCGACCACGCTGACCCGGGCCGGCGCCCTGTCCTCGTCGTCGGCGGCGGCGCTCATCCCGACCGGGAACCCGAGCGACGCGCCGATCCCCCACATGGCCACCCCGACCACGGCCAGCGGGCCGGAGCCGGCCAGCACGGCCAGCGCCGCGCCGGCCGAGGCCAGTCCGATGGTGCCGTACAGCACCGGCACCCGTCCCCAGCGGTCGATGGCGACCGTGCCGGCGGTGCGGCCCAGCGTCATGCCGATGACGAACACGCCGAACACGGCGGCACCGACCGCCTCGTCCACGCCGTACCCGTCGACGAACGCCACCGCCAGCCAGTCGTTGGCGCTGCCCTCGGTGAACGCCATCACCAGGACCAGCAGACCCACCAGCAGGGTGCGCGGCTCCCGCCAGGCGGCCAGCAGCGCGCGTCGCCGGGCCGCCGGCGCGCCCGCGTCGGTCGACTCGGCCGGCGCGGACAGGAACGCCCGGGCGCCCAGCAGCGTGCCGGTCAGGATCACCACCGCCAGCACCGGCAGGTGCACCTCGATCGGTACGCCGAGCCGCGCGGCGCCCGCGCCCAGGCCGGCGCCGGCCACCGAGCCGAGGCTCCAGGCGGCGTGGAACCGGGGCATGATCGTCCGGCCGAGTCGTTTCTCCACGGCCGCGCCCTCGACGTTCATCGCCACGTCGCACAGGCCGGAGCCGAAGCCGAACGCGGCGAGGCCGAGCCCGACGCCGACCGCCCAGCCGGCCAGGCCGGTGGCGAGGCCGGCCACGGTCATGCCGAGCGCGACCAGCACGGTCGCCACGACCACCGTGCGGGCCGGGCCGAGCCGCTGGGTGACCAGGCCGGCGGCGGGCATGGCGAGCAGCGCGCCGACCGACATGCAGAGCAGCAGCAGGCCGAGCCGGCCCGGACTCAGGCCGAGCGCCTCGCGGGCCGCCGGCACCCGGGAGAACCAGCTCGCCACCGCGAGCCCGTTCAGGGCGAAGACGACGGCGACCCCGGTGCGGGCGGCCAGCACCGGCCGGGGCACCGGTGGCCGCGCGGCCGGTGCGTCGAGGGTCTTGCTCACGGTGCGGTAGTCCCTTCCGGCGAATGGTTCCCGACGACGATCGCACACCTGAGAGCGCTACCACCACAAGCCCGCCCGCCCCTTACCCACCGCGGCCCGGACCGGGCATGATGCGATCCATGGGTACGCCGACCGCACGACCGGCCACGCTCGACGACGTGGCCCGGGCAGCCGGGGTGTCCCGGGCCACCGCCTCGCGGGTGCTCGGCGGCTACGGCTTCGCCTCGACGCAGGCCCGGGCCCGGGTGGGCGCGGCCGCCGCGCACCTCGGCTACGTGCCGGACCGGACCGCCCGGGCGCTGGTGCGCGGCGCCGGCGTGCGGCTGGTGGTGGCCGTGGTGGGCCGCGACGACCGGGTCTTCGACGACCCGTACGTGCACCGGGTGGTCAGCGCCGCGTCGCGGGTGTGCGCGCCGCACGGGATCGGGGTGTCGCTGGAGTGGTTGCCGCTGGCCGACCCGTCCGGGTTGGCCCGCCTCGGCGCCGACCGGGGCGTCTGCGGCGTGATCCTGGTCAACACCACGCAGGCGGCGTTGGACGCGGTGCCGGCCCGGCTGCGGGGGCGGGTGGTCTCCATCGGCCGGGGTTCGGCGACCGTGCCGTCGTTCGACGTGGACAACGCGGCCGGGGCGGACGCGGTGCTGCGGCACCTGCACGCCACCGGCCGCCGCCGCATCGTGATGATCACCGGGCCACGCTGGCTGACCTGCGCGGAACGGTCGGTGACCGCTTACCGGGAGCTGATGGACGCTGCGGGCTCGCCGGCCCGGCTGGTGACCGGCGACTTCACCGCGGCACGGGGCGGGTCGGCAGCGCTGGCGGCGCTGCGCCGGTGGCCGGACGTGGACGCGATCTACGCGGCCAGCGACGCGACCGCGTTCGGCGTGATCGCCGCGTTGCGCGGGCGGGGCGTGGGGGTGCCGCACGACGTGGCGGTTGCCGGTTTCGACGACCTGCCGTACGCGGCGATGAGCAGCCCGGCGTTGACCACCGCGACCCACCCGGTCGACCGGATCGCCGCCGCCGCGGCCACCGCCGTGCTGACCGAGGTGCCGGCGGCGCCGAGCACCGCGTTCGCGTCGACGCTGGTGACCCGGGAGAGCGCCTGAGGTGACGCCGGTCAGCGCTCCGGCCCGGTGACCGCCGCGTCGACCCGGCTGAGCACCGTCGCGTCGTCGTCCACGCCCACGCCGCGCAGCAGGTCGATGGCGGTGGCCCGGACCTGGCCGATGATGATCGCGAGCGGCAGGGTCGAGCCGGCGGTGAAGAGCCGCCCGGCCGCGCGTACCGCCTCCAGCGCCGCCGCGTCGGCGCGGGTGGCGTGCGCGTCGGCGACCTCGTCCTGGCCGCCGAGGTCGGCGGCGAGCGCGTCACCCGCGGCGCGTACCGCCTCGGCCAGCGTGCGGACGGTGCCGCCCAGGTCGGCCGGGACCGGTGCGGCGCCGCGGGTGAACGTGACCGCGGCCCGGGCCAGCACGCGCACGTTGCGCACGGCGTAGTCGATCTGCCGGATCGAGCCCTCGACCGAGCGCAGCCGACCGAGGTGGCGACGCCGGCGGACGTTGAGCCGCAGCGCCTCGCCGGCGGCCTGGACCGCGCCGCGCAGCCGTTCCACCCCGGCGTCGGCGTGCCGGGCCCGGTCCAGCGCGGCGAGCGCCGCCCGGTCGTCGGCGTCGTCGAGCGCGGTCGCGATGTCGTCGAGCACGTCGGCGAGCTCGGCGAACGTGTGCCGGAACTCGGCGACCAGCGGGGCGAGCGGCCGGCGGGCGCCGACGAGTCGCGGCCCGGGCGGCAGGGATCGGCGACATCCGGTTGGTCGATCAGGCGCCGGTCGCCCTGCCGTGCCGGTTCGGCGGCGGCTCACCCCGTCCGGGGCGGCGCTGCGCGGCGTGGCCCGGTACGCCGACTGGCAGCCACCCGCCTGAGCGGTGGAGGTCCGGGTCGATCGACCCTGGTCACCGCCGACCGTCCGGTCCCCAATGGAGGGGGACGAGAGGGGGCCTGATGAGCGCGGAGCTGTGGCGTCGACAGGTGCGGTGGATGTACCGGGACGGGCGGCCGAACCGGCTCGCGCGGGTGCTGAACGGGCTCGCCGCCCGACAGCACGCCGCCGGGCTCGGCCCCCGGCACTGGGTGACCCTGGAGGTGCGGGGTCGGCGCAGCGGCCGGACGGTCGCCCTGCCGCTTGTGGTCGCCGATCACGAGGGCGAGCGCTACCTGGTGTCGATGCTCGGCGACCGGGTCAACTGGGTGGCCAACGTGCGGGCCGCCGGCGGTCGGGCGGTGCTGCGCCACGGCGGGCGGGAACCGGTCCGGCTCGTCGAGGTCGACGTGGCGGACCGGCCGCCGATCCTGCGCCGGCACCTCGCGCTCGCCCCCGGCGCGCGCCCGCACGTGCCGGTGGACCGGCACGCCCCGCTGACCGAGTTCGCCCGCGTCGCCCCGGGCATCCCGGTCTTCCGGGTCGTCGCGGACCGGTCGGCGCCGGGAACGGAGGAATGACAACCTTTCAGGATATCGATCGGGCACGTTTGCGGGGTCGTCCGAATGGGAGAGGCGGCCGGTAAGATCGGCGACAAAGCGGCGGCTGATCGCTGACTGTCGAGTCCACGCCGACCGCCCACACTGGGCGCATGAATACGAGACTCCGCCGCAGCCGGGCATTCCGCGTCGCGGTGTGTCTCGCCCTCGTGGCGACACTGAGCGGTTGCATGCAACTCAACCTGGGGTTGACCGTGAACGCCGACGACACGATCTCCGGCCAGCTCCTGCTGACCGCACAGAAGTCGGTGCTCAAACAGCGCAACCCGGACGTCGCGGTGGCCTTCGCCGAACTGCGGCAGAACATTCCCACGCTTCCCGCCGGCACCGAGACCCGCTACGAGGATCCCAACTTCTACGGCATTCAGATCACCTACCGGAAAACACCGCTGGCGCAATTCACCAGCGAAAGCGTGAATCTTGTTCGGGACGGCGATCTCTATCGCTTCTCGCTGCCGCTGGATCCGAAAAAATACGGCGGAAAGGTGGCCGAACAGGACCCCCGCAACCAGCAGGCGTTCATGACGTTGATGTCGTTCGAGATCTCGGTGACGTTCCCCGGGCGAGTGCTCGACACCAACGGCACCACCACCGGCCGCGCGGTGAGCTGGAAGGTGGTCGCCAACCAGCCCAAGCCGGCCGAGTTGCGGGCCGTCGCCGAGGCGCCGCCGGCACCCGCCACCAGCGCGGCCGCGGCCGTGGTCGGCGGTGACTCGTTCCCCTGGCTGCTTGTCGTCGGCGCGGTGGTCGTGCTGCTGCTGGTCGTCGCCGCGGTGGTCGTGCTGCTGCTGCGCCGCCGCCGGGGCGGGAGTCCGGCCGCCACGTCGACCGCGCCCACCACCGCACCCTCCACGCCGGCCACGCCCGGCGCGCCGGCGCCGCCCACCGGCCCGCCGGTCTGAGTTCCGCCGGTCCGGCCCCCGACCAGCGTCGGCGGCGGCCGGTCCGGTCCCCGAGCCCCGGCGACAGCCCGCCGGCCCCACCGCCGACCGGGCGGATCCCGCGGCCACCGCCGCGGGCCGCCGCACCACCCCCACCCGAGGCCGCACCACCGCACCGTCTGAAAAGGGGGATCGCCGTGAACGATCTCTTCACCTGGGCCGCACTGGGCAGTCTGACCGGCGCCAGCGCCGCCACCCTGCTCGCCACGAACGTCATCGGCGGCCTGATCGGGCCGAGCGGCGACAAGGCCCGCAAGTGGATCGCGTTGGGCTTCGCGCTCCTGCTCTCCTACCTGACCGCCGCGTTCGCCGACGCCGGACCGGAAAAGTGGATCATCGCGTTCTTCAACGGGCTGGTCATCTTCTCCGCCGCGCTCGGCATCAACCAACTGCCCCCGGGCAACCGGCAGGCGACACAGGCGTCGCCGACCCAGCTCGCCCAGGGGAACGAGCCCCGCTTCGTCCGCTCCTGGGTCTGAGAGAGGTGACCGTCATGATCTTCGGCATCCTCAGCGCCGCCGTCCAGATCGCCTTCGGCGCCGTGCTCGGGCAGCTCGTCGCCGGCACCGTCGGCCTGCTCGTCGGCGCGGTCGTCGGCCTGCTCGTCGGCGCGCCCTTCGGCTGGGCCACCGCCTCCGCCGGCACGTACGGCGCCGACGCGAAGGGAGTCTTCCTCTTCGTCGTCGACCACACGTGGAGCCTGCTCAACACGTTCGTCGGAGCGCTCTACCTGGCCCTGCACCTGGTCTTCGGCCACCAGCTCGACCGGGTCGTCTCGGCCGGCAGCGGCCGGGTCAACGTGGTCGAGGGCGTCTCGCCCCGCTACGCCACCACCATCGGCACGGTCTGCGCCGGGTCCAGCCCGGGCATCCAACGGCACGAGGACGTGCACGTCTTCCAGGCCCGGCTGCTCGGCCCGCTCTACCTGCCGCTGGTGGCGCTCAACTACGCGCTGTTCACCATCGCCCCGGTGTGGCTGCTCTGGCACGACCACACCAACGCGCCGATCAACCGGTTCACCCGCTACTTCGAGATCGGCGTCTACCCGCACGTCTGGAACGAGGCCATCGCGTACCGGATCCAGGGGACGCCGCCGCGATGACCGGCGCGATCGAGGCGGCCGTCGCGGACGTCACGGCCTGGCTGACCGGGGCGGCGGGTGAGCCCGTCCCGGTCGGCCCGCCCCGCGACGACCCGGACGGCGGCCTCACGGTCTGGCCGCTGGAGTTGCGGCCGGCCCGGCAGACCGCCACCGGCGGCGCGGCGCGCGAGCCGTACCGGTTCGTGGTCCGCCTGCTGGTCAGCGGCGGCGGGCCGGCGGCCCTGCCGGCGCTGGACCGGGTGCTCGCCGCGGCCACCAGCGGGACCGGCCGGCCCGAGCCGGTGCTGGACGCCGGCGACCCGGCGCTGTGGCGAGCGCTCGGCGTGGCGCCCCGGCCGGCGCTGCTGCTCGACGTGCCGGCCCGGATCGACCGGCCGGCGCCGACCGCGCCGCCGGTCCGGCAGCCGCTGCGGCTGCGGCAGCTCGACATGCGCACGCTCGACGGCCGGGTGGTCGGGCCGCAGGACCAGCCGTTGGCCGCGATGCGGGTGGAGCTGGTCGGCACCGCGCAGGCCACCGAGACCGACGCCGCCGGCCGGTTCCGGCTGGTCGGCGTGCCGCACGATCCCGACGCCCCGGACCGTCCGGTGCGGATCCGGCTGGTCGGCCGGGGGCGCGTGCACACCGCCGAGCTGGACCCGGCCGGCGACGACCTGGTCGTCGTCCCCGCACCCGACTGATCCCCAGGAGGACCGATGCCCACCTACTTCTCCCCCGGCATCTACGTCGAGGAGGTGCCCTCCGGGGCCCGCCCGATCGGGCCGGTCGGCACGAGCACCGCCGCGTTCGTCGGGGTCGCGCCGAACCCCACCGCGTACGTCGACAGGCCGATGGCGGTCAACAGTTGGACCGAGTTCCTGCGCCTCTACGCCGACGGCGAGCACCCGGAGAGCACCCCGCTGGCCCGGGCCGTGTTCGGCTTCCTGGACAACGGCGGCACCCGCTGCTGGGTGGTGAACGTCGGCGCGGGCGGCCAGCTCACCGGCACCGGCGGTCGGCGCGGCGGCCTGCAGGTGCTGGAGGCGATCGACGAGATCTCCATCCTGGCCGCGCCCGGCTACCACGACCCGGTCTCGCACGAGGCCCTGATCAGCATGGCCGAACGGTTGCGCACCATGGTGGCGATCTGCGACCCGCCGCCCGAGGTGGCCGACGTCTCCCGGCTCACCCGGGTCGCCACGCCCGACAAACCCGCCAAGCCGGCGGCGTCCGACAAGCCCGCCGGGGGTACGCCGGGCGGCGCCGACGACGAGCCGCCCGGCACCGGCGGCGACCGGCCCCGGCAGTCCGACTTCGCCACCTACTACTTCCCCTGGATCCGGGTGCGTGACCCGCTCGGCGGCGACCTCGTGTTCACCCCGCCGAGCGGGCACGTGGCAGGCATCTGGGCCCGCACCGACGCGCTGCGCGGCGTGCACAAGGCGCCGGCCAACGAGCCGGTACGCGGCGCGGTCGACCTGGCCTACCGGGTCACCCGGCCGGAGCACGACGTGCTCAACCCCAAGGGCGTCAACGTGATCCGGTTCTTCGCCGGCGAGGGCATCCGCCTCTGGGGCGCCCGTACGCTCGCCGCCGAGGCCAGCGAGTGGCGCTACCTCAACGTGCGGCGGCTGTCCATCTCGATCGAGCAGGCCATCGCCGACGGCACCCGCTGGATGGTGTTCGAGCCGAACGACTTCACCCTGTGGCGCTCGATCAGGCGCGACATCGGCGCGTTCCTGACCCGGGTGTGGCGCGACGGCGCACTGCTCGGCCGCACGCCGGAGGAGGCGTTCTTCGTCAAGTGCGACGAGGAGACCAACCCGGCCGACGTCCGCGACGCCGGGATGGTTGTCGCGCACATCGGCATCGCGGTGGTCAAGCCCGCGGAGTTCGTGGTGTTCAAGCTGAGCCAGTGGGCCGGCGGCACCGAGACCGAGACGATCGGAGGCTGACATGCCGACCACTGCCACGCCGCAGCCGGGCGCGCCCGTCGACCCGTACCGGGCGTACCACTTCAAGCTGCTCATCAACGGCGTCACCAACGGGCACTTCACCGAGGTCAGCGGCTTCGAGGTGGCGATACCGTCGCTGGCCTACCGGGAGGCCGGCAACGAGCGCATCCGGGCCGTGCCGGGGCAGGTCGAGTACGCCCCGGTGACGCTGCACTTCGGCCTGACCAACGCCCGCGAGCTGTGGGACTGGGTGAACGCGGCGGCGAAGGGCACGGTCAACCGGCGCAACGTCTCGGTGGTGCTGCTCGACCCGGCCGGCACCGCCGAGGTGCTGCGCTGGAACATGATCAACGCTTGGCCGACGCGGTGGCGGGGCGCCAACCTGAACACCCTCTCGCAGGAGATCGCCATCGAGGCGCTGACCCTGGCGTACGAGGGATTGGAGCTGGAGTCCGGCAGTGCGGCCGCCCCGGCGCCCGCGTGACCGGCTGGCCCGCGCCCTGCGGGCCGCCGCCGACCGCCTCTCCGACCCCTCCCCCTCCGCGCCGGCCGGCAGCCGATCCCCGCTCGCCGGGGACCGGTCCGCGCTCGCCGGCGAGCTGGCGGCGCGCCGCCCCGGCGAGCCACCCGAGCACTGGCTCCGTCTGGTCGCCGCGCACGCCCCCGGCCTCCTGCACGACCTCCCCCGCCTCCCGCCCGTGCTCGGTGACCAAGGAGTTCGCGTCGAGAACGACCACGCCGCCGACACGAACTCCTTGGTCACCGACCGGTCGGTGGCGGGTCGGCTGACCCGACTGTGGCGGGCGTGGCGGGGGGACGGCGTGGGCCCGTCGAGATCTTGGTACGAAAGGGCCCCCCTGGGGGCCGATTCGTACCAAGATCTACCGTCGGTACCGGCTGACGGGACGGGTGTCCCGGTGGGTGGTCTCGCAGCCGACACAGGTCGGTCCGACGTGGACGACGTGACGGCGTGGATCGCCGGACCGGACGGCGCCGGACCGCGCCCGTCCCGGACGCGGACGGGATCGCGATCGACCGGAGCCGGACCGACGCGGTGGGGCCGGACCGCCAGGAGCCGCGCGACCGGAGCGTCGTCCGGGCGCGCGCCCGGGCCGGCCGGCGGCGCCGCCGATCCGGGGGCGTCCGGGGGCGGTCCCCCGGCCCGCGACAGCACGCCGGGGCGGGGCGGAACCGGACCGGGCGGAGTGTGGGGAACCGACGGATCGGGCGGGACGTGGGGGTCCGCCGCCGGGCCGGGCGGCACGGCGGGACGCGGCCGCACCGGAAGGGGCGGCACACCGGGCGCGCCCGGCCATCGCGGTGCGTCCGGCGGACCGGGTAGTGCCGGCGGGTGGGGCGGGTCCGACAGCGCCGGCACGTCGGGCGGACCCGACAGCGCCGGCACGTCGGGCGGACTCGCCGGTGCCGGCGCCTGGGGGCGGGGCCCCGGAGGAGCGGCCGGTCCATGGGGACGGAGCCTCGGGCTGGACGGCACCTCGGGTCCCGGCGGTCCCGTCGGATCGGGGGGAACCGACGGCGTCGCCGGGCCGGGTGGCTCCACGGGGCCGGGCACGTCCGGGGGACGCCGCAGCCGGGCCGACGCGACCGGACCGGCCGGCGGAGACGGGTCGCCGGGGATCACCCGGGCGGGGTGGTCGACCCGGCGCGCGGGGCGCCTCGGCCGCGAGGGTGAGCGGGCGGGCCCGTCCGACGGCGGCCGCGCCGACGCCACCGCCGAACCGGACCGGGGAGGGTGGCCGGGCGTCCGTCCACTCTCGTTCGCCCCGGCGCGACGTGATCCGGGGACGGCCGACGGATCGGGCGACGCGGGACGTCGCCCGGCGCGGACCGGTGCCGGGCACCGAGCCGACGACCCGTCGCGCGACGGAGAGCGCCAGGTGCCGCTGTCGTCGCGGCGGCAGCGGGCGACGCAGCCGTCGGCGGCGAGCGCGGTGGACGACGCCGGCCGGCGACGTCCGTCGAGTCCGTGGCCCACGCTGCCGGACGAGGCCGTCGTCGGGTCACCCGGCAGCGGACGGGCGGGCCGGACGCGGCCGGCGGCGGAGATCGGCACGGCGCACCGGGACCTGTGGCCGGCGCTGCCCGACGAGCCGGCGCCCCGGCCGGCGGTCGCGGGCGCGGCCTGGCGGGAGAGCCGGCTGGACCGGGAACAGGCGGGTGGCTGATGGAACGCGTCGCCTTCCTCGTGGACGAGTCCGGCACCCGGGTCGACTGCCTGCTCAACCCGGAGACCGTGCAGGTCACCCGGCTGGCCGGGATACGGCCCCGCGGCGGCCCGGACGGGCCGTTGACCGGCGCCGGTCTGGCCGACGACCCGCTGGTCTTCACCGGCGGTGGGCGCACCGAGCTGGTGCTGGACCTGCTCTTCGACGTCGACTTCGTGGAGTCGCCGGCCCGCCCCGAGGACGTCCGGGCGCTGACCCGGCCGCTGTGGATGCTCGCCGAGAACTCGACTGTCGAGCACGGCTGGCCCCGTCCACCGCTGGTCCGGCTGGTCTGGGGCAAGACCTGGAACGTGCCGGGCGTGATCTCGGCGATCGCGGAACGGTTCGACGCGTTCACGCTCACCGGCACGCCGCGCCGTTCCTGGCTGCGGTTGCGGCTGGTCCGGGTGGCGGAGACCGCCGACGCGGCCCAGGCCGGCTTCGAGGAGGAACTGGCCACGGCGAGCACGCCGACCGTGGCGCCCGGCTCGGCGGTGGTCGCCGCCGCCGACGGCGCGACGGAGCCGGGCTGGTCCGGGGTCCGCTTCGACCTGCTCGCGCACGACGCGCTGGGATCACCGCTGCGCTGGCGGCTGCTCGCCGAGCACAACCGGATCACCGACCCGCTCGCGGTGCCGGCCGGCACCGCGCTGGCGGTGCCGGCGATCGGCGGCGCCGCGCCACCACCCGAGGCCGCCACCACGACGGGAGGCACGCCGTGACCCGGGCCGCGACGGTGACCCTGGACGGCCGGCCGCTGGCCGACCCGACCCGGCTGCGCGGGATCCGGGTCGCCGCCCGGCTGGACCTGCCGACGCAATGCGAGCTGGCTCTGGCCACCGCGCCCGGCACGGGGGCGCTCGACCCGCCGGTACGCCCCGGCGCGGCCCTCGACGTGCGCCTGGACGGTCACCCGGAGGCGCTGTTCACCGGCGAGGTGACCGCCGTGGAGGTGGAGTACGCCGGCGACGGCGCCGCGCTGCTGCGGATCCGGGCGTACGACCCGTTGCACCGGCTGCGCAAGCGGCAGGAGCTGCGGGTGTTCGAGTCGGTGACGGCCGCCGAGCTGGCCGGGGAGCTGTGCGCCGGGCTGGGGTTGAGCGTGGTCGCCGAGACCGACGGGCCGCGCCTGGACCGGCTGCTCCAGCACCGGCACACCGACCTGGAGCTGCTGTGCGAGGTGGCCGGCCGGGCCGGGCTGCACCTGAGCGTGGACGGTGACCGGTTGCGGCTGCTCACCCTCGACGGGTACGGCGAGCCGCTGCCGCTGACCCTGGGCGGGAGCGTGCACGCGCTGCGGGTCACCGAGAACCTGGACCGGGCCGGCGCGGAGTGCGCCGCGCTGGGCTGGCACCCGCAACGCGCCGAGCCGCTGGGGCAGCGGGCCGGCGAGGCGCGCAGCGGGCGACGGATCCCGTTGCGCCCGGAGCCGGGCGACGTCGGCGCGGACGGGGTGCGTACCGCGGTGGACCAGCCGGCCCGCAGCGACGACGAGCTGGCCGCGCTGGCCCAGGCCGGGCTGGACGCGCGGGTCGCCGCGCTGGTGACCGCCGAGGGCACGGCCGATGGGGATCCGGCGTTGCGGCCTGGCCGGCGGGTCGCGCTGGCCGGCGTCCCGGACCCGGTGGCCGGGGTGTACGTGCTCACCGAGGTGGTGCACACGGTGGACGCGGACGGCCACCTGACCCGGTTCTCCACCGCCCCGCCCGAGCCGCCCCCGGTCACCGCGCCCCCGGCGGCGACGGTCACGCTCGGCCGGGTCACCGACGTCGACGACCCGGACGGGTTGGGCCGGGCCCGGGTGACGCTGCCGGCGTACGGGGACCTGGACGCCGGCTGGCTGGCCGTGGTCTGTCCGGGCGCGGGCCGGGGCAAGGGGATCGTCGCGCTGCCCGACCCGGACGACACCGTGCTGGTGGCGTTGCCCGGCGGCGAGCCGGCGTCGGGCGTGGTGCTCGGCGCGATGTTCGGCGCGGTCGAGCCGTACGACGCGGGGATCGTGTCGGGGCGGTCCCGGCGGTGGTCGATGCGGACCGGCACCGGCCAGTCGATCGTCATCGACGACGACGGTCGCACGTTGCGGCTGGCCACCGACGCGGGCAGCTTCGTCGAGCTGCGCCCCGAGCTGACCACCGTGCACGCCGCCGGCGACCTGGTGCTCTCCGCGCCGGGCCGGGCCATGGTGGTGCGCGCGAAGACCGTCGACTTCCTGCACGCCCCGGCGGCCGAGGACGCCGAGACCGCCGCCGCGCAGGCCCGTACCCTCGCCCGTTCCTCCGGAGGTGGCTGATGCGCTGGATCCACCGCGACTCCCTGATCACTTGTGGGCACGACGGGCGGGTGACGAACCGCCCCGCACAGCGCTGGGTCACCGTGCGCGGCGTGCCGGTGCTGGTGCGACCCGACCCGGAGGGACGCGACATCATCGCCTGCCCGAACTACGGCCCGACGATCAAACCGTGCCTGAAGACGATGACCGTGACGGTCGGCTACAGCGCCTGGGTGCGGGTGGACCGGCAGCCGGTGGTGCTGTCGAACCTGGACGGCCTCACCGACGGCACCCCGCCGGGGACCGTGCACCACCAGGTCCGCGACCCGCGGCAGATGTTCCTGGGGGCGGACCGGTGAGGGCGTTCCGCTTCGTCGGCGCCGGCTTCGACGCCGGTCGCGCCGGTGGTCTCGCGCTGACCGCCGCCGGCGGGCTCGCCATGACCGAGGGCGACGAGACGGTACGCCAGGCGCTGTACCTGCTGTTGTCCACCACCCCGGGCGAGCGGCTGATGCGCCCCGGGTACGGCTCACGACTGCACCGGCTGGTCTTCGCGCCGAACGACGACACCACCGCCGGGCTGGCGATCCACTACGTGCGGCAGGCGATCCGGCGCTGGGAGCCGCGGGTGGAGGTGCTGGACGTGGACGCCGGACCGGACCCGGACGACCCGTGGCGCCTGGTGATCCGGCTGGACTACCGGGTGCGCGCCAGCCTCTCCCCCGGCCAGTTGGTGTTCTCCGTCGACCTGCTGCCGCCCGACGACGACCCCGGCGATCTGCCGGGCGAGGAGGTCACGCCATGACGCTGCCGGTGCCGCACCTTGACGACCGCGCCTTCCTCGACCTGGTCACCGAGGCGCGGGAACGGATCCGCCGCTCGTGTCCGGACTGGACGGACCTGTCCGCGCACGACCCGGGGATGGCGCTGGTGGAGGCGTTCGCCTACCTGACCGAGGTGATGATCTACCGGCTGAACCAGTTGCCGGAGAAGGCGTACGTCGCGTTCCTGAACCTGCTCGGCGCGACCCGGCACCCGCCGGCGGCGGCCTGGGCGGACGTGCGCCTGACCCGCACCGGCGCGGACCGCGGCGCGGTGCGGGTGCCGGCCGGGACCCGGGTCGCCGCGGCCCGCGGCGCTGACCCCCGACCGATCGTCTTCGTGACCACCGAGCCGGTGGTGCTGCCCGCCGGCGAGACCGAGGTGACGGTACGCGTGCACCACTGCGAGCCGGTCGAGGCGGAGCTGCTGGGCACCGGCACCGGCCAGCCCGGACAGACGTTCCGG
Organism: Micromonospora sp. NPDC051300; assembly: GCF_044455315.1. NCBI lineage: Bacteria > Bacillati > Actinomycetota > Actinomycetes > Micromonosporales > Micromonosporaceae > Micromonospora > Micromonospora sp. NPDC051300. The sequence goes on along the minus strand of NZ_JBITEP010000004.1, from coordinate 242,714 downwards.
GCGGCCCGCGCGCCGCTGACCCGCACCACCGAGGCGCTGGACCTGCTGCTCGGGGTGGAGGTGCCGGCCGGTTCGGTGGAGCTGGGCGCCGCCGCCCGCGAGCACGAGGGCCGCACGTACGAGATCTGGCGGCCGGTGGACAGCTTCGCCGGCCTGGGCCCGCAGGCCAAGGTCTACCTGGTGGACCGGGCGTCCGGGGTGGTCACGTTCGCCCCGGCGCTGGACCTGCGCCCGGTCAGGCCGACCGGGACCGGGCCGGACGCCGGGAGCGGGGGCGGCCCGGCCGTCGAGGGGGCGGCCGGGGCGACCACCGTGGCGGCGGTGCCGCCGGCCGGGCGGCAGGTGCGGCTGTGGTACCGGTGCGGCGGGGGGCCGACCGGGAACGTGGCCGCCGGCGTGCTGACCAGCCTGCGCGACCCGCTGCCCGGGTTGAGGGTGGACAACCCGCTGCCGGCCACCGGCGGGCGGGAGCTGGAGTCGCTGGAGTCGGTGCTGGCCCGCGGGCCGTACGAGTTCTTCGCCCAGCAGCGCGCGGTCACCGCCCGGGACTTCGAGATCCTCGCCACCGGCTCCGGCGCGGTGGCCCGGGCGCGGGCGTTCACCCGGGCCGCGGTCTACAGCTTCGCCCGCCCCGGCGAGGTGGAGGTGGTGCTGGTGCCGTACGTGCCGGAGGCGGCCCGCCCCGGCGGCCGGCTGCCGGTGGCGGTGCTGCGCGAGCACGAGGTCGAGGAGGCGCGCCGCCGGGTCGAGGCCGACCTGGAGCGGCGGCGCGCGCTGGGCACGGCGGTCCGCGCCGGGTGGGCCCGCTACAAGGCGGTCTCGGTGCGGGCCCGGGTGGTGGTGCGCCGCGAGGAGGACGTGGACGCGGTCCGCCGCCGGATCCACGACCGGCTGCACCAGACGCTGAGCCCGCTGCCCACCCCGCTCAACCCGACCGGCTGGGCGTTCGGCGAGCCGCTGCGCGCCTCCAACGTCTACCGGATGTTGGAGCACGCCGAGCCGGGCGTGCGGTACGTCGAGTCGGTGCGGTTCGTGGTCGACGAGGCGCCGGACGCGCAGGTCCGCGCGCTCGCCGTGGACCAGTACCAGCCGGACACCTGGTACGCCGGGCGCGGACCGGTGCTGTTCCGCTCGACCGACGCCGGCGCGGGCTGGGAGCCGGCCGGCCGGTTCGACGGCGAGACGGTGGTGCGGGTCGCGCCCGCCCCCGCCCCGGTGCGCCCCGGCGTGGTGCCCCGGGCCGGCTCGGTGGCGGTGGTGACCGCCCGCGACGCGGGCGGCTCCCGGGTGCGGCTGAGCACCGACCTGGGCGAGAACTGGACGCTGCTCACCGACCTGGAGGCCGGGGTGCGGGACCTCGCCTGGATCGACCGCGACGGCACCGGCGCGCTGCTGCTGGCCACCGACGCCGGACTCTACGAGGTGCCGCTGCTGCCGGGCGCGGTGCCGTTGCAGATCCTGGTCGACCCGGCCGACGCCGACCGGGGCTTCTACGCGGTCCGCGCGTTCGTCTCCGAGCGCGGCGCGCCCGGGGTGGCGGTGGCCGCGCAGGCCGGTTTCGGGGTCTACCTCTCCACCGCCGCCGGCCGCCCCGGCACGTTCGGCCACGTCGGCCTGGCCAACGTGGACAACCGGGTCCTCGCCGTGCAGTACGACGGCCCGGCCACGCTGCTGTGGTGCGGCGCGGGCGAGCCGGACCCGAAGAAACCCGGGCAGGGCTGCCACCGGACCCGGCTGTTCGAGTCGGACGTGCAGTGGCAGTCGATGGCCGCCGGCTGGATCGGCGGCACCTGCCGGGACCTGGCGTTCAGCGGTCCGCTGGCGCTGGCCGCCACGCAGAGCGGCGGGGTGGTCCGGCTGGACACCCTCGCCGGGCAGCCGCAGTGGCGGTCGGTGTCGGTCAACTGCGGCCTGCCGCTGCGGGACCGGACCCGGTTCTCCCCGGTGGACGCCATCGCCGCGACCGCGCCGTCCGCCACCGGCGACCGGCTGGTGCTGGCCGGCGGCGAGCGCGGCGTCTACCGCAGCGGCGACGGCGAGGACTGGACGGCAAGCGCCAACCAGGCCACCGCCGACGTGGTCACCGTCCCCGGCACCTGGCTGCTCTGCTCCGGCGAGCACGACATCGAGGTGGTGCGGCAGGATGCGCCGAACGGCGATTGAGCGGCTGCTGCCGGCCGCGTACCAGCGGGCCGCCGGCCCGGGCAGCGTGCTGGGCGCGCTGCTGGACGTGATGGAGGCGCTGCACGCCCCGGACGAGGCGGTGCTCGCCGACGTCGACGCGTTGTTCGGGCCGTACCGGACGCCGGACGGGTTCGTCGCGTACCTGACCCGCTGGGTGGCGATGGACCACGTGGTGAGCGCGCCGCGGGCGGACGCGCCGCTGCCGTTGCCGCTGGGCCGGCTGCGCGACCTGGTCGCGCACGGCGCGCTGCTGGCCCGCTGGCGCGGCACCCCGTACGGGATGCGCACCGCGCTGGAGCTGGCCACCGGGGTGACCGGGTTCGTGCTGGACGAGCCGGCCGAGCGCCCGTTCCACCTGGTGGTACGCGTGCCGCCGGCCGCCGCGGACCGGTTGGGCCTGGTCACCCGGATCGTCGAGGCGGAGAAGCCGGCCGCGGTCACCGTCGAGGTGGTCGCCGCCGCCGCCGACCCGCCCGCCGATCCCCCGCCGCCGGCCGACCCGACGCCGCCCCCGGCCGACCCGACGCCGCCGCCCGCCGTGCCGACGCCGCCCCCGGCGGAGCCGACGCCGCCACCCGCCGAGCCGGTGTCGTCGCCGGCCGGGTCGGTGCGCGCGGTCGGCCGGGCGCACGTGCCCCCACCCCCGCCCCACGACCCGCCCGAGGAGCCGTCATGACCACCGAATGGACCGTCGCCGCCGCCGCCGAGCAGTTCACCCTGGACGCCCGCAACGCCGGCGAGCTGACCTTCACCGTGTCGAACCCGGGCGCGGCCCCGGACACCGTGGTGTTCGACGTCGCGCCGGGCGAGGGCACCCAGCGCGCCTGGTTCACCGTGGCCGAACCGCAGCGGGTGGTGCCCGGGCAGGGCTCGGTGTCGGTCCTGGTGCGTCTCGCCGTGCCGCCCGGCACCCCACCCCGGCGCTACGACATGACCGGGTTCGCGTACTCGGCGAACACCGCCCCCGAGGAGAGTTCCCGCTCCAGCGGCCGGGTGACGTACGACGTGCGGGCGGTGGTGGCGCCGAAGCGCTCGCCGTGGCCGTGGCTGGCGGCCGCGGCGGTGCTGCTGCTGGTGGTCGGCGGCGTGGTGGTGTGGCTGGTGACCCGCGGCCCGGACACGCCGCCGACGCCGCAGGCCCGGCCGGTGACGGTGGAGGCGGAGTCGCTCGTCGCCGGTGCCGAGGTCACCTCGAAGGGCCCCACCAAGGCGGCGGTGGTGGCGCAGGACAACTGCTGCGAGGTGACCTGGTCCGGCGACAAGCAGCTGTTCTTCCTCGGTCGGGCGGTCGGCGACCGGGTGACCGTGCGGGTGGACCTGCCGTCGGCCGGGGCCTGGCGGTTCGCCACCGTGCGCACCACCGCGCCCGACTACGCGAACACCATCTGGCTGGTCGACGGCAAGCAGGTCGGCGACACGTTCTTCGGCTTCAGCCCGGCGGTGGCCATCACCGACGAGGTGGAGGTGGCCACGCTGGAGCTGACCAAGGGCGCGCACGAGCTGACGTTGGTGGCGGTGAGCAAGACCCAGGGCACCGACTCCTACTTCGCCGGGGTGGACCTGGTCCGGTTCACCCCGGTCGGCCAGCCGTGAGCGCGAGGAGTGAGCCGGTCCTGCGAGCCCCGCAGTCGCGAACAGGGACGGCACCGTGAGCGCGAGGAGTGAGCCGGTCCTGCGAGCCCCGCAGTCGCGAACAGGGACGGCACCGTGAGCGGTCGGCAGAAGGTGCTGCTGGTCGTGCTGGCCGTCCTGCTGGTGCTGCTCTGGGTGGTGGCGGTGGCCGGGCGGCGGGACGGCCCGGGCGACCCGGGCGCGGGGCCGGGCCCGCTGGCCCGGCTCGGGCACGGCGCCGGGGCGGTGGACCCGGCGACGGTGACCGTGACCTGCCTGCCACCGGCCGCCGACCCGGTCGGCACCGCCGACGGGCTGGTGGTCGCCTTCGGCGCCACCTGCCGGCTGCGGGTCGCCGACCCGGGCTCGCTGCGCACGCTGCTGCTGCGGGGCGCGACACCGTTCGAGGTGACCGCCCGCGCGCCCGGCGACGCGGACGTGACCGTGACCGACGAGGTGACGCCCGGGCCGGACGGCGCGACGGTGGCGAAGGTGGCGGTGGACCGGGAGACCGAGGTGCTCCTGCGGTGTCCGGGAGGTGGCGGGTGCACGGTCACTGTCGCCCGGTCCTGACCGGGCCCGCCGGCGGGGAGGCGCGACATGGGTGAGCTGCGGAAGCCGTTCCTGCTGCTGGCGCTGTTCGTGGTGGCGCTGGTGGTCGGCGTGGAGCTGGGCGCCGCGGCGCTGACCGGCGGCGGCGACGCGGGTGGCGCGCTGCGCGACAGCGCCGGGCAGCTCGGCGTCGAGCTGGGCGACGTGGGCGCGGTGGCCGAGCCGTCCGGCCGGGGCATCGGCTACCTGGCCCTGATCGACGTGGTGGCGCTCTGGACCACCGGGCTGTTCGCGCTGAGCCTGGTGCTGCCGGACCGGGTGCAGGGCCGGGTGCAGGGCGTCGCCACGCTCATCTTCTCGATCGTCCTGCTGCTGGTGTCGCTGGTCCTGTTGATCATCGCGTTCGTCGAGCTGACGGTGATGGTCTCGCTGTTCCTGGCGCCCCCGTTCGGCACGCTCGCCTACCTCGCGGTGTGGGGGTTCTTCCCGGTCGACGACGCGGCCGTGCTGCTCGGGCTGGTGCTGCTGCTCAAGCTGGTCTGGGCGGGCCTGCTGCTGGCCGCCCAGCCACGGTTCCTGCGCAACAAGGGTCTGGTGCTGCTGGCGCTGACCACGCTGCTGTGCACGGTGGTGCTGCAGTTCCTGCACGGCCTGTTGCCGGTGATCCTGGTCAGCATCCTCGACGACCTCGGCGCGGTGGTGTTCGCCGTGGTGGCGCTGATCTGGGCGTTGGTGCTGCTGATCGGCTCGATCCCGGCGATCGTCAAGGCGGTCCGCACCACGGTCACCACGTCCGGCCGCACGGTCACCTGACCGGGCGGCCGGTGGCCAGCTCGGCCAGGCGCGGGAGCTGCGCCGGGTCGGTGAGCGCCGAACCGACCGCCACCACCCGGACACCGGCGGCCAGGAAGTCGCCCGCGTTGCCGGCGTCGATGCCGCCGGTGGCCACGAACCGGGCCTCCGGGAGCGGCCCGGCGACCGCCCGGAACCAGGCCGGGCCGAGACTGACCGCCGGGAACGCCTTGAGCCAGCGCAGGCCGTGGTCCAGCGCCTGCTGCGCCTCGGTGGGGGTGGCCACGCCGGGCAGGTGCGGAATGCCGTAGGTGTGCGCCGTGTCGGCGACCGCCAGGTCCAGACCGGGGGCGACGGTGAACGCCGCGCCGGCGCTCACCGCCTGGCGGACCTGGGCCGGGGTGCGGACCGTGCCGGCGCCGACGATCCGGTCCCGACGCCGCCCGGCCGCCACCGCGGCGCGCAGCGCGGGCACCGCCCCCACGGTACGGATCGGCACCTCCACCACGCCGATGCCGAGGTCCCAGGCCAGTTCCGCGAGCCGCACCGTCTCCTCGGGCGGCAGGTCGCGCAGGATCACCATCACCCGCGCGTCGCCGAACAGTGGTGCGAAGTCGTGCCCGGTCATGTGCCGCTCCCTCCGTCGGGACGCCGCGCCGGCGTCGCCCACTCCCGGTCCGTCCGGGCCAGCGCCGAGGCGATGCGCGCCGGGTCCGGCGGCGGCGCGGTGTCGCCCGGCACGGCCAGCACCGGCGCCGCGGTGAGATGGCCCAGGCGCAGACAGGATCTCAGGTCGGCCCGGCGCAGCAACCCGGCGAGGAAGCCGGCGGCGAACGCGTCCCCGGCGCCGACCGGCTCCACCACGTCCACCGGCAGCGCCGGCACGAAGACCGCCGGTCCGGTACGCGCCAGCGCGGTGGCGCCGACCGGCCCGTCCTTGACCACGAGCAGCTCCGGCCCGGGCAGCAGGTCGCGTACGGCCGCCGGGTCGGCGCTGCCCCAGAGCGTCGCCGCCTCGTCCAGCCCGACGAGCACCACGTCGGCGCGGTCGGCCAGCTCGCGCAGCACCGGGGCGGCCCGCTCGGCCGTCCAGAGCGCGGGTCGGTGGTTCACGTCGAAGGTGACCCGGGCGCCGGGCGCCGCCCGCCGGTCGAGCGCGTACGCGAGCAGGTCCCGGCAGGAGTCGGAGAGCGCCGCGGTGATCCCGGACAGGTGCAGCATCCGCACCCCGGCCAGCCGCGGGTCGGCGAGGTCCACCGGGCCGAGCCGGCTCGCCGCCGACCCGGCCCGGTGGTAGTGCACCCGGGTGCCGGCCGGCCCGGGGTCCTTGAGGTAGACGCCGGTCGGTGCGGCCGGGTCCACCGTGACCAGCCCGACGTCCACGCCGGCGTCGGCGATCTCGGCGACCACCCGGTGGCCGAACGGGTCGTCGCCGACCCGGCTGACCCAGGCGGCGCGGTGACCGAGCCGGGCCAGTCCCGTCGCCACGTTGGACTCGGCGCCGCCGACGCCGACGGTGAGCCGGGCGGCGTGCCGCAGCGGCCCGCCGTCGTCGGGGGTGAGCACCACCATGGTCTCCCCCACGCAGGCGACCTCCGGCCCGGTCACGGCGACGCCGCGAGCCGGGCCGGGACGGCGGCCGGGTCGAGGTGGCCGTCGACCACCAGCACCCGGTGCCGGTTGCGGCGGGGCGTGCCGGCGGCGACCACCGCCGGCCGGTCGAAGGCGTACGCGACGCAGACGCCCGGGTACATGGCGGTGCGGACGAACCACCTGTCGCCCGGCCCGAGGCCGGTGACGACAAGCGTGTACGCGCCGCCGCCGGGCGCGGTGCCGGCGAACGCCAGCCACGGCGCGGCGGAACCGTTGACCGCCTCCTCGCCGGACGCCTCCCCGGTCCACACCCGCGCCTCGACGCCGGTGACCGCCCGCCAGAAGAAGCCGCCGTAGCCGGCCCCGCCGGGACGGCCGTTGGTGGCGGGGCTGCCCAGACGGACGTCGGCGCCGGTGGCGGACGTGAGCGTGCTGGACACCGTCAGCCACCAGGCGTCGTCGCCGGCCGGGGCGGCGGTGAGCCGGCGGTGCTCGCGCAGCAGCGGCCGGCCGGCCGGGTCCCGCCACGCCAGGTCGTGGTCGAGCCGGTCGGCGGCCCGCTCCCGCCAGCCGGTGTGGGCGACGACGCCGTGGTCGTCGCGCCAGGTGTAACCGCTGCCGCGCACGTAGGTGCGCCCGCCCCACAGGTTGGTGCCGTCCACGTCCTGCACGGCCAGCGACGCGCCGAGGTGCCAGACGTGGTCGGCGGGGAGCGCGTCGGTGACCGGGGTGCCGGCGCGGGTCCGCACCGGGTGCAGGTAGGGCCGGGGTCCGTGCCGGGGGTCCAGCTCCGGCCGGAGGACGTAGCGCGCGACCTCCGTCCCGGCCACGACCAGCCGTTCCACTCCGCCTGCGGCCGTGGCGGTCACGACGCCTCCGGGCGAATCGCCACACCGCGCGCCTCCGCGGGTTCCGACGCGAAGGCCGGGTGACGGCCGTCCACCGCGTGCAGCGCCGCCAGCGTGTACCCGCCGAGGATCGGCACCGCCACCGGCGTGACCAGCGCGGCCAGCACCGTGGCCAGGGCGCAGGTCCCGGCGGCGGCGGCCCAGACGCCGGGCCGGCGCAGACAGGCGCGGCCCGCCTGCCGGGTGGCGGCACGCCAGCCCCGACCGCCGGTGCGTCCGACCGCGACGGTGACCAGGCCCGCGTACCCGAGCACCGCCGCGACCACGACGGCGGTGACCGCGAGCGCGGGCCCGCCGCCGGGCACCCGGCCGCCGGCCAGCGCGAGCAGGTCGGCGGCGAGCAGCGCGGCGACGGCGAGCGCGACGGCGCTGACCGCCGCGCCGGCCGGCAGCGCCCGGCCGAGGCGGGCCAGGCTGGTCCGCGCCGGCGGCCAGCTCCCGGTGACCGACCGGTCGTGCAGCGCGGCCGACGCGGTGGCGACCGCCGGGGCGAGCGTGAGCAGCGGCAGCGCGACGACCGCCACGGCGAGGCCGAGCAGCGCCAGGTCGGCCGCCTCGGCCACGGTGTCCCGCCAGTCGCGGCGGGGACGCTCGGCGGTCATCCCTTCAACCCGCTGGTGTTGATGCCCTCGACGAGCATCCGCTGGAAGGCGAGGAAGAACAGGAACACCGGCAGCAGGGACAGCACCGACATGGCGAACATGGGGCCGACCGCGCTCTGGCTTGTCGAGTCGATGAACAGGGTCAGCGCCACCGGCACGGTGTAGTCCTCCAGGGTGGACAGGAAGACGAGCTGCCGGAAGAAGTCGTTCCAGGTCCAGATGAACGAGAAGATCGCGGTGGTGACCAGCGCGGGCCGGCTCAGCGGCAGGATCACGTGCCGGAAGACGCCGTACGGGCTGGCGCCGTCGATCTTGGCGGCCTCGTCCAGCTCGCGGGGGATGCCGCGCATGAACTGCACCATGAGGAAGACGAAGAACGCCTCGGTGGCCAGGAAGTGCGGCACCAGCAGCGGCAGGTACGGCCAGTCGCCGCCGACCAGGCCGAGGCTGCGGAACAGGATGTACTGCGGCACGATCAGCACGTGCCCGGGCAGCAGCAGGGTGCCGATCATGACGGTGAACCACACCCTGCGCAGCCGGAACCGCAGCCGCCCGAGGGCGTACGCGGCGAGCAGGCAGGACAGCGCGTTGCCGACCACGGTCAGCAGGCTGACCATGGCGCTGTTGAGGAAGAACCGGCCGAAGCCGACGTCGAAGTTGGTCCAGCCGTCGACGTAGTTGCCGGGGGTGAACTCCTCCGGCAGCAGGCCGATGTTGTTGACGATCTCGGCCTGCGACTTGACCGAGGTGCCGAGCATCCAGACCAGCGGATAGAGCACCACCGCCACGATCACCACGAGCACCAGCAGGCGCAGCGCCTGCCGGTTGCCCGGCCGCCGGCGGGCGGTCAGGGCCGTCACGAGTCGTCTCCGTCCGAGTAGTGCACCCAGAACCGGCCGGTGCTGAAGAAGACGGCGGTGATGAGCGCGATGGCCAGCAGGAACACCCAGGCCATCGCCGAGGCGTAGCCCATCTCCAGGTCGGTGAAGCCGGAGATGTAGAGCTTGAGCGTGTACATCAGGGTGGAGTCGACCGGGCCGCCGGTGCCGTTGCTGAGCACGAACGCGGCGGTGAACCCCTGGAAGCCGTGGATGGTCTCCAGCACCAGGTTGAAGAAGATCACCGGGGAGAGCATGGGCAGGGTGACCGCCCGGAACCGCCGCCACGCGCCCGCCCCGTCGACGGCCGCCGCCTCGTACAGCTCGACCGGGACCTGCTTGAGCCCGGCCAGGAAGATCACCATGGGCGCGCCGAACTGCCAGATCGCCAGCACCATCAGCGTCTGCAGGGCCCAGTCCGGGTCGGCGACCCAGGGCAGCCCCTCGACGCCGAAGAGGGCGAGGAACGAGTTGAACGCGCCGTCCCGGTTGAACATGTTGACCCAGACGATGGCGAGCGCGACGCTGCCGCCGAGCAGCGACGGCAGGTAGAACAGGCCGCGGAACAGCCCGACGCCGCGCCAGGTGCGGTTGAGCAGCAGCGCCACGCCCAGCGCGGCGGCCAGCTTCAACGGCACGGCGACAAGCGCGAACGTCAGCGTGACCCGCACCGCGTGCCAGTACGACGGGTCGGCGGTGAACATCCGTTCGTAGTTGGCCAGCCCGACCCACCGCACCTCGGACAGCGGGGTGAGGATGTCGTAGTCGGTAAAGCTGAGCCAGAGCGACAGCAGCATGGGAAGCGCCGTGATGCCCATCAGTCCGATGAGCCAGGGCGAGAGGAAGACGTACCCCGCCAGGCCCTCGCCGTACCGGGCCCGGCCGGCCCCGCGCCGCGTGGGGCGGGGGCCGACCGGTCCGGTCCGGGGGGTCCGGCCGGGCGCCGTGGTGAGGGCCACGCGCCGGTTCCTTTCTTCTCGTCGTCGGGTCAGGCGATCGCGGCCTTGCAGGCGGTGACGAACTGCTCCGCCGCCTGCGCCGGGGTGGCCCGGCCGTACTGGGCGTTCTCGGCGGCCTTGGTCAGCTCGGACTTCACCTTGCTGTGTCCCTTGATCGGGACCTGCGGGGACGGGCCGAACTTCTGCGCCAGCTCGGACTCGACCTGGATGGACTGCTTCATGGCCGGGTCGGTGGCGGTCTCGCTGACCTTGGCCCGCAGGTCCATGTTGGAGGGCAGGCCACGGTCGGTGCCGAGCAGCGCGACCGCCTCCGGGTCGTTGTTCAGGAAGTTGATCACGTCGACCGCGGTGTCGCGGTGCTTGCTGCCCCGGAACACCGACCAGTACATCGAGGCGCGGGCCCACTGGGCGCTCGGGTCACCGGGGTACGCCACCACGCCCAACTCGTCCTTGGTGTTCTTCTTCAGGTCGGGCATCTGGTTGGCCCAGACCCAGGAGGTGGCCGCCTTGCCGGTGACCACGAGCTGCTTGGTGATGTCGGTGGCGTTGCCCTGGTGGATGACGTCCGCGGTCGGGGTGGCGCCCCGGTCGCGGGCGCCCTTCCACAGCTCGAACCACTTCGTCACGTCCTCGACCGTGAAGCCGAGTTCCTTGCCCTGGTAGAGGTCCTTGCCCTGCTGGCGCAGCCACACCCAGAGCGCCTTGTAGTCGGCGCTCGGGTCCTGGGTGCCGGGCACCTTCGTCTTCTTCGCCACCTGCTCCGCCCAGGCGATGTGCTCCTCCCAGCTCATCCCGGTGGTCGGCTCCGGCAGCCCGTTCTTCGTCAGCAGCGTCCTGTTGTAGACCAGGCCCTGGGTGTTCTCCCCGGCGGCCACCCCGGCGAGCTTGCCGTCGACCACGCCGTACTCCAGCAGGCTCTTGGGAAACTTCGACACGTCGAGCTTGCCGGAGTCGCGGTAGCTGCCCAGGTCGAGCGTGGTGCTGCGGGCGGCGTACTCGGCGAGGTAGTTGTCGTCGATCTGGAACAGGTCGGGCGGGTTGCCGCCGGCGGTCAGCGTGGCCAGCTTGTCGAAGTAGCCCTGGTTGGCCTGCCAGGTCTTCTCGAACGTCACGTCCGGGTGCTTCTTCGTGTAGAGCGCCAGGGCGTCCTCGGTCAGTTTGGCCCGGGCGTCGCCGCCCCACCAGAAGACGGAGAGCTTGACCGGGCCGCCGTCGCCGGCGGCGTCGTCGTCGCCGCAGCCGGCCGCGCCCAGGGCGAGCGGCGCGACGAGCGCGACCGCGGCCAGGCCGCGGACGAATCGACGTCGGGTCAGAGGGGTACGGTGATCCCGCCCGGCGGGTGCGCCGGCGGTGGGGGGCGTTGCGGGGTGCATCTGCGCTCACTCCTCGGCTGTGGGAGGCGACGACGTCACCGGCGGCCGTCCACGGGCCGCCCGGGTCCGCACCGCTATGCGGACCCGGGCCACCTCGTCAGGCCCCGGCGCCGTTCCGACCGGGCTCGGGAACGGGCCCGGTCGAGTCGCGGACGACCAGTACGGTCTGCAGCATTACCTGTGCGGTGGTGCGACGGTCGCCGGCTGCCGCGCCCCGGCCCCGGGCGCCGCGCGGCGCGTCGGAGTCGTGTTGCAGCAGCATGTCGACGGCCGTCCGGCCGGCGGCCGCGGTCGGCGTGGCCACCGTCGTCAACTTGGGGCGGGTGAGCCGGCTCAGCGCGATGTCGTCGACGCCGATCACGCTGACGTCCTGCGGCACCCGCAGCCCGAGCGCGTCGAGCCCCTCGATCAGGCCGAGCGCCATCAGGTCGTTGTAGGCGAGCACGGCGGTGACGCCGCTGCGGCGTACCGCCTCGGCCGTCGCGCCGCCGCCGGTCTCGGTGGGCTGGTTGGGCCCGAGCACGGTCAGGTCCGCGCCGCCGCCCCGGGCGGCGGCGGCCGCGGCCCGGCGCATCTCCCGGTTGGTCCAGGAGCCGCGCGGGCCGCCGAGCAGCGCGATCCGCCGGTGGCCGAGGCCGAGCAGGTGCTCGACCGCGGCCCGCGCGCCCTGCCCGACGTCCATCATCACGCAGGGCAGGCCGGCGACCTGGCGGTTTATCACCACCACCGGGACCTCGCGGCTGACCTGCTCGATCAGGCTGTTGCTCATCCGGGGGCTGCACAGCAGGACGCCGTCGACCTGCTTGGCGAGCGCGTGGACCAGGTCCTCCTCGGCGACCGGGTCTTCGTTGGTGTCGGCCACGAACACGTGGTAGTCGCGGTGCCGGGCCTGCCCCTCCGCCGCCTTGATCAGCGGCGGGAAGAACGGGTTGGCGATGTCGGCCACGATCAGGCCGATGTTGTGCGTCCGGCCGGTGATCAGGGCGCGGGCGGCCCGGTTGGGGCGGTAGCCGAGGTCCTCCGCGCAGGCCAGCACCCGGACCCGGGTCTCCGGGTTGACCAGGTGCGGGGCCGAGAACGTGCGGGAGACGGTGGAGATGTGCACGCCGGAGGCCCGGGCGACGTCCCGGATGGTGGCTGGCACGGCGGGCTCCCTCGTCCGATGTGGTGGGGGTCACGTGGGTGTCGCCAATTAATGCAAACGGTTGCTCCGGTGTCAACGGTCCATTATTACGGCTCGATTGCAGCGGCACTCCCGGTGGGTGCATAAAAGCGCGCGAAAGTGGATTCATAGGGCGGGATAGCCATCGACCGTTGACGACGTGTCAACCGGCGTGGTTTCTTCGGCTGCAAACCTTTGCAGCACCGCGGGAGGCCGACGTCATGTCACCACCGACCCGGAAACGGGTCCGACACGCCCTGGTCGGCGCCGGGGCACGCGCCGAGATGTTCCTCCGATCGCTCGCGCTCGACCACGCCGACACCGCCGAGCTGGTCGCGCTCGCCGACGTCAACCGGACGAGGATGGACGCGCACAACCGCTGGCTGGCCGAGCTGGGCCACCCCTCGGTGCCCACCTACGCCGCCGCCGACTTCGCCGCGATGCTGGCGAAGGAACGCGTCGACGTGGTGCTGGTGACGAGCGTCGACGTCACCCACGACGAGTACGTGACGGCGGCGCTGCGCGCCGGCTGCGACGTGGTCACCGAGAAGCCGATGACCGTCGACGCGGTGCGCTGCCGGCGCATCCTGGACGCGGTCGCGGAGACCGGCCGGCGGGTGACGGTGGCGTTCAACTACCGCTACAACCCGCTGCACGAGCAGGTCCGGCGGCTGCTCGCCGACGGCGCGGTGGGCGAGATCGGCTCGGTGCACTTCGAGTGGCTGCTCGACGTGCGTCACGGCGCCGACTACTTCCGTCGCTGGCACCGCGACAAGGCCACCTCCGGCGGCCTGCTGGTGCACAAGGCCAGCCACCACTTCGACCTGGTCAACTGGTGGCTCGACGCCCGCCCGGTCGAGGTGCACGCCGCCGGCCGGCTGTTCTTCTACGGCGAGGACGGCCGCCGGCACAGCTACGCCCGCGACTACGACCGGGCGCACGGCGCACCGGCCGCCGCCGACGACCCCTTCGCGCTGCGGCTGGCCGAGCACCCCCGGCTGCGCGAGCTGTACCTCGACGCGGAGGCCGAGGACGGCTACCACCGGGACCGCAACGTGTTCGCCCCCGGCGTGACCATCGAGGACGACCTGGCGGTGCTGGCCCGCTACTCCACCGGCGCCACGATGACCTACCACCTCACCGCGTACGCCCCCTGGGAGGGCTACCGGGTGATGGTCAACGGCAGCCGCGGGCGCCTCGAACTGGAGGTCACCGAGAGCGACCACGTCAGCCCCGGCGGCGCGTCCGCGCTCAAGGGCGCGGCACTGCACGGCGACGAGGCGGCCGAGGAGCGGGGCGCGGCCCGGCTCACGCTGCGCCCGTTCTGGCAGCCGCCGGTCGAGATCGGCGTGGACGGCTGGACCCGGGGCGGGCACGGCGGCGCGGACGCCCGGATGACCCGGGTGCTGCTCGGCGGCGAGACCGACCCGATGGGCCGCGCCGCCACCGCGTACGACGGGGCGCTGGCGCTGCTCACCGGCCTGGCCGCCAACCGCTCGCTGGAGACCGGCGCGCCCGTCCGGGTCGCCGACCTGCTCACCCTGCCCTGACCGAGGAGCCCTCCCCCGTGCCGATCATCTCCCCCAGCGACCTGCTCCTGCCCGCCGAGCCCGGCCAGCGCGCGCTGGCCCGCGAGCTGTACGCGCTGGCCGCCGAGCAGCCGATCATCTCCCCGCACGGGCACGTCGACCCGGCGCTGCTGGCCGAGGACCGCCCGTTCCCCGACCCGGCCCGGCTGCTGATCGTGCCCGACCACTACCTGACCCGGATGCTGCTCAGCCAGGGCGTGCCCCCGGCCGACCTCGGCGTGCCCAGCGTCGACGGCAGCCCGGTCGAGACCGACGGGCGGACCGTCTGGCGGCGCTTCGCCGCGCACTGGCACCTGTTCCGGGGCACCCCGTCGAAGCTGTGGCTGGAGCAGACGTTCCGCAACGTGTTCGGCGTGGACACCCCGCTGTCCCCGGCCACCGCCGACGCCGTCTACGACGCGCTCGCCGCCCGCCTCGCCGAGCCGGCGTTCCGGCCGCGGGAGCTGTTCACCCGCTTCGGCATCGAGGTGCTCGCCACCACCGAGTCGCCCCTGGACGACCTGGGCCGGCACGCCAAGCTCGCCGCCGACGGCTGGGGCGGGCCGGGCGGCCGGGTGGTCACCACGTTCCGCCCGGACGACGTGGTGGACATGGAGTTCGACGGCTGGGCGGCGAACGTGGACCGGCTCGCCGAGGTCTCCGGCGAGGACACCGGCACGTACGCCGGCTACCTGGCCGCGCTGCGGCAGCGCCGGTCGGCGTTCGTCGCGGCCGGCGCCACCTCGTCGGACCACGGCCACCCGACCGCCCGTACCCTCGACCTCGATCCGGCTCAGGCCGCGGCGCTGTACGACAAGGGCCGGCGTGGCCTCGCCGACGCGGGCGACGCGGAGGCGTTCCGGGCGCACATGCTGCTGGAGTTCGCCCGGATGTCGCTCGACGACGGCCTGGTGATGCAGGTGCACCCGGGCGCGGTGCGCAACCACAACCGCTTGCTGCACGCCCGGCACGGCCGCGACGTCGGCGGCGACGTGCCGCAGGCCACCGACTACGTGCACGGGCTCGCCCCGCTGCTCGACGCGCACGGCAACGACAGTCGGCTGACCGTGGTGCTCTACACGCTCGACGAGGACACCTTCACCCGGGAGCTGGCACCCCTGGCCGGCGGCTACGCCGCGCTGCGCCTCGGCGCGCCGTGGTGGTTCCTCGACTCGCCGGAGGTGCTGCGCCGGTTCCGGGAGGCGGTCACCGAGACCGCAGGCTTCTACAACACCGCCGGGTTCGTCGACGACACCCGCGCGTTCTGCTCCATCCCGGTACGCCACGACGTGGCCCGCCGGGTCGACGCCGGATTCCTGGCCCGCCTCGTCGCCGAACACCGGCTGACCGAGGACGAGGCCGCAGAGACCATCGTCGACCTGGCCTACCGGCTGCCGAAGCAGGTCTTCAAGTTCGGAGGTGAGCGGTCATGACCAGGATCGTCGACGTCGCGGTGCACGACGTGCGCTTCCCCACCGCCGCCAGCGGCGACGGGTCGGACGCGATCAACCGGGGCGACTACTCGGCCACCTACGTGGAGCTGACCACCGACGGCGGGCCGACCGGCGCCGGGTTCACCTTCACCAACGGCCGGGGCAACGAGATCACCTGCGCGGCGGTCCGCGCGCTCGCCCACCACGTGCGCGGGCGCACGGTCGCCGAGATCGCCGCCGAGCCTGTCGCGTTCTGGCGCTCGCTCACCGCCGACGTGCAACTGCGCTGGCTCGGCCCGGAGAAGGGGGTCATCCACATGGCCACCGGCGCGCTCGTCAACGCGGTCTGGGACCTGCGCGCCAAGCTGGCCGGCAAGCCGATGTGGCGCTACCTCGCCGAGATGCCCACCGACGAGCTGGTGGCCACCGTGGACTTCCACCACATCACCGACGCGCTCACCCCGGACGAGGCGGCGGCGATCCTCGACAAGGGGCGCGACGGTCTCGCCGACCGGCTCGCCGGGCTGGAGCGCGACGGTTTCCCCTCGTACACCACGTCGGTGGGGTGGCTCGGCTACCCGGACGAGCGGGTGCGGGCGCTGACCCGTGACGCGTACGCGGCGGGGTGGCGCGCGGTGAAGATGAAGGTCGGCGGGCGGCTCGAGGACGACAGGCGGCGAGCGCGGATCATCCGGGCCGAGATCGGCCCGGACGCGCTGCTGATGATGGACGCCAACCAGGTGTGGGACGTGGACGAGGCGATCGCCGCGATGGCGACGCTCGTCGAGGTCGACCCGTACTGGATCGAGGAGCCGACGCACGCCGACGACGTGCTCGGGCACGCCCGGATCGCCCGCGCGGTGACCGAGCTGTCCGGCGGCCGGTGCCGGGTCGCCACCGGCGAGGTCGCCGCCAACCGGGTCATCTTCAAGCAGTTGCTCCAGGCCGAGGCGATCGGCGTGATGCAGGTCGACGCGTGCCGGGTCGGCGGCGTCGACGAGGTGCTGGCCGAGCTGCTGCTGGCGGCGAAGTTCGGAGTGCCGGTCTGCCCGCACGCCGGCGGCGTCGGACTCTGCGAGTACGTGCAGCACCTCGCGGTCTTCGACCACCTGCGGGTGAGCACCGGGCTGGACGGCCGGATGGTCGAGTACGTGGACCACCTGCACGAACACTTCGTCGACCCGGTCCGCACCCGCGACGGGCGCTACCTGCTGCCCACCGCGCCCGGCTACAGCGCCACCATGCGGCCGGAGTCGATCGCCGAGTTCCGCTTCCCGGACGGCCCGGCATGGCGCTGACCGTCGACACCCGGCTCGGCCTGGCCACGCTGCGCCGGCTGCCCGAGGAGAGCCGGCCCCTGCTGCGCCCCGGCACCGTGCCGGCCGGCATCGTCCACCTCGGGCTCGGCGCGTTCCACCGGGCGCACCAGGCCGTGCACACCGAGGCGGCGGTCGGCGCGGCCGGCGGCGACTGGGGCATCGTCGGCGTCGCGCCGCGCAGCACCGACGTGGTCGAGGCGCTGGCCGCGCAGGATTCGCTGTTCAGCGTCACCACGCTCGCCGCCGAGGGTGCGTCGACCCGGGTGGTCGGCGCGCTGGCCGGGGTACGGCACGCCGCCGGTGACCCGGACGCGGTGGTGCGGCTGCTCGCCGACCCGGCGATCCGGGTGGTCACGCTGACCGTGACCGAGAAGGCGTACCAGCTCGACCCGGTGACCGCCACGCTTGTCGCCGACGCCGAGCTGACCGCCGACCTGACCACCGACCGGCCGCCGCGCACCGTGCCCGGCCTGCTGGTGCGCGGGCTGCTCGCCCGGGCCGCCGCCGACGCCGGGCCGCTGGCGCTGGTGAGCTGCGACAACCTGCCGGCCAACGGACGCCGGCTGCGCTCCCTCGTCGACCAGAGCCTGGCGCTGGCCCGGGTGCCCGACGCGACAGGCGACCGGGTGGCGGCGCAGGTCACCTGCCCCGGCACCATGGTCGACCGGATCGTGCCGGCCAGCACCGACGCGACCCGGCAGACGGCCCGGCGGGCGCTCGGCGTGACCGACCTGGCGGCGGTGGAGGCCGAGCCGTGGTCGCAGTGGGTCATCGAGGACGACTTCCCCGGCGGCCGCCCCGCCTGGGACCGGGCCGGGGCGATCCTCACCGACGACGCCGGTCCGTGGGAGCGGTTGAAACTACGCGCGCTCAACGGCGTGCACTCGGCCACCGCGTACCTGGGCGCCCTCGCCAGCGCGGAGACGGTGGCCGAGGCGCTGACGCTGCCGCACCTGGACGCGACGCTGCGCCGGCTGCTCGCCGAGGAGGTCGCGCCGAGCTTCACCCCGCCGCCCGGAGTTTCCGTCGCCGGGTACGGCGAGCAGGTGCTGGCCCGCTTCGGCAACCCGGCCATCCGGCACCGCACCTGGCAGGTCGCCATGGACGGCTCGCAGAAGCTGCCGCAACGGGTCCTGCACACGGTCGCCGACCTGCGCGCGGCCGGCCGGTCGGCGCGCTGGTGCGCGCTGGTGGTGGCGGCCTGGCTGCGCTTCCTGCTCGGCCACGCCGACGACGGCCGGCCGCTGCCGCTGGACGACCCGCTCGCCGGCCGGCTGCGCGCCGCGCTCGCCCGGGGCCGGCGGACGCCGGCCGGGGTGGTCGACGCGGTCTTCGCGGTGCGCGAGGTCTTCCCCGCCGACCTGGCCGCCGACGAGGAGTTCCGCGCGGACGTGACCGGCTGGCTGACCGCGCTGGAGCGCCACGGCGTCCGGGCCACCCTGGCCGGTGCCCGGTGACCGCCGACGGACCGCCTCGGGTGGCGCTTGTCGGGGCGAACGGGCACGGGCGCTGGCACCGGCGGGTGATCGCCGCGCTGCACGCCGCCGGCCGGCTGCGCCTGGTCGCCCTGGTCGACGTGCGTCCGCAGGAGGACGAGCCGGACGCGCCGACGCCGCCGGGCACGGGCGTCTTCACCGACCACCGGGCGATGCTCGCCGCGTCCCGCCCCGACGTGGTGGTGGTCTGCACGCCGCCGCACACCCACCTGCCGATCGCCCGGGACGTGCTCGCCGCCGGCGCCGACCTGCTGCTGGAGAAACCGCCGGTGCTCGACCTGGCCGAGCACCGGGCGCTGCTGGCCGCGTCGGACGCCGCCGGGCGGGCGGTGCAGGTCAACTTCCAGGCGCTCGGCTCGGCCGCGCTGGCCGAGCTGACCGGGGCGCTGGCCGCCGACCGGCTCGGCCCGGTCTCCGGCATCGCCACGGTCGCCGGGTGGCAGCGCCCGGACGCCTACTACGCCCGCTCGGCGTGGGCCGGGCGTCGGTCGGTGGACGGCCGGCCGGCGCTCGACGGGGTGCTGGCCAACCCGCTCGCGCACGCGCTGATGCAGTGCCTGGCGGTGGCCGGGGCGGTTACCGGCGAACCGGTGCGGCCGGCCCGGATCGAGGTGGAACGCTACCGGGTACGCCCGATCGAGGTGGACGACACCACGGTCCTGCGGCTCACCCCGCACGCCGGCCCGCCGGTGCTGGCCGCGCTCACCCTGGCCGCCGAGGAGCACGTCGCCGGCGACGTGCTGGTCACCGGCGGGCGGGGCCGCGCGGTGCTGGAGTACCCGACCGACCGGCTGCGGCTGCCCTCGGACGCCCGCCCGCGCGTGGTGCCCGGCCGGCAGGGGCTGCTGGCGAACCTGCTCGACCACCGGGCCGGCGGCGTGCCGCTGATCGCGCCGTTGGCGCGTACCGGGCCGTTCACCGCGGTGCTGGACGCGCTGCGGGACGCGCCGGAGCCGACGCTGCTCGGCGGCGACGTGGTGCGCACTGTCGGCGACGGGCCGCAGCGGGTGCGGGTGATCCGCGGCGTCGGCGAGGTGCTGCGCGCGGCGGCGGACACCGGCGCGCTGCCGTCCGAGGCCGGGGTGCCGTGGGCGACCCGACCGTACGTGGTGGACCTCGACGACAACCATCTCTGACCGAAGGACGGAACGAGTCATGCGCAGACGAATCGGGCCCGCCGCCATCCTCGCGGCGGCCCTCACCCTCACCGTCGCCGCGCCCGCGCCGGCCGCCCCCGCCGGGCCGCGCCCGTCGCGGGCCGCCGAGCTGATCGGCCGGCAGGCGCTGCCGGCGAACGACGGCTGGGCCGCCGAGGGCGCCGGCACCACAGGCGGCGCGGCCGCGACCGCCGACCGGGTACGCGTGGTGCGGACCCGCGCCGAACTGGTCGCCGCGCTCGGCGGCGACAACGCCACGAACGCCGCCGACGCCACCCCGAAGATCGTGTACGTGGCCGGCACCATCGACGGGTTCGAGGGACCCGACGGCACGCTCCTGGACTGCGCCGACCTGGCCGACCCGGAATACTCGCTGCCGGCCTACCTCGCCGCGTACGACCCGGCGGTCTGGGGGCGGGTGAACCCGAGCGGTCCGGTGGAGGCGGCCCGGGTCCGCTCGGTGGCCGCGCAGACCGCGCATACGCAGATCAACGTCGGCTCCCACACCACGATCGTCGGGCTGCGCGGCGCGAAACTCACCGGGCTCACCCTGATGATCGACCGGGTCACCGACGTGATCGTGCGCAACCTGGAGTTCGCCGACGCCCGGGACTGCTTCCCGGCCTGGTCCCCCACCGACGGCGACACCGGGAACTGGAACTCCCAGTACGACCAGATCTCGGTGCGCCGCAGCGAGCACGTGTGGGTGGACCACAACACGTTCACCGACGGGGACAACCCGGACAGCGCCCAGCCGGTCCACTTCGGCCGGCCCTGGCAGGTGCACGACGGCTCGCTCGACGTCACGCACACCGCCAGCCTGGTCACCGCGTCCTGGAACCGGTTCGTCGGCCGGGACAAGCTGATGCTGATCGGCTCCTCCAACACGGTCGGCCCGGACGTCGACCGGCTCAAGGTCACCGTGCGCCACAACCTCTTCGACGGGGACCTGCAACGGCTGCCCCGGGTGCGTTTCGGCCAGGTCGACGTGCACGAGAACCACTACCGGCTCGGCGGCGCCGGCTTCGAGTACGCCCTCGGTGTCGGCGTGCAGTCCGCCATCCACGCCGAGAACAACTTCTTCACGCTTGCCGACGACGTCGACCCGGCGGAGCTGATCCACGACTGGGGCGGCACCGCGCTCACCGAGCGCGGGAGCTGGGTGCGGCGCGGCGACCGGCTGCCCCGGCCGGTGGACCTGCTCGCCGCGTACAACGCGGTCCACGACCCGGACCTCGGCGGCGACGCCGGGTGGACCCCGACCCTGCGTGCCGCGCCGCCGCTGCCGACACCGCTGGTCCCGCTGGTCGTCGACGCCTGGGCGGGCGCCGGTCGGCTGCCGCTCTGACCCGCTCGCACCCCGGCCCGGCCGGCGTACCCCCTCGGGGCGCCGGTCGGACGCCGTTCGTCGGGGGTGTCGGCTGACACACCGGCCGCGATGCGCGATGATCACCTTTGACGGACTCGCCGGCGGGTGGCATGAATCGGCCGCCACCGGGGACAAGAGGGTGACAGCAGGGGGTGGCAGCGCGAGTGGGCGCCCAGGCCCGGGGACGGGCACGGGACGGAGGGCCGGACGTGACGGAGGGGACGGCCGGCCGGATCCTCACCATCGACCTCCCGGCCGATCCCGGCCGGCTCGCGCCCACCCGGGAACGGCTGCGCGACTGGCTGCAGGCCCGGGGCGTCGACGAGTGGGACGTGGAGACGGTGCTGATCGCCACCGGCGAGGCGTGCGCCAACGCCATCGAGCACGGCTACCGGTTCGCCCCCGAGGGGATCACCACGCTCCGGGTCGAGCTGCGCGACGACCGGCTGGAGATCGAGGTACGCGACCACGGCGGCTGGCGGCCCGCCGACGGCGACGACGGCCTCGACCGGGGCCGGGGGCGGCTGATCATGGCTCGGGTGATGGACGAGGCGACGATCGTCGGCACCCCGGAGGGCACCTGCGTGCGGCTGGTGAAGCGGCTGACCGGCGACGACCTGCCGCGCGTCGGCCAGCCGACAACCGCGGGGAGCGAAGATCAGCTATAAGGGAGGCATGGACTTCCCCGCGTACCTCGCCACCATGCCGATGCACGCGATCACCGAGATCCACGGCGAGCCCGGCCTGCTGGCCCGCTTCCGGCTGGAGATCACCGCGTTCGACGAGGCCGCGCGGGACCGGCTGACCGGGGCGCTGGACCTCGCCGCCGACCTGCACCGCGACGACCGGCGGGTCCGCGAGCCCTACCTGAACCACCTGCTGCGGGTGGCGATCCGGATGATGCACCACTACCAGGTGCGGGACGTGGACGTGATCGTCGCCGGGCTGCTGCACGACGCGGTGGAGGACCACCCGGCCGAGCTGGCCGGCCCGTCCCCGGCCGGCGCCGACGTCACGGCGGCGGCGCTGGCCACGCTCGCCGACCGCTTCGGCCCACGGGTGGCGCGGCTCGTCGCGGCGGTCACCAACCCGGCGTACGACCCGGACCGGGACCGGCACGCGCAGTACCGGGAGCACGTGGCGGCCAGCCTGGACCGGGAGCCCTGGGCCCGGGTGATCAAGGTGTCGGACTTCACCGACAACGGCGTCGGCGTGATCCACACGGTCGGCCCCAAGGTGGCCCGGTCGGCCGCCAAGTACCGCCCGCTGGTGCCGGTCTTCCGCGAGCTGATCGCCCGAGCCGACACCCCCCTGTCCGCCCCGGTCAAGCGCCACATCTTCGCCCAGCTCGACCTCGCCGAGGAACGCTTCAGCGCCATCCTCGACCACCCCAACTGACCCCCTCCCCCTCGCCACGCCCGTTGATCATGAAGTTGACCGCCTGGAAAGCGCTCTCCGCCCCCGTCAACTTCATGGTCGACGCACGCTCCCCACCCGCCACCGGCACCATCGGTGTGATCACGGAGTTTGTGTCGGCGTCCCGGGTCCGCGATGGCGCGCACTCCTTGGTCGCTCGGCGGTCCGGCGGAACGGGGGCGAAGCGGTGGAGAGTCAGGTGTGGTCGGGAGCGCCCAGGGCGGCGGTGATGCGGTCACGCAGGGAGGGCAGCCGGTCGGGGTGATCTCGCAGGACCACCCGCAGGGCGGCGTGACCGCCGGCGGCCGCCGCGCCGAGCACGTCGAGCAGCGTGCCGAACTGGGCGGGCGGCTCGTCGGCGAGCAGGTCCGCCGCGTCGCGCACGACGAGGGTGAGCGGCCCCTCGTCGAGCCGGTCGGCGAGGACGTCGGCGAGCGCGTCCCAGTTGCGGCCGTACCAGTCGGGCAGCGGAACCGCCCCGGCGAGCGCCTCGTGCAGCGCCGCCCGGGTGCGGGCGGCCGCACCGGGCACCGGCACGCCCGCCGGCTCCGGCGCCGAGCCGGCGTCGAGCGTGAGCCAGCCCGGCGGCTGCGGCGGCGCTCCAGCCATGGAATCCGTCCTTTCCGAAGGCCGGCGCCGGCCGGGAGGGCCGGCGCCGACGGAACTCAGAGCCGGTAGAAGTTGGCGTAGTGGTCGGGTGAGAACCAGGTCGCCCCGGTGCTCCTGTTCACCACGATCCGGTACGCGTCGCGCGAGGCGTTGCAGGCGCGCGGGTAGACGTCGTACTCGTAGTAGGTGGCGCCGGTGGGCAGTTGGCCCTCGCGGTTGTAGAACTGCCCACCGGCGAAGTTGCACTGCCCGCCGCTCCAGGAGTACCAGCCGCGGCTGGTCGGGAAGCTCTTCGCCGACCAGCCGGAGCGCGCGGTGCGCGCGTCCGCGCAGCGCGACAGCGTGCAGGAGCTGTAGACGGCGGCGTCGGCGGGTTCGGCGAGCCGGGTGGAGACCGTGGCGGGGGCCACGAGCGCGGCGGCGGCCACGGCGGTGACCAGGGCGGACGCGGCCAGGGCGCGGCGGACGCGGGTGGCGACGGCGCGGAACGGGGTCAAGGGATCCTCCTTGAGCGAGCCGGCAAGGCATCGACCGACGTCGTTTGCCGGTCGTCGCTCAGTCTGACCAGGATCCTGCCCGGCGTACAGCCCCCGCCCGGCGACCACGCCCCGAATCGCGGGTGAACACCCGGTGGCGGGGGGGGTGGCCCGGACCCGCCGCCCGCCCCCCCGCCCCCGAGCGCAGAGCACACGGTCAAGCTCGCACGCCACACAGTCCACGCCGGGGTACCCGCCCCCGCCGGGCGACCCCCCCCCGAAGGGGGGGTCAACCCGGGGGGGGGGGGGGGGCGGGCCCCCCCGCCCCCCCCCGCCGCGTGCTCAGCGCGCGAACGCCTGGAACTCGGCGATCCGCACGTTCTGCGCCTGCGGGCTCGCCGTCGCGCAGTCGGTCGCCGCCCGCGGGTCGGCGTCCTGCTCACCGGCGTAGTCCGGCCCGCCGGTGCACTGGTTGGTCAGCACCTCGACCCGCAGGTGGGTGGCCGCGGTGCGCGGAATGTCGAACGAGCGCAGCACCAGCTCCGGCGCCCGGGGCCGCGGCGCCACCGCCGGGAAGGCGTCCGGCCGGCTCGTGTACACCGGCCGGAAGTCGGCCGCCTCGGCGCAGGTCACCGCGCCCGTGGCGGTGCACGCCAGGACCCGGAACTGCCGCACCGCCGAATACCGGCTCTGCGTGCCGGCGTCGGCGTCCCCGACGACCGGGGGCCGCAGCATGGCGCTGACCTGCACCCGGCGTACCTGCTGGAGCCCGCCGGCCAGGTCCACGGTGACCTGCCGCCCGGCCACCGGCGCGGCGAGCGAGGCCCAGTTCGTGGCCTCGTCGTCGTCGGCGATCGACGGCAGGTTGATCCCGTCGCCGGTGACCGTCGCCCCCGCGCCGGCAGAGGCCAGGTTGGTCGGCAGCACCACCGGCAGCGTGCGGTTCTGCCCGGCCCGAACCGTCACCGGACCGACCCGGACGTGCCCGTGGCCGGGCGCCCGGACCACGAACTCGTAGGTGCCGGGCACCAGGAGAACCCGGTCGGTCAGCGGGGTGGCCGCGTCGGTGTCCGCGACCGGCACCGCCCGCGCCTGGTAGCGCCCGACGAAGAGCTGCGCCCCGGCCACCGGCCCGCGCTCGCCGAGCGGCAGCAGCCGCAGCGAGCCCTCGCGGGCGTACGGCGAGGTGAAGCCCGGGGTGGGGTCGGGGTCGGCGTTGCCGACGCTGGCCGCGCTCTCGCCGAGGCCGCGCGCGGCGAACCCGTTCCAGAGCAGATCCTGGTTGGCCCCGCCGAAGCGGATCCGGTCGGCGGCGAGCATCGCGTCCCGGGCGTCGACCATGCTGACCTGACTGACCGCCATCAGCAGGAACGAGTCGACGACGAGCTGGATCCAGCGCCGGTTGCCCGGGCAGGCGGTCACCGGCCGTTGCCCGTTCGCGCACGCCTTCTGCACCGCCGGCGTGCCGGCGCCCCAGCGGCGCATCATGGCCGCCCGGATGTCGGTGTTGGTGGCGCTCCACACCTCGCCGGAGGCGTGCACCTGGAGACCGGTGACGTCGTAGTCGACAGACGAGTAGTTCAGCGGGCTGGCGCTCATGTTGTAGTTGCGGATGCCCGCGTTCGGGTCCTGGGTGGTGTACTCGCCGATGGTGAAGCCCCGCCGGCCCGGCGCGGCGTACCCGTGCTCGAACAGGTACTCCATGGCGAGCTGGTCCGACCAGCTCTCGCTCATGCCCTGCGGCGAGCTGACCCCGGCGCTCGGGCCGGCGATCATGCGGTTGGTGACCGCGTGGCCGTACTCGTGGGCGATCACCGACATGTCGAAGTCGCCGTCCACGCAGGGGGCGTAGAACGAGCCGGCGACCGGCTGCCACAGGTACATGTTCGTCGTCGGCGCGACGCCGTCCGGCGGGGTGATCTGGTTGGCGTTGTTGCGCGCCGGGAACGTCGGCGGGCCGCCGCTGACGCCGCCGGCCTGCGCGTTGCCCTGCTCGGCGTCGCCGCCGAGGCCGCCGCGACCGAGGTTGTCCTGCTGGAGGTTCCAGGTGTCCTCGGTGAAGCCCAGGTGGTAGGTCCAGTCGTGCATCCGGTTGTGCATGCCGAACAGGTTGGCCCGGGCCGCGTCGATGTCGTTGGCCTGCGGCGAGGTGAACACCTCCGGGTCGCAGCGCCGCTCCTGCCACTGGTTGGTCCACGGGTAGGCGTAGGTGCGGTCCGGGCGCGGCGTGGCGGTCTCGGTGCCGACGCTGAACGGGTCGTTGCTGAACCAGTTCTGCACCGCGATCGCGTTGTTGCCCTTCGTCGTGGTGGTGGACGCCCCGGTCGCCGGGTCCACGTCCCACGCCGGTTGCCCCGGCACCCCGACCACCTCGCGGCAGCCGGCGGCCGGCGCGGCGCACCAGCGCACCCGGGTGTCGACCGAGGACCGGTCGACCCGGGGCGAGTTCGGGAAGACGTCCCAGGACGGGTTGTCCGCCGCGTGGTCGATCAGGTCCTCGCGGACCAGCACGGCGCCGTCGCGGGCGTCCACGTAGGTCGCGTAGGCGGCCGGGTCCGCGCCGGTGGTGTCCGCGCCGAGCACGACCTCCCACGCCGCGCGCGGCCCCCGGTCCGCGGTGGGCACCGCGACCAGGGAGGTACGCGACACCCGCGCGTCGGCGCGGCCGGAGTCCGCGATCGCGGCCCGTCGCGCCTGCGCGGCGTCGATCGTGGCCGGCGCGGGCGCCTGGGCGTCCCGCGCCAGCGAGGAGCTGACGTGCCAGACCGCTCCCTGGCGTACGCCGACCGCCAGGATGCCGTCGACGGCGGCCGGCAGCTCGCCGAAGCGCTGCCGGAACACCACCGTCGCGCCCTGCCCCATCGGCGCCACCGTCAACTGCTCCAGCGCGGCGGCGCCCTCGGCGGTCAGCCCGAGCACGTCGCGGTTCGCCGCCACGTACGCCCGGGCCGCGGCGGCCGGGTCGGCGGGCAGGCCGGTGGCGAGCGGCCTGCCGGTCGAGGTGAGCGTGGCAGGCGTACCGAAGTCGGTCCAGCGGACCCGCGCGCCGAGCGCGGCGGCCCGGTCCCGCTGTCGCGCGCTGGCCGCGACGCGGCCCCTACGGTTGTCGGTGGCCTTGGTGTCGTGCCGGTCGCCCGGCAGGTGGTCGGGTGAGGCCTCGGTGCGGGTCTCTTCCCGGGGTGCCGCCTGACCGCCGGCTGCGGCGGTCAGGACCATGCCGGCTGCCATGAGCAGCGCGGTGGTCCCCGTCAACGCACGGGATGGTGTGCGCACGGTCCCTCCTGTCATCGTCGAACGGCGATGTCCGTCCCGACATCCGACCAGGATGATCGGCCCGCCGACACCCGCCAAACATCCATTAATGACAGTGTGTCGATGGGTTGGCGCTCACCGTGTCACGTCAGGAAGGTGGTCACCGCGTGACGAAAGCCGTGCGGATCCTCGACCCACGGCAGGTGGCCGGCCCCGGCCAGACTCACCCGCCCCGCGTGGGGCAGCGCCCGGTGGAGGGAGTCGACGCCCCAGCGCGGGCGGATGTCCTCCGGTCCGTCGACGATCAGCACCGGCACCTCCAGCGTTCGGCACCGCGCGGCCAGGTCGGCCTCTCTCAGCTCCCGTTTCACCTCGGCGTTGACGGCCTGGTTGCAGTCGCGGTTGAGACCCAGCCAGGGCGTGGCCATGGCCTCGGCGTGCCGGAGCGCGGTGGCCGGGTCGGCGAAGTCGGCCGACCATTGCAGGACCGCCCTTTCGCGTTCCACCGCCGGGGTGTTCGGGCCGGCCCCCAGCGCCTCCCACCGGTCCCGATACGGTTCGAGCCGCCGCCGGAGATTCCGCTCGTAGTGCGGGTGCCAGCCGCGTTCGGGGTCGATGCCGGTGCCGGAGACGTAGATCAGGTGACTGACCCGGTCCGGGTGCGTGAGCGCGTACCGCAGGGCCAGGTGCGCGCCCCACGAATGGCCGAGCAGCGCGACCCTCGGGCCACCGAGTTGCGCGCGGACCGCGTCGAGGTCGGCCACGAAACGGTCGATCGCGTACGGTCCGCGCCGCTCGGAGCGCCCGCAACCGCGCTGGTCCCACCGGATGACCCGGACGCGGTCGTCGAGCAGCCGGGCGACCGGGCCGAGGTAGTCCCACATGCCCGGACCGCCGTGACACAGCACCAGCGGCGGTCCGGCGCCGGCCTGGTCGGCCCACAGGCGACAACCATCTTCGGTACGCACGACCACGGCCATCGGGAACAGTATGACCGGCCGGCCCGTCGGCGGATGTCTCAGCAACCACAGCCCGCCGCCGGCCGCAGCGGTGCCGTCAACGGGTCGACCGGCCGGCTGACCACACCGGCGGCGCTCTCCACCGGGAACCCCTCCCGCACCCAGTACTCGTAGCCGCCGAGCATCTCCTTGACCTGGTGACCGAGTCGGGCGAAGGCCAGCGCGGCACGCGTGGCGCCGTTGCAACCCGGCCCCCAGCAGTAGGTGACGACCACCGCGCCCGGCGGGACCAGGTCCGCCGCCCGCGCCGGGATCTCCGCGGTGGGCAGGTGCACGGCACCGGGCAGGTGGCCCTGGTCCCACGCCTGCGCACTGCGCGAGTCCACCACGAGCAACCCGGCCACGGCGGCGTGCAGATCGGCGTGCACGTCGCTGACGTCGGTCTCGAAGCGCAGTCGGGCGGCGAAGTGTGCGGCCGCGGCGGCGGGATCGGCCGGGGCGACGGAGAGTACGGAAGACATGCCCTCGATGCTTGCCGAACCGTCGCCCGGCGGGCAGTGGCGACAGTGCCGACATCCGCTAAGTTCGCGCCATGACCGTGGCACCCGCAACGTACGATGCCGGCCGGAGCGTGGCGGTGCTGGCCTACGACGGGATGTCCGCCTTCGAGCTGGGCATCGTGACGGAGGTGTTCGGGCTGCCCCGGCCGGAACTCGACGTCGACTGGTACGACCTCGCGGTGTGCGCCGAGCGCCCGGAGCCGGTCCGGATGCTCGGCGGCGCCACGCTGTCCACCGCCAACGGGCTGGAGGTGTTCGAGGCGGCGCAGACCGTGATCGTGCCCGGGGTCGGCGACGTGCACGGCGCGCCCTCGCCCGCGGTGACCGCCGCGCTGCGGCGGGCCCGCCGACGGGGCGCCCGGATCGTCTCGATCTGTTCGGGCGCCTTCGCGCTGGCCGCCGCCGGGCTGCTCGACGGCCGACGCGCCACCACCCACTGGCGCTACGCGGAGCTGCTGCAGAAACGTTTCCCCCTGGTCCGGGTCGACCCGGACGTGCTCTACGTCGACGACGACGGCGTGCTGAGCAGCGCCGGCAGCGCGGCCGGACTCGACCTGTGCGTCCATCTGATCCGCACCGACTTCGGCCCCTCCGTCGCCAACGCGGTGGCCCGCCGGCTGGTCATCCCGCCGCACCGCGACGGCGGACAGGCGCAGTTCATCGAGGCCCCGGTCGCGGTCGGTCACGACGACGACCGGATCAGCCGGAGCATGGCGTGGGCGATGAGCAACCTCGACCGGCCCCTCACCGTCGGCGAACTCGCCCGACAGGCGCACATGTCGACCCGCACCTACCTGCGCCACTTCAAGCTCGCCAGCGGAACCAGCCCGATCCGGTGGCTGGTCGCGCAGCGGATCCAGGCGAGCCTGGCGCTGCTCGAGACGACAACCGCGCCGATCGACGAGATCGCCGCCGCGACGGGCTTCGAGAGCGCGGTCACCTACCGGCACCACTTCGCGCGGGCGATGAGGACCTCGCCGTCGGCGTACCGGCGGGCCTTCCGGGTCGCGGACGGGACCGTGGGCCGATGAGCGCCGAGGAGGTCCCGCTCGCGGGCGGGAACGTGTCGGCGGGCGTGGTGCGGGTCGGGGACACCGTGCGCCGGCCGGCCGGTCCCTGGACCCCGTCGGTGCACGCGCTGCTCGACCACCTCTGGTCGGTCGGTTTCCGGGGCGCTCCCCGGCCGCTCGGGATCGACGAGCGGGGGCGGGAGGTGCTCACCTACGCGGCGGGTGAGGTGCCCTGGCCGCACCGCTTCGACCTGCTCGAACCGCTGGACCGGCTCGCCCGGGTGGGCCGGCTGGCGCGCGAGCTGCACGACGCGCTCGCGACGTTCACCCCGCCGCCGGACGCGCGGTGGGGCGTCCTGATCCCAGCCGACCGGGACGACATGATCGTGCACCACGACCTCGCGCCGTGGAACCTCGTGATCGGCGACCGGTGGGTCGTCATCGACTGGGACAACGCCGGTCCGGGATCACGCCTGTGGGATCTCGCCTACGCGGCGCACGGCTTCGTCCCGCTGTCGGCGCACCCCGACTGGCAGCGCGCCGACGCGGGGCAGCGCCTGCGCGCCCTCGTGGACGCCTACGGGCTGGACGAGCGGCAGCGCCGCGATCTGGTGCCGTTGCTGCCCGCGCGGGCCCGGGCGATGCACGACTTCCTGCGGGACCAGGCCGCGCTCGGGGTGCAACCCTGGACGACGCACTGGCGGACCGGGCACGGCGACGCCTGGCGCAACGACGCTGAATACACCGAACGCCGCACCGACCAGTGGACGAAGGCCCTGCTGGACTGACGCGGGCTACGGCTCTCTCATCCAGGTCTTCGGGTCCGTCACGAAGACGCCCTTGCCCTGCTGACGCCGGATCACCCGCAGGGCTTCCAGCCGTGCATAGGCCATCTGCACGGTGCCGTGGCTGACACGGTATTTCTCGCGCAGCACGGCGATCGAGGGCAGCTTCTCCCCCGGCTTCAGCTTCTTCGATCTGACATCGGCGATCACGTCATCGGCGATGCGCCAGTAATCCGGCACTTCTCGCATGGCACTCCTCGCGTGGCGATCCGATTCGATCACACCGCGACTCGGCGGGGCGTCGACGGCGATCAGGTACGCGCGTTCCAGACCGAGGTGGCCGACGAGCTGACCGACCTGCACCGGCAGCTCCGCCGGCTCACGGTGGAGAACGAGCGGCTGACGCGGGCCCTGCGGGACTGGCAGGCGATGCACGCCCGTGAGTGCCGTCCACCGAACGAGGGCCGCTGGTAGCGGTGCGCCCGCGACCGGGTGACCTGCTGCGGGTCGACGGCCGCGCCTCGGTGCAGTTCGCCGGCGACCGTGCGCTGACGTTCCGGGTCGCCTCGGTCGGCCCCGAGCTGACGCACCTCGGTTGGCTCTGGTTGACCGGTTACGTCCTCGATCGGCGTGGCGCAGCCACCGCGAAGCGGGAGATCTTCGTCCGGCTCGCGGGGTTGCGGCCGGCCGCGGAGCCGACGCCGTCCCGCAGGACGGCTCAGCCCCGGGCGCAGGCGAAGAGGAACCGGGCGTCGGCCTCGGTCGGCTCCAGCGGTCGGGCCGCGAGGTAGGCGGACAGGTCGCGGAAGTCGGCCGTGGCGTTGTGCACGCACGTCGCCAGCGCGCCGTCGAGCAGATCGCGTGCGGAACGCGTGGCGGGCGCGGTCGCGTCCCCGATCGGTGGGACACTGAGGTCACGGGTGAACACCACGTGGCAGGCGTGCCGGTCGGGCGCGACGAGGCAACGGTAGTGCCCCTCCTCGGTCAACTGGTTCCTGATGTCCGCCCAGACCGTCGCCTCGGACACGTCCGTCACGTCGGCGCCGGCCGCGCAGGACGTCCGGACGCGGCAGCGGGTCGGGTCGCCCGGGGCGACCGCGACCTGGGCCAGCGCCAGGCCGCCGCGGTGGAAGACGGCGAACCCCTGCACGTCCGGGGTACGACGGAGCACGTCGGGGGTCCAGACCCGGTCGTAGCGCCGCTCGGCGACGGATCTGAGGAACTCCACGGTCCGGCCGGCGGCCTGGCGCGCCTCCACGCCCATCCGGTCAGTCCCGCCCCGCGACCGGCACGGCGAGCCAGCGGAACTGGCCGTGGCGCCCCGGCAGGTGGCTGAAGTCCCGCCAGTCGAGCCGGTAGTCGCCGGTCAGGTGGCGCTCGTTCGGCAGGAAGTAGCGGCCGTCGACGCCCCACCGGAGCGCGCCGGTGAGCCGCCGGCCGTCGTGCAGCCGGAACTCGCGGTCCCGGGTGGGCTGGTCGGTGACGGGGGCCCGCCACAGCGCGTGGTCGTTGGTGAGCAGGAGGGCCAGCCCGTCCGTCCCGGCCGGTTCGGCGCCGCAGAGGATCTCCAGCCGCTCGACGTCGGCGACGAAGCGGTTCCGGACGATCTCGGCGGCGGTGTGGCTGCGTAGGCCGTAGTCCTCGCCGGTGTGCGGGTCGGCGCCGTTCCAGCGGATGGTGACGTAGCTCAGTTCGATCGCGGTCCGGCCGCGCGGGCCGTGGCAGAGCAGGTCCAGGTCCTCGTTCCGCTCCTGCCGCACGGCGAGGCGGACGCGCAGGTCACCGTCGAGCCGGCGGACGGTCCAGGAGAACGCGTGCTGGAAGTCGGCCGCGGAG
Organism: Micromonospora sp. NPDC051300; assembly: GCF_044455315.1. NCBI lineage: Bacteria > Bacillati > Actinomycetota > Actinomycetes > Micromonosporales > Micromonosporaceae > Micromonospora > Micromonospora sp. NPDC051300. The sequence goes on along the minus strand of NZ_JBITEP010000004.1, from coordinate 210,855 downwards.
TGGAACAGGGACCGCTCGGTGCTCAACTCCGCCATGACGCGCGCTACCGGTACGGCTCCGGCGATCAGCATTCCCACCCCACAGTGACGATCGCGTCGGACCGCCGGCGCCCCCACCGCCGGCCCGATCGCGGAGTTTCACGCTACGAAGCGCCACCTGGCGGAATCAAGACATCACGCGGAGATCGGCGTCCGGTCTGGACGGTCGGTCCCATCAACGGGACCGACCGCATGAGCACGTTAACAGACTGCCGGTCCGAAGTCCCGTCGATAGGACTAGGAAGCGGCTCATCCGATCGGTCGATCAGGAGCTGGATGCCCTCGCCCGCGCGGCTGCCCGCCACCGCCCGCAGCGGTTGTTACGGTGGATCGCGGGTCGCCGCGCGCGACGACCCGTACACCCCTCGCCCGACCGGCCCGGGAGCCGCCGACCTCGACTCCCGGGCGGGTGGCTGCCGACCGGCGGAGGGGGTGCGATGACCGGAGAGCCGGACGACCCCGGCCCGGGGGCGACACCCGGCGTACCCGTCGACGGCCGGCGGCGACGCTGGGCCGCTCGGGCCCGGACGCTCGGGGACGCGGCGCGCTCGCGTACCCGCAGGTTCTGGGCCGGCGCCCAGCCGACGCTGCGGCGACTCTGGTGGTCCGAGGCGCCGGCCACGCCGATGACCACCGTCGACCGGCGGTACCCGGAGCCGCTGGTGGCGCCGGCGCAGGGACAGGTCTACGTGTTCCTGATCCGCGCCACCTTCACCTGGTCCTCCGACACCGCCCGGCCGGAGCTGTTCGGCTGGTACGTCGACTACTTCCAGCCGCAGGCCACGCAGCGCCTGCGCCGCCTGGCGGTCCGCTGCGCGGGCGAGGTGCCGCCGCACCGCCCACGTGAGCTGCTCGCCGCGCTGACCGAGGCGCTGGCCGCCGACGACCCGCCACCCTGGACGTACGCGCGCGGCGAGGTGTCGTTCGCCTGCGAGCCGGACGTGACGGTGCACCTCGACGAGCGGGTCCGTCGGCTGCTCCAGCCGTACTGGGAGCAGCGCATCGCGCTGGAGTGCGAGCGCGACCTGGCCCGGCGGCGCACCGAGTACGCCCAGGAGCGCGACAGCGGCACCCCACCCGACCCGCCGCGCCCCGAGCCCACCCGACGGGACCGGGCGCGCCCGCCGACCGCACGCCGCGGCCCACGCCCCGACGCCCCGGTGGAGACGTTCACCCCCCTGGAGCCCCTGCTCCCCCCACCCCCGGACCCCCCACCCCCACCCCCGCCCGCACCGCGTCGATCATGAAGTTGACGGCGATGATGATCTCCATTCATGCCGCCAACTTCATGATCGACCGGGCGGGAGGGGACGCTCAGCCGAGGAGGGTGGCGTAGCGGCCCTGGTGGGTGAGGAGGGACTGGTGGGTGCCGGACTCGACGATGCGGCCGTGGTCGAGCACGGCGATCCGGTCGGCGTCGCGGACCGTGGAGAGGCGGTGCGCGATGGTCACCACGGTACGGCCGCGGGCCAGCTCGTCCAGGGCCCGCTGCACGGCGCGCTCGGTCTCGGTGTCCAGCGCGCTCGTCGCCTCGTCGAGGACCAGGATCCGCGGGTCGCGCAGCAGCGTCCGGGCAATGGCCAGGCGCTGTTGCTCGCCGCCGGAGAAGCGGTGGCCGCGGGAACCGACCATGGTGTCGTACCCGTCGGGCAGCGCGACGATCAGGTCGTGGATCCGGGCGGCGCGGGCGGCGGCCTCGATGTCGGCGTCGGTGGCATCTGGCCGGGCGTACCGGAGGTTGTCGCGCACGGTGGCGTGCAGCAGGTAGGTCTCCTGGCTGACCACGCCCACGACGGCGGCCAGGTCGGCCAGGCGCACGTCGCGCAGGTCGACGCCGTCGATGGTGATCCGGCCGGCGTCCGGGTCGTGCAGCCGGCTGAGCAGGGCGGCGAGCGTGCTCTTGCCGGAGCCGGTCTCGCCGACCAGGGCCAGGCTGGTGCCGGCCGGGACGTCCAGGCTGACGCCGGCGAGCGCGGCGGTGTCGCTGCCCGGATAGCTGAAGGTGACGTCCTCGACGCGCAGGTGGCCGCGGACCGTGGCCGGATCCAGCGTCGCCGGGCGGGTCGGCTCGGCGACCTCCACCGGCAGGTCGAGGTATTCGAAGATGCGGGCGAACAGCGCCAGCGAGGCGGTCAGCGTGACGCCGACGTTGAGCAGGCCCATCAGCGGGCGGAACAGGTTGCCCTGCAGCGCGGTGAACGCGACGAGCGTGCCGATGGTGAGCGTGCCGGCGGTGCCGGGCAGGCCGGCGCCCAGGTAGATCACCGCGGGGATGGCGGCGAAGACCACCGTCATGGCGGCCATCCGCCAGCGGCCGGCCAGCTCGGAGCGCAGCTCCAGGTCGACCAGGCGGGCCGAGGAGGCGGTGAACCGGTCGACCAGGGCCGTGCCGGTGCCGAGCGTCTTGGCCAGCCGGACGCCGCTGACCGACAGGCTCTCCTCGATGGTGACGGTGAGGTCGGCCAGCTCCCGCTGGCGGCGCGCGGTGATCTCGCGGCGCAGCCGGGCGACCCGGCGGGTGAGCCAGAGCGCGGGCGGCAGCACGACGAGCGAGACGAGCGTGAGTCGCCAGCTCAGCGCCAGCATGGCGACGGCGGTGGCGACGACGGTGGTGAGGTTGGCGGCGATCGAGGTGGCGGTGGAGGTGACCACCGACTGCATGCCGCCGATGTCGTTGGTGATGCGCGACTGCACCTCGCCGGTGCGGGTGCGCACGAAGAAGCCGATCGACTGGCGTTGGAGGTGGGCGAAGACGTCGGTGCGCAGCCGGTGCATGACCTCCTGGCCGACCCGGGTGGAGATCCAGGTCTGGGCGACGCCGAGCACGGCGGTCACGGCGGCGACCGCGACCATGGCCGCGACCAGCCAGGCCAGCAACGTCAGGTCACGCTCGGGCAGGGCCCGGTCGATGACGGTACGCAGCAGGAACGGCGACGCCATCGCGATGATCGAGGACGCCACGATGATCGCCACCACGGCGGCGAGCGGGCCGCGGTGGGCGGTGAAGAGGCCGCCGATGCGGCGTAGTGACACGTCGCGGGCCTGGGCCTTCTCGGCGGCGGACACGGTTCGGCCGGCTCCACGGCCGTCGGGGGTGGATGCCAAGGGGTTCTCCTCTGTCCGGAATAATGCTGAGGTTACCTCATCATGAGGGAACAACAGGAGATGCTGCTACCGTATTCCCGTGACCGGCAGCGACGAGGAGAGCCTGGCCGAGACGTTCTGGGCGGTGACCCGGCGACTGCGCCACCAGACCAAACGCGCGCTGGAACCGTGGGAGATCAGCCCGGGGCAGGCGCGGGCGCTGGGGGTGCTGCTGCGGCACGGGGCGCTACGGCCCGGCACGCTCGCCGAGCACCTGCGCATCGCGCCCCGCTCGGCCACCGAGGTGGTGGACGGGCTCCAGGAACGCGGGCTGGTCGAGCGGCGACCCGACCCGGGTGACAGGCGAGCCACGCTCGTCGCGCCGACCGCCGAGGGCGAGCGGGTCGGCGCCGCCATCCAGACCGCGCGGGCCACCGAGGCGGAACGGTTCTTCGAGGCGCTCGACGCGGGCGACCGCACGGAGCTGACCCGGATCCTGCGCCGGCTGCGCGACGCGTAGGCACGGCTACCCGGCCGGGCGGTCCCGGCGGCGGCGCAGGAACTCCCGCTCGGCGGTGTTGGCGGTGCCGGCGATCGCCGCGTCGTACGCGGCCCGGGCCTCGGCCGGCCGGTCGAGCCGGCGCAACAGGTCGGCCCGCACCGCGTGCCACACGTGGTAGCCGGTCAGGTCCAGCCGGTCCACCTCGGCCAGGGCGGGGGCCGGTCCGCGCACCTCGGCCAGCGCGACCGCCCGGTTCAGCGCCACCACCGGCCCCGGCGCGCGGGCCGCCAACTGGTCGTAGAGCGCGAGGATCTGGGTCCAGTCGGTGCCGGCGGCGGTGGTCGCGTCGGCGTGCACCGCGTTGATCGCGGCCTGGATCTGGTACGGGCCGGGCCGGTCGCGCCGCAGGCACCGCCGCACCAGCTCCTGCCCCTCGACGACCAGCGCCGGGTCCCAGCGACGGCGGTCCTGCTCGGCCAGGGACACCGGCACCTGGTCGGGCCCGGTGCGAGCGGCCCGGCGCGCCTCGGTGAGCAGCATCAGCGCGAGCAGGCCGAGCACCTCCGGCTCGTCCGGCATCAGCGCGGCCAGCAGCCGACCGAGTCGGATCGCCTCGGCGCCCAGCTCGACCCGGCCCAGCCGCTCCCCCGCGCTGGCGGTGTGCCCCTCGTTGAAGATCAGATAGACCACGGCCAGCACCCCGCGCACCCGGTCGGGCAGGTCGGCGTCGCGGGGCACCCGGTACGGGATCCCGGCGTCGCGGATCTTGGCCTTGGCCCGGACCAGGCGCTGCGCCATGGTCGACTCCGGCACCAGGAAGGCCCGGGCGATCTCGGCGGTTCTCAGGCCGCCGAGCAGGCGCAGCGTCAGCGCCACCCGGGCGGCGGGGCGCAGCGCCGGGTGGCAGCAGGTGAAGATCAGGCGGAGCCGGTCGTCGGGCACGGGTCCCTCCTCGGCGGGCGGGTCGGCGGCGCGCAGCAGGGCGGCCTCGGCGTGCCGGGCGGCCCGGGTGGACTCGCGGCGCAGCCGGTCGATGGCCCGGTTGCGGGCGGTGGTGACGATCCAGCCACTCGGGCTGGGCGGCGGGCCGTCGACCGCCCAGCGCCGTACCGCGATCGCGAACGCCTCCTGGACCGCCTCCTCGGCGAGGTCGATGTCGCCGAGGAGGCGGACCAGGACGGCTACCGCGCGGCCGTACTCCGCCCGGAAGACCCGTTCGACAGCGGTCATCCCTCGCTCTGGAACGGGCGGACCTCGATCGGCAGGGTCGTGGCGCGGGCGTAGCGGCGACCCCAGTCGAGCGCGGCGTCCAGGTCGGGCGCGCGGATGATGGTGACGCCGCCGAGGTACTCCTTGCCCTCGGCGAACGGCCCGTCGGTGACCAGCACCTCGTCGCCGGCCGGGCGCAGCACGGTGGCGGTCTCCGGCGCGTGCAGCCCGTCGCCGAACACCCAGCTCCCGGCCTCGCGCAGCTCCCGGCGGATGGTCTCGACCTCGCGCATCACACCGGCCAGGAACTCCGGGTCCGGCCGGTCCGCGCCGGTCGGCTGGTACATGCTGATCAGGTACTGCTTCACGGGTTCCTCCTCGTGCCCTCCGGCGGCCCGGTGCCGCCCTCCACCCTTCACACGAACGGCGGACGCCGGTTTCGACACGCCGGACGGACGGGATTCTCGCCGGGATCGGGGTATGCCGGCGCGTGCGCGGCGGCCGGGTGATCGTGGTGGGGGCGGGGTTCTCCGGGCTGGCCTGCGCGCTCGCCCTGGCCGAGGCCGGCGCCGACCCGCTGGTGCTGGAGGCGCGCGACCGGGTGGGCGGCCGGACGCTGAGCCGCCGGCTGCCCGGCGGCGGGTGGCTCGACCTCGGCGCGCAGTGGATCGGCCCCACCCAGGACCGGATGTACGCGCTGGTCGCCGCGTACGGACTGGAGACCTTCCCGTCTCCGGCGCACGGCGCGCCGACGCGACTGCTGGACGGCCGGCCGGCGTCCGAGGAGCCGGCCGGGCTGGCCGGGCTGCTCGGCACGTTGGACGAGTTGGCGGCCGGCGTCGACCCGGCCGCGCCGTGGCGGGCCGCCGGGGCGGCGGAGTGGGACCGGACCACGCTTGGCGGTTGGCTCGACGCCACCGCGGGCGACCGGGTCGTCGCCCGCTACGCCGGCCGACTGCTCGCCGGGGGCCTGTTGGCCGCCTCGCCGGACGAGGTGTCGATGTTGCAGATGCTGTTCTACCTGCGCAGCGGCGGTGGGGCCGGCTCGCTGCTCGGCATGGCCGGCGGCGCGCAGCAGGACCGGATCGTCGGCGGGCCGGCCGCGCTGGCGCGGCGGATGGCGGACGCGCTGCCGCCGGGGCGCCTGCGCCTGGGCGCGCCGGTGGACGCGATCGCGCAGGACGCCTGCGGCGTGCGGGTCCGCGCCGGCGACGAGGTGCACGCCGGCGACGCGGTGGTGGTCGCGCTCGCCCCGGCGCTGGCCGGCCGGATCCGGTACGACCCGCCGCTGCCGGCACTGCGCGACGGGTTGACCCAGCGGATGCCGATGGGCGCGGCGCTGAAGGTGCACGCGCGCTACCCGGCGCCGTTCTGGCGGGCCGACGGCCGGTCCGGGGTGGCCACCACGGACACCGGGCCGCTCACCGAGACGGTGGACAACTCGCTGCCCGGCCTGCCGGGCGGGGTGCTCACCGGATTCAGTTACGGCGCGCAGGCCCGGGCGCTGCGCCGGCTGCCGGACGCCGCGCGCCGCGCCGCGCTGTGCGACGCGCTGGTCGCGCTCTTCGGCCCGGCCGCCGCCGAGCCCGAGGAGCTGGTCGAGTACGACTGGTCGGCCGACCCATGGACCCGCGGCTGCTTCTGCGGCCTGCTCACCCCCGGCTCGTGGTGCGACTACGGCCCCGAGCTACGGGCGCCGGTGGGGCGGGTGCACTGGGCCGGGACGGAGACCGCGACCCGGTGGAGCGGCTACCTGGAGGGCGCGGTGACCGCCGGCGAGCGCGCCGCCGCCGAGGCGCTCGGCGGCATCAAATCCCAAGAAAATCTTCGATACGTCTATTGAAAAGTTTCTCCGTCGTGTGACCTAATGTTGACAGTTCCTTTCGTCCAACTCCCGCCGCCACGAGCGGCAACCCCCCGGGAGGAAAGATGCACCGTCTCCTGCGCACGGCGCTGCGCGCCACCGGCGCCGCCGCCCTCGCCACCGTCACCGCCGCCGCGGCCGCCCTGCTCGGCGCGGCGCCCGCCCACGCCGCACCGGCCGGCCTGCCCGGCATGGACGTCTCCAGCTACCAGGGCAACGTGAACTGGTCCACCGCCTGGGCCAACGGGGCCCGGTTCGCCTACGTCAAGGCGACCGAGGGCACCTACTACACCAACGCCTACTTCGCCCAGCAGTACAACGGCTCGTACAACGTCGGGATGATCCGCGGGGCGTACCACTTCGCCCGCCCGGACACCACGAGCGGCGCCACCCAGGCCAACTACTTCGTCGACCACGGCGGCGGCTGGTCGCGGGACGGCAGGACGCTGCCCGGCGCGCTCGACATCGAGTACAACCCGTACGGCGCCACCTGCTACGGACTGAGCCAGGCGTCGATGCGGAGCTGGATCGCCTCGTTCGTCAACCAGTACTACGCCCGCACCGGCCGGTGGGCCACCATCTACACCACCACCGACTGGTGGAGCACCTGCACCGGCAACACCTCGCAGTTCGCCGCCAACAACCCACTGTGGATCGCGCGCTACTCCAGCAGCGTCGGCACGCTGCCGGCCGGCTGGGGCACGTACTCCTTCTGGCAGTGGTCCTCCTCCGGCACCTTCCCCGGCGACCAGAACGTCTGGAACGGCACCCTGGACCGGCTCCGGGTGCTCGCCTGCAACGGCACCTGCTGACCCACCGCGGCGGGGGGGCCTCGACGGCCCGTCCCGCCGCGGCGTCCGTACCCACGAGGAGGCCCCGATGTCCGTTCCTCTCCCCCGGCGGGCCGTGCTGCGCGGCGCGGTCCTGCTCGGCGCCGCCGCCGGCGCCGGCGCGCTCACCCAGGTCGGTGCCGGCGACGCGCGGGCCGCCGCGGCCCGGGTCGACCAGCCGACCATCGCCAACTGCGCGACCTGGAGCGCCCGGCCGCCCTCGTCGCCGGTCAGCGTGGTGCAGAGCCGACCCAACAAGATCATCATCCATCACACGGCGTTCCCGAACACCACCGACTACAGCCTCGCCCAGGCCTACCGGAACTCCCGCGACATCCAGAACCTGCACATGGACTCCAACGGCTGGCTCGACTCCGGCCAGCACTTCACCAACAGCCGCGGCGGCTATCTGACCGAGGGTCGGCACGGCAGCCTCTACGGGCTGCTGCACGGGCAGAGCATGGTGCAGGGCGCGCACTGCGTCGGGCAGAACAGCCAGGCCATCGGCATCGAGAACGACGGCATCTACCTCGACGTGCAGCCGCCCCAGGCGCTGTGGGACAGCCTGGTCTGGTTCTGCGCGTTCACCTGCCAACAGTACGGCATCGCGCCCACCGAGATCTACGGGCACAAGGACTTCAACTCGACCCAGTGCCCCGGCCTGCTGCACGACCGGCTGCCGGAGCTGCGCCGCACGGTGGCCACCCGCCTCGGCGGCTGAGATGCAAGGCGGGGCCCCTTGTTAACGCATTCGGCAGAGGAAGGGGCCCCGCTTAACTCAACGGACCGGGCACGCCGGAGTTCAGGCGTCGGCACAGTTCGCCGATAATGCAGTGCTCGCTTATATAAGCTCGTTCTGATATAAAGGGGTCGTGCACGCCTTCGACGTCCTCGGCGACCCGGTCCGACGGCGGATCCTGGAGCTGCTCGCCGACGGCGAGCAGCCCGCCGGCGCGCTCGGCGAGACCGTGCGGCGCGAGTTCGGCATCAGCCAGCCCGCCGTCTCCCAGCACCTCAAGGTGCTGCGCGAGCACGGCTTCACCACCGTGCGCGCCGACGGCACCCGCCGGCTCTACGCGGTCGACCCCGGCCCGCTGCGCGAGATCGACGCGTGGCTGGCCGGCTTCCGCCGCTTCTGGACGCCGCCGCTGGCCGCGCTCGCCACCGAGCTGGCCCGGGGCCGCCGCGAACGGAGGCTGCGCGAGAACGACCCCGACGACGAGAGGACCGACCCATGACCGACGTGACCGGCCAGATCAGCGCCGTCGAGCGCCGGATCGGCGACCGCACGCTGCCCGCCGGGCAGGCGCGGGTGCTGACCGTCAGCCAGACGTACGACGCGCCGGTGGAGGACGTCTTCGACGCCTGCACCAACCCGGAACGGATCCCCCGCTGGTTCCTGCCGGTCTCCGGCGACCTGGGCGTCGGCGGCCGCTACCGGCTGGAGGGCAACGCCGAGGGCACCGTGCAGCGGTGCGACCCGCCGCACGGCTTCGCCGCCACCTGGGAGTTCGGCGGCGAGGTGAGCTGGATCGAGGTGCGCCTGAGCGACGCCGGCGCCGGGCGTACCCGCTTCGCGCTGGAGCACGTCGCGCACATCGACGACAAGCGGTGGGCCGAGTACGGTCCGGGCGCGGTCGGCATCGGCTGGGACCTCGCGCTGCTCGGTCTCGCCTCCCACTTCGGCGCCGCCGGCGAGGGCGTGGACCCGGCTTCGGCGGTCGAGTGGATGGGCTCCGACGAGGGCCGCCGGTTCGTCACCGCGTCCGGCGACAGGTGGACCGCGGCCAGCGTCGACGCCGGCACCCCCGCCGCCCAGGCCCGCGCCGCCGGCGAGCGGGTCGCCGCCTTCTACACCGGCGCCGAGGTGTGAGGCGGGGCCCCCGGTTGACGCATGCGGTAGAGGAAGGGGCCCCGCTCGACAGAGCGGAGCGCGGACGAAGTGGCATGTCGGTGCGGGCTGGCAGGATCGGGCCATGCTGATCCGATCCGTCGCCGACCTGACCGCCGCCCTCGACACCGGCCGACCGATCAGATACCTGCACTTCTGGGGGCACCGCCCGCAGCGCGACGGCAGCGTCGGCGCCGGCTGCCTCAGCCAGTGGTGGCCGGCGCCGTTCACCGTGGACGGTCGGGAGTTCGCCACCGCCGAGCACTGGATGATGTGGCACAAGGCCACCCTCTTCGACGACCACGCGATCGCCGAGCGGGTGCTCGGCGCGTCGCATCCGCACCGGGCCAAGGCGCTCGGGCGGCAGGTGCGCGGCTTCGACGAGGCGGTCTGGGCGGCCCGTCGCTGGGACGTCGTGGTGGCCGGCAGCGTGGCCAAGTTCGGCCAGCACGAGCCGTTGCGGCGTTTCCTGCTCGGCACCGGCGACCGGGTGCTTGTCGAGGCGAGCCCGACCGACCGCCTCTGGGGCATCGGCCTCACCGCCGACGATCCGCGCGCCGCCGACCCGGCGACCTGGCTGGGCGAGAACCTGCTCGGCTTCGCCCTGACGGAGGCACGCTCCCGGTTGGCGGGCCGGTCGTGACGGGCGCCCGCTCCGGGCCGGCACGCCTCGACCGACGACGGGCCGAGGTCAGGCGGGTAACGTGCGCGGTGTGACCGCGTACTCGCACTGCTCCTTCTGCGGCGCGGCCTACCCGGCGGGTGCCGGGTGGCCGCGCGTCTGCCCGACCTGCGGCGAGACGGTGTGGCGCAACCCGCTGCCCGTCGCGGTGGCGGTGCTGCCGGTTCGCACGCCCGAGGGCCTCGGGGTGGTGGCGGTACGCCGCGACATCGAGCCGGCCCGCGGCGAGCTGGCGCTGCCGGGCGGCTTCGTCGAATACGGCGAGGAGTGGTCCGAGGCGCTGGTGCGTGAGCTGCGGGAGGAGACCGGGCTGCGCGCCGACGCCGACCAGGCGCGGCTGTTCGCGGTGCACGGAGCCCCGGCCGGCGGCACGATGATGGTCTTCGGGGTGCTGCCGGAGCGGCCGGCCGGTGACCTGCCGCCGTCCGCGCCGACCGAGGAGGCCACCGAGTGGCTGGTGCTCACCGAGCCGGTCGAGCTGGCGTTCTCCACGCACACCCGGGTGCTCGCCGACTTCCTGGCCGGGCAGCCCCCGCGTTGAGCGTCAGCCGCGGGCCGGCACCGGCTGGGGGGAGAACGGCACGCTCGCCGACGCCTCGACGGCGGGCTCGCCGGCCGGGTGCCGCCACAGCCCACGCCGGCGCAGGATCGGCAACACCCCCTCGCCGAACCAGTACGCCTCCTCCAGGTGCGGGTACCCGGAGAGGATGAACTCGTCGATGCCGAGCGCGTGGTATTCGGCGATCCGGTCGGCGACCTCGGTGTGGCTGCCGACCAGGGCGGTGCCGGCGCCGCCGCGCACCAGGCCCACCCCGGCCCACAGGTTGGGCGCGATCTCCAGGCCGTCGCGGGAGCCGCCGTGCAGGTCCAGCATCCGGCGTTGCCCCTCGGACTCGCTGCGCCGCAACCCCTCCTGCACGGCGCGGATGTCGTCGGGGGCGATGCCGTCGAGCAGCCGGCGGGCCTGCGCCCACGCCTCGTCGGCGGTGTCCCGGCTGATCACGTGCAGCCGGATGCCGTAGCGCAGCTCGCGGCCGGCCGTGCCGGCCAGCCCACGGATCCAGTCCAGCTTGCCGGCGACCTGGGCGGGCGGCTCACCCCAGGTCAGGTAGACGTCGCTGTGCCGGGCGGCGACCGGGCCGGCGGCGGCGGACGACCCGCCGAAGTAGACAGGCGGCACCGGGTCGGGCACCCGGGCCAGCTTGGCGCCCTCGACCCGGAGGTGGGCGCCGTCGTGGTCGACCGTGTCACCGCGCCACAGGGCCCGCACCACGTGCAGGAACTCGTCGGTGCGCGCGTAGCGGGCGTCCTTGTCGAGGAAGTCGCCGTAGGCGCGCTGCTCGGTGGACTCGCCGCCGGTGACGACGTTGAGCAGCAGCCGGCCGCCGGAGAGCCGCTGGAAGGTGGAGGCCATCTGCGCGGCGAGCGTGGGAGAGAGCAGGCCGGGCCGGAACGCCACCAGGAACTTCAGCCGCTCGGTGACCTCGGTGAGCATGGCGGTGGACAGCCAGGCGTCCTCGCACCAGGCACCGGTGGGGGTGAGCGCGCCGGCGAAGCCGAGTTGTTCGGCGCTGCGGGCGATCTGCCCGAGGTAGGCGACGTCGGCCGGGCGAACCCCGCCGGCGGCGCCGACCGGCACGCCGTGCCCGCCGCCCACGATGGCCCGGCTGTCGCCGTTGGTCGGCAGGAACCAGTGGAAGGTGAGCGACATGGTGGCCTCCGGCGCGAGTCGGGCGGGCCGTCTCCTGAGGGATGGGACGACCACCGCGACACACTACCCATAAATCCTATCGGGTTGGTAGGTTGCTGACGCCCGCCGACGGCCGGGCCATCCCCCTCCCCGAGGAGTCGCCATGCGTACCCCGTCGAGACCCCGCCGCCGGGTCAGCGCGCTGCTCGCCGCGCTCGCACTGCTCGCCGCCACCACGCTGGCGGCCTGCGGCGGCGAGCCGGCCGACGCCCGCGGCGACGACGCCCCGCTGCGGATCGGCTACCAACGCTTCGGCGGCCTGAGCCTGGTCAAGGCGCGCGGCGCCGCCAAGAACGTCACCTGGTCGCTGTTCGAGAGCGGCCCGGCGCTGACCGAGGCACTCAAGGCCGGCTCGATCGACATCGGACAGACCGGTGAGGCGCCACCGGTCTTCGCCGCGGCCGGGAAGATCCCGTTCTCCGTGGTCGGCACGTCCCAACCCATCCCGCAGGGCGAGGCGGTGCTGGTGAAGGCGGACAGCCCGTACCGCAGCTTCGCCGACCTGCGCGGCCGGACCGTGGCGCTGAACAAGGGTTCCAACGTGCACTGGCTGCTGGTGAAGCTGCTGGAGGCGAACAAGATGACGCTCGCCGACGTCAACGTCAAGTATCTCAAGCCGGCCGAGGGACGGCCCGCGTTCGACAACGGGCAGGTCGACGCGTGGATCATCTGGGACCCCTACTTCGCGTTGGCCGAGCGGCCCGGCGTGCGGGTGCTCGCCGACGCCACCGGCCTGGCCGGCAACCGCGAGTACGTGCTGGCCGCGCCGGACGCGGTGAAGAACCGCACCGACGACGTCCGGGCGTTCCTGGACGCCTACCGGCAGACCACCGACTGGGGCATCGCCCACCCGGACGAGCGGGCCGCCGTCCTCGCGCCGGAGCTGAACATCCCGCTGGACGTGACCACCCGGGCGCTGGCCCGCAGCGCCAAGCCGCTCGCGCCGGTCACCCCGGAGATCGGCACGGAGTTGCAGGCCATCGCGGACAGCTTCGTCGGGCTGAAACTGGTGCCCGGGCCGGTGGACATCGCCGGCCGGGTGGACGGGCGGTTCAACGAGGCGTTCCGGTGAGCGGCCCGGCGCTCGCCGAGGCGCCCGCTCCGGTCGTACCCCGGCCGGCGCCGCGACGACCGCGTGCCGTGACCGCCCGGCGGTGGCGGCGGCTGCTCAGCCCGGTGGCGCTGGTGCTGGCCTGGGAGGCCGCCGCGCGGGTCGGGCTGCTGCCGGCGGAGAAGCTGCCGGCGCCGAGCACGGTGCTCGCCACCGGCTGGCGGCTGGCCGCCGACGGCACGCTCGGCGTGCACCTGCTCGACTCGCTCACCCGCGCCGCGCTCGGCCTGCTCGTCGGCGGCGGCCTGGCGCTGGTGCTCGGCGCGGCGGCCGGGCTGCTACGCCTCGGCGACGACCTGGTCGACCCGCCGGTGCAGGCGGCCCGGATGCTGCCGCACCTCGGCCTGGTCCCGCTGCTGATCATCTGGGTCGGCATCGGCGAGTCGCTGAAGATCACCCTGGTCGCGCTCGGCGCGTTCTTCCCGATCTACTTCAACCTGTACGCAGGCATCCGCGACATCGACGAGCGGCTGGTGGAGGCGGCCCGCACCTGTGGCCTCGGCCCGGCCGCTCGGCTGCGGCACGTGGTGCTGCCCGGCGCGCTGCCCGCCCTCTTCCTCGGCCTGCGCCTGGCCATCGGCGCGGCCTGGCTCAGCCTGGTCGTCGGCGAGCAGGTCAACGCCCAGACCGGCGTCGGCTTCCTGATGATGGAGGCGCGCGAGTTCAGCCAGACCGACGTGGTGGTGCTCGGCCTGCTCGTCTACGCGCTGCTCGGCCTGGCGTCGGACCTGCTCATCCGCCTCGCGGAGAGGAGAACCCTGGCATGGCGACGCGGGCTGCGCGCGACGTGAGCGGGCCGGTGCTCACCGCGCGCGCGGTGACCCGCTCCTTCGGCCCGACCCCGGTGCTGGCCGGCGTGGACCTGACCGTCGCCGCCGGCGAGACGGTGGCGCTGCTCGGCGGCAGCGGCTCCGGCAAGAGCACCCTGCTGCGCGTGCTCGCCGGGCTGGACGACGCCGCCGGCGGCGCCTGGACGGTGCACGGCGCCGCCGCTGTGGTGTTCCAGGAACACCGGCTGCTGCCGTGGAAGCGGGCCGCCGACAACGTCGCACTCGGCGTCGGCGGCCCGGACGTCCGTGGCCGGGTCACCCGCGCGCTGGCCGAGGTCGGCCTCGCCGACCGGGGCCGGGCCTGGCCGGCGGAACTCTCCGGCGGCCAGGCGCAGCGGGTCGCGGTGGCGCGGGCGCTGGTCCGCGAACCGGACCTGCTGCTCCTGGACGAGCCGTTCGGCGCGCTCGACGCGTTGACCCGGCTGCGCATGCAGGGGCTGCTGCGCCGGCTGCGGGCCCAGCACGGCTTCGCCGCGCTGCTGGTCACCCACGACGTGGAGGAGGCGCTCCTGCTCGCCGACCGCGTCCTGCTGCTCGACGGGGGCGTGATCGCCGAGGAGATCCCGGTCCACCTCGGCCCGACCCGCAGCCCCGACGACCCGGCCTTCGGCGCGCTGCGCCGGCGGCTGCTCGACCGCCTCGGTGTGCCCACCACCTGACCGTCACGGAGGACCGATGACCCGCTGGACCCCCGACCCGTCGTTCTACCCGTCCCCCGCCCTGGCCGCCGCCGCCCCGGCCGAGAAGCTGGCCTACGTGGCCGCGTTCGACCGCGCCGGGCAGCGCCCCGACGCGATCGCGGTGCTGGACACCGACCCGGGCTCCGAGGAGTACGGCCGGGTGGTGGGCTGGACCGAGCTGCCGCACACCGGCGACGAGGTGCACCACTTCGGCTGGAACGCGTGCAGCAGCGCGCTCTGCCCGACCGCGCCGCACCCGCACGTGGAACGCCGCTACCTGATCGTGCCCGGGCTGCGCTCGTCCCGGATCCACGTGCTGGACACCAAGCCGGACCCCCGCCGCCCCGAACTGGTCACGGTGATCGGCCCGGAGGAGCTGGGGAGGCGGGCCGGCTACTCGCGCCCGCACACCGTGCACTGCGGTCCGGACGGCATCTACGTCTCCGCGCTCGGCGGCGCCGACGGCCAGGAGGGACCCGGCGGCATCGCGGTGCTCGACCACACCACGTTCGAGGTACGCGGGGCGTGGGAGGCCGACCGGGGACCGCAGTTCCTGGCGTACGACTTCTGGTGGCACTACACCCAGGACGTGCTGGTCACCAGCGAGTGGGGCACGCCGTCGATGATCGAGGACGGGCTCGTCGGGGAGCTGCTGCTGGGCCGCCGGTACGGGCACGCGCTCCACTTCTGGGACCTGGCGAAGCGCCGCCACGTGCAGCGCGTCGACCTGGGCGACGCGTACCAGATGGCGCTGGAGCTGCGCCCCGCGCACGACCCGACGAAGTCGTACGGCTTCGTCGGCGTGGTGATCAACGTCGAGGACCTGTCCGCCTCGGTGTGGCTGTGGCACCGCGACGGCGACGCCTGGGCGGTGACCAAGGTGATCGACGTCCCGGCCGAGCCCGCCGACCCGGGCGACCTGCCGGAGCTGCTCAAACCGTTCGGCGCGGTGCCGCCGCTGGTCACCGACATCGACCTGTCGGTGGACGACAGGTTCCTGCACGTCTCCTGCTGGGGCACCGGCGAGTTGATCCGCTACGACGTCAGCGACCCGTTCCACCCGGTGCGGGTCGGCTCGGTGCGCCTCGGCGGCATCGTGCACCGCACCCCGCACCCGGCGTTCCCCGACGAGCCGCTGGCCGGCGGCCCGCAGATGGTCGAGATCAGCCGCGACGGCCGACGCGTCTACGTCAGCAACTCGCTCTACGGCGCCTGGGACGACCAGTTCTATCCCGACGGGGTGGGCGCCTGGGTGGCGAAGCTGGACGTCGACCCGGAGCACGGCGGGCTGGTCCCGGACCCGCGCTTCTTCCCGCGCGGCGACGAGTTCCGGGGCCGGCGGGTGCACCAGACCCGGTTGCAGGGCGGCGACGCCTCGTCCGACTCGTACTGCTTCCCGTGACCGGCGCGACCTGGGCGGCGCTGGCCGGCCTCGGCGCGTTCCACGGCCTGAACCCGGCGATGGGCTGGCTGTTCGCGGTGGCCCGGGGCCTGCAGGAGCAGCGGCGGGCCGCGCTGCTGGCCGCGCTGCCGCCGATCGCGGCCGGTCACCTGGCGTCCGTGGCGGTGGTCGCCGCGCTGGTCAGCGCCATCCGCTCGGCGACCGCCGGCACCGTGGTCGCGGTGACCGGTGGGCTGGTGCTCGTCGGGTTCGGGCTGTGGCGGCTGCTGTCCGAGCGGCACTTCCGCTGGGCCGGGATGCGGCTGTCCGCGGCCCAGCTCGCCGCCTGGTCGTTCCTGATGTCGGCGGCGCACGGCGCGGGCCTGATGCTGTTGCCGGTGCTGCTCGCCGAGCCGGCGGTCGGCGCCGGACCGCACGCCGGGCACCTGGCCGCCGCGCCGGCCGGCGCGCTGACCGGGCTGGCCGCGGCGGCCGTGCACACCGCGGCCATGCTCGGCGTCGCGCTGGTCGTCGCACTGCTGGTGTACGAGGTCCTCGGCGTCGGGGTGCTGCGCCGGGCCTGGTTCAACGTCGACCGGCTCTGGGCAGGCGTGCTGGTGGCGGCCGGCGTGGTGACGCTGCTCGGCGCCAGCTAGTCCTACTGGTTGAATAGGGATAGGCAGCGTCGCCGAACACCGGAGGTCACCCGTGAGCCGTTCCCCCGCCGAAGCAGTGCACGACGCCGAGCGGAGCCGGCAGTGGCTCGCCGGCGAGGCGCGCGGGTCCGGCGTCGACCGCGACGCCCTGCGGGAGCTGGGCGCGGCGATGGCCGCGGTCACCGCCGCGGCGGCCGAACGCGAGCCGGTCGCGGTGGAGTCCGCCCCGGTCGGCGTGGACCCGCCGATCGTCAAGCCACTGCCGCCGGAGCTGCTGCGCCCGCTGGGCAGCAACGCGGAGATGCGCTGGTCGTCGATGGCCGGGCAGGGCCACGTGGTGCCGACCGACCGCTTCTTCGTCCGCAACCACACCGTCACCCCGCGCCTCGACCCGGCCGCCTGGCGACTGTCGTTGTTCGGCGACGGGCTGCACGGCGCGCCCACCCGCTCCGCACCCGTCGAGTTCAGCCTCGACGACCTGCGCCGGCTGCCGGCCGAGGAGAGCACCGCGCTCGTCGAGTGCGCCGGCAACGGTCGACGCTTCTTCGCCGAGCAGCAGGGCGACCCCACGCCGGGCGTGGCCTGGGGGTTGGGCGGCGTCGGCGTGGCCGGCTGGCGCGGCGTGCGGCTGGGCGCCGTGCTGCGCCGGGCCGGCCTGCGCGACGACGCGGTCGACGTGATGCCCGAGGGCCTCGACCCGCACTACGTCACCGGCGGGGTCGACCTGGGCCGGGTCCGCCGGCCGCTGCCGCTGGCCAAGGCGCTCGACGACGTGCTGCTGGCGTACGAGATGAACGGCGAGCCGCTGCCCGCCGACCACGGCTTCCCGGTGCGGGTGGTGGTGCCGGGCTGGATCGGCATCTCCTCGATCAAGTGGGTGGGCCCGGTCGAGGTCTCCACCACACCGCTGTTCTCGCCGTGGAACACCCAGTTCTACCGGCTGTTCGGCCCCGACCACCCGGCCGACGGCACGGTGCTCGGCGCGCAGCCGGTGAAGAGCGCGTTCGAGCTGGCCTGGGACGCCCGGGTGACGGCCGGCGAGGAGGTGCTGCTGCGCGGCCGCTCCTGGTCCGGCAGCGGCCCGATCGAGCGGGTCGAGGTGGACACCGGCGACGGGTGGCGCCCGGCCGACCTGGTCGCCGCCGACCGGGGCGGCCCCTGGCAGCGCTGGACCGCCCGCTGGCGTCCACCGGCGGCCGGCCGGCACACGCTGCGCGCCCGCGCCACCGACCGCACCGGCGCCGGTCAGCCGGACCGGGCCGCCCCGAACGACCTCGCGTACCTATTCGACGCCGTGGTGGCGCACCCGGTCACGGCGTGCTGACGCTCAGGTAGGCCGGCGGGACGGTGTCGGTCAGCCACACCCCGTTCGCGGACCTGTGGAACAGGTGGCCGTTCGCGGCCATCGCGGCGGCGTCGACCTCCAGCACCACCACCGCGCCGCCGCGGCGCGCCCCGACCCGCCGGGCCGTGGGCACGTCCGCCGACAGGTGTACGTGGTGTCGCCGCCCCCGGCGCAGCCCCTGCGCCCGGATGGCGGCCAGCACGTCCTCGCCGGTGCCGTGGAAGAGCCGGCCGGGCGGATCGGCCGGGGCCAGCCCGAGGTCGACCGGGACCGAGTGCCCCTGGCTGGCGCGGATCCGGTCGACCCCGTCCGGGCCGGACTCGACCGCGAAGCGCTGCTTGTCGTTGCCGGCCACCACGGCGTCCAGTTCGGCACGGCCGATCCGCATCGCGGCGAGCAGGTCGGCGACCGGCACCCAGCCGGCTCGGTCGAGGGTCAGGCCGAACCGGTCGGGACGGTGGCGCAACGCCAGCGACATCCGCCTGCTCACCCGGACCAGGTCACGGTGTTCCATCCGCACAGTGTGGACGCTTGGCCCGGCCGCGTCGACCGGGTTCGGCGGCCGACTCACCGGACGGCGGCCGACCTGGGGTCGGTCATCAGGCCGGCGACGTCCACCACCTCGAAGTCGCTGCCGCGCAGGCGGTCCAGGGCGTGCAACGCGACGTTGTCCCAGCGCGGGTCCGGTGCGCCGGAGATGTACCAGGCCGAACCGTGGTCGGCCACGACCAGCCCGTGGATCCGCATCGCCTCGGCCACGACCCGCGCCTGCCGGGGCAGCCCGGACAGGTCCACCGAGCGCTTGAGCCGCAACCGCTGACCGAGCTGCGGCAGGGCCGGGTCGGTGGCCGACGAGGCGGAGTGGCTGGCCGGCCACGTCCAGCCGGTGCGGGTACGCGGCACGGTCACCCGGATCGCGTGATCGACCCGGCCGGCCGCCACCTCGTCGTAGCGGACCAGCCCGGCCAGCACCGACAACCCGGCCGCGTCGGCGGACGTCCAGCCGGCCCGGCGCATCCGGTTGGACCGCAGGTCGAACACCGCACCGGAGCCGGCCCGCCAGCCCGCGCCGGACCGGTGCGCGTCGAACAGCTCGTACGCCCGGCAGGCGGCCCGGTCCCAGACGATCACGTGCCGGTCACCGGTGCCGGACGGCCCGCCCTCCACCTTCGCGTCGGGCGGGATCGGGTACGGCCCCGGGTCGCTCTCGTCGGCGTACCCGAAGGTCACCGGCACCTTCCGCTGCCCGGCCGGAACCACGGTGACCGGGATGCCGATCGGCGCGCCCTCCCACTGTCCGGAGCCGAAGTCGGCGTGCACGGTCGCGGCGGCGCCGATCGTGCCGACCATCGCGGCGGAGCGGGCGTGCACCGGCAACCGGGAGACGTCGGCGTGCCAGACGTTGTCGGCCGGGAACACGGTGCAGGCCCGAGTTGCCGGGGCGCTCGGTCGCGCGCCGATCCCGGCCCGGCCTGCCGGCGCGGGCGACGCCGACGGCGCGCCTGCCCCGCCGACGGCCGCCGAGGCGCCGGGAGCGGCCGAGGTGGCGCCGGGAGCGGTGGCGCCGGTTCCGGCGGTGGCCCCGGACGCGGAGCAGCCGCCGGTGACCAGGGTGAGCACGGCGATCACCGCGGCGAGGCGAGGGCGGGGACGGAGCATTCCGGCGATCCTGCCCCACCCCGTCCTCCCCGGCAACCACCCGTCCCCACCCACCGGTCCCCCACCCCACGCCCTCCCGCCGCCCACCCGGCGACCCCAGCCCGCTCCGCCGTACCGCCCACCCGGCAAGCCCGCCGTCCGGCCGGGACGGACGGACGGAGGACCGCCCGGCCCAGGCCTGCGACCATCCGCCTCACCACTGTGGATCGTCCTCGGTGACCACTTTCCGGGATCGACGTCTCACATATCAGGACCGTCGTAGATCTTGGAACGAAGAGGCCCCCAGAGGGGCCGTTCGTTACCAAGATCCACCGGCCGCACGTCGGCGACAGAACGAGGCACCGCTGTGGCACGCAGGTGCGGACGGGCAGGGGCGGCGGGAGTGGGCACCCACGGCGGGAGTGGGCACGCGCGGGTCAGGCGGCGGCGCGCTCCGGCAGCGGCCGGCGGCGCAGCGCGGGATCGGTGAGCGTCGGCGGGGACCAGGCCCCGTCGGGCTGGTAGAGGTTCACGCCGGGCGGCACGATCTCGTCGATCCGGTCGAGCACCGCGTCGTCGAGCGTCAGCGCCGCGCCGGCGAGCAGCGTGTCCAGTTGCTCCATGGTGCGCGGCCCGATGATCGTGGAGGTGACCGCCGGGTGCGCCGCGGTGAACGCCACCGCCAGGTGCGGCAGCGTGCAGCCGACCTCGTCGGCGAGCGCCGCCAGGTCCTCGACGGCGGCGTACTTGGCGGCGTTGCCGGGCAGCGCCGGGTCGAAGCGGGCCGGGGTGAGCGCGGGCCGGCCGGCGGTGAGGTCGACCGGCCGGTCGCGCCGGTAGCGGCCGGACAGGAAGCCGGGGGCCAACGGGCTCCACACCAGCACGCCCATCCGGTGCCGGCGGCACGCCGGCAGCACCGACGTCTCGATCCCGCGCGCCAGGATCGAGTACGGGGGCTGTTCGGTGCGGAACCGGCCGAGCGCCCGCCGCTCGGCGACGTGCTGGGCCTCCACGATCTCGTCGGCCGGGAACGTCGAGCAGCCGAACGCGCGGATCTTGCCGGCCCGGACCAGGTCGGTGAGCGCGCCCAGCGTCTCCTCGATGTCCGTGGTGTGGTCGGGCCGGTGGATCTGGTAGAGGTCGATCCAGTCGGTGCCCAACCGGCGCAGGCTCTCCTCGACCGCGCGGACGATCCAGCGCCGCGAGTTGCCGCCCCGGTTGGGGCCCTCGCCCATCGGGAAGTGCACCTTGGTGGCGAGCACCACGTCGTCGCGACGGCCGCGCAGCGCCTTGCCGACGATCACCTCGGACTCACCCGCCGAGTACATGTCGGCGGTGTCCACCATGTTGACGCCACGGTCCAGCGCGGCGTGCACGATCCGTACGCAGTCGTCGTGGTCGGGGTTGCCGACCGCGCCGAACATCATCGTGCCGAGGCAGTGGACGCTGACCTCGATGCCGGTGCCGCCGAGGACGCGGTAGCGCATGGGAACTCCAGGATGTGACGCCGCGCTGACCGGGCGGCGGCCGGTGCGGTCACGGTAGGAGTTCGAGTGCGCTGGAGGTCAACGGTCGCCGGCGGCATTGTTCGCGCCGGCCAGGTAGCCGGCGGCCTGCAACTCGAACAGCTCCCGGTAGGGCCCGTCGGCGGCCATCAGCGTGTCGTAGTCGCCGGACTGCACCAGCCGGCCGTGGTCCATGACGAAGATCCGGTCGGCGTGCCGGACGTTCGCCAGCCGGTGGGTGATCAGCACGACGGTCCGGCCCGGGTGCCGGCGCAGGTGCTGGAACAGGGCGTGCTCGGCGCGGGCGTCCAACGCGGCGGAGGGCTCGTCGCAGATCAGCAGCCGGGCGTCGCGGTAGAGGCCGCGCGCCGCCACCAGCCGCTGCCACTGCCCGCCGGACAGGTCCTGGCCGTTCTTGAACTGCCGGTCCAGCAACGTGTCGTACCCGAAGGGCAGTTCGCTGATCATGTCGTGCGCGGCGGCGTCCCGCGCGGCGGCCTCCACGGTGGGTCCGTCCCGGCCGGTCCGGTCGTGGCGGCCGACCCGGATGTTCTGCCCGGCGGTGAACGGGAACTTCCACCAGTCCTGGCTCATCACCGCGACCTGGGCGGCGATCTGCCGGGGGTCGAGGTCGGCGGCGTCCACCCCGTCCCAGCGGATGCTGCCGCCGGTGGGCCGGTAGAGGCCGGCGATCAGCTTGGCGAGCGTGGTCTTGCCGGAGCCGTTCTCCCCCACCAGCGCGACCACCTCGCCGCGCCGGAAGCTGAGGCTGACCTCGTCCACGGCGGCGGCCTCGGTGTCCGGGTAGCGCAGGCTGACCCGGTCGAGGTCGATCCGGTCGAACCCGTCGACCGGGCGGTCGCCGCCGGTCGGGATGCGCCGGCCGGCGCGGTCGAGGAAGTCCCGGTAGTCCTGGTAGTAGAGGGCGTCCTCGTAGAGCGAGTTGGTGGCGAAGATCGCGGTACGCAGGCTGCTGCGCGCGGACTGCAGGGCGAGCAGCGCGGTCGCCGCCGCCGCGAGCGCGACCACACCGGTGAGCAGCAGGCCGCCGAGCACGGCGTAGACGGCGAACGCGGCCACCCCGGTGACGGAGAGGCCGAGTGCCCGGGTGACGGTCTGGGAGCGGGCCAGCCGAAGCTGGGCCCCGGTCTCGACGGTCATCATCCGGTGGTATTCGGCGAGCAGGAAGTCGCGCATCTGGTAGGCGCGGATCTCCGCGGCCGTGTGCCGGTCGGCCATCAGCCGGGCCAGCATGTACATCCGGCGGCGCCGGGTGATCCAGGCCAGCAGGGCGAGGTATTGCCGGCGGGCCAGCTTGACCGCGGTGGCCGCCTCGGGCACGGCGGCCAGGAGCAGGCAGGGCAGCAGCAGCGGCTGGATGACCGTGACCGCGGCGGCGGTGGCCAGCACGCCCACCAGGCCGGTCACCAGGTTGACGCTGTGGTCCACGATCGACGCGGCCTCGGCCATGCCGCGGTCACGGGCCCGGTCCATCTCCTCGGCGAAGCCGGCGTCGTCGAAGGCGGCCAGCTCGACGGCGGTGGTGGCCTCGAAGAGCCGCAGCTCGACCTGGTAGTTGATCTGTGGGATGAGCCGGGCCTGCGCCCATCCCGCGGCGATCGTCAGCGCGCCGCGACCGGTCACGGCGGCGGCCGCGACCAGCAGCGCCGGCAGGGCCGCGCGGATCCGGTCCGGGGTGGGCCCGGCGGCGAAGAGCTGCCGGAGCACGCCGGTCGTGGCGAGCAGGCCGAGCGTGGTGAGCACCCCGGCGGCGACGTTGAGTCCGATCGAGGCGATCGTGTCCCGCCGGCTGGTCGACCAGGCCAGGCCGACGGCCTCGCGGACGAGCGCGGGCAGCCGCCGGGCCACCGCCCAGAAGCTCGTGTGGGCGAACTCGGTGGCCCGGTTCATCCAGTGTCCGTCTGCCAGCTCCGGCAACGGCGACTCCTCGGCCGTCGCCTCCCCCTCCGGTGGGGTCCGGGGGCCGATCACCCTCACCATGTGCGCCTCCTCCTCCGGCAAGCCTCCCGGAGCTTACGTTCCGCTATCGGTCGATGTCTCCCCGTGTTCGGCGTGTCGAACAGGTGTCCCAACCGCGTGTCGCGGCGTCACCTCCCACGACGCGCCCGCCGGGTGGGTGACGCCGGGTCGCGTCGCGGCAACCGGCCGCGGGTGGCAGGCTGGTGGGGTCGCCGGCGAACGCCGACCGCCCGTCGTGAAGGAGAAGATCGACCCGATGGCTGTGGACGTCACCACCACGGACGAATGGCAGGCGCTGCGCAAGCACGCCGAGGCGATGCGCGGCACCCACCTGCGCGACCTCTTCGCCGCCGACGGGCAGCGGGGCGAACGGCTCACCGGCGAGGTCGCCGACCTGCACGTCGACTACAGCAAGAACCTGCTCACCGACGAGACGGTCGCGCTGCTCACCGCGCTCGCCGAGCGGGTCGGCCTGGCCGAGAAGATCGCGGCCATGTTCGCCGGGCGGCACATCAACGTCACCGAGGACCGCGCGGTGCTGCACACCGCGCTGCGCCTGCCCCGCGACGCCTCCCTCACGGTCGACGGCCAGGACGTCGTCGCCGACGTGCACGCCGTGCTGGACCGGATGGCGGCGTTCGCCGAGCGGGTGCGCTCCGGCGCGTGGCGCGGCCACACCGGCGAGCGGATCACCACCGTGGTCAACATCGGCATCGGCGGCTCCGACCTGGGCCCGGTGATGGCGTACGAGGCGCTGAAGGCCTACCGCGACGCGGGGATCGCCTGCCGGTTCGTGTCCAACATCGACCCGACCGACATCCACGACAAGACCGCCGACCTGGACCCGGCGTCCACGCTCTTCGTGGTGGTCTCGAAGACGTTCTCCACCCAGGAGACGCTGGCCAACGCCGACCAGGCGCGACGCTGGCTGCTCGCCGGGCTGGACGCCGACGACGACGCCGTCGCCCGGCACTTCGTCGCGGTCAGCACCAACGAGCAGCGGGTCCGCGACTTCGGCATCGACCCGGAGAACATGTTCGGCTTCTGGGACTGGGTGGGCGGGCGCTACTCGCTGCCGTCGGCGGTCGGGCTGTCGGTGATGCTGGCAGTCGGCCCGGACCGGTTCCGCGAGATGCTGGCCGGCTACCACGCCGTCGACGAGCACTTCCGCGCGACGCCTGTCGAGCGCAACGTGCCGGCGCTGCTCGGGCTGCTCAACGTCTGGTACACCGACTTCCTCGGCGCGGAGACCCACGCGGTGCTCCCGTACGCGCAGTATCTGCACCGGTTCCCGGCCTATCTCCAGCAGCTCACCATGGAGAGCAACGGCAAGTCGGTACGCGTCGACGGCACGCCTGTCACGTACCCCACCGGGGAGATCTTCTGGGGTGAGCCCGGCACCAACGGCCAGCACGCCTTCTACCAGCTCATCCATCAGGGCACCCGGCTGATCCCGGCGGACTTCATCGCGTTCAGCCGACCGAACCACGACCTGGGCGACATGCACGACCTGTTCATGTCGAACTTCTTCGCGCAGACCGCCGCGCTGGCGTTCGGGCGGACCCGGGAGCAGGTGGAGGCCGAGGGCACTCCGGCCGAGGTGGTGCCGCACCGGGTGATGGCCGGCAACCACCCGACCACCTCGATCCTGGCGCCGAAGCTCACCCCGTCGACGCTGGGCCAGTTGATCGCGCTCTACGAGCACATCGTCTTCACCGAGGCCGCGGTCTGGGACATCAACGCCTTCGACCAGTGGGGCGTGGAGCTGGGCAAGGTGATGGCCAACCAGCTCGCCCCGAAGCTCACCGGGCCGGACCCGGACCTGACCGAGGTGGACACCTCCACCGCCGAGCTGATCCGCCGCTACCGCGCCGAGCGCGGCCGGAGCTGACCCGACCGGCGACGCCCGGGCGGCCCGACCGCCCGGGCGTCGCGGCAGCACCACCGCGTCGACCCGGGATTGCGCGCGGTTCCACGGCGCGCAATCCCGCTGCTTCGTGATCACCACCCGCCACCAGCTCGACGAGCCGCCGCGCCCGGGCGTTCGAGCGGGCGCGGCGGCAGGTGCGGGCAAGGGCGCTGCCCCGCACCTGGCCGGAACGCGGCCGGACCGACCGCCACGCCGACTGCCGAGACCACCGTCGGGCTCTTCCAGACGTGGACGAGCCTGGCCGGGTCGACGTGCCTTCCGTCGGTGACCGCCCCCCTCGTACCTCTGGGTGGAACGCCACGCGTGAGTCAGGGCGCCGTAGACACCCATGGCGTTCCACTCAGGCCCCACCCTGCCCGTGAGTGGAACAGCACGGGTGCCTCAGGGCCCGCTAGACACCCATGGCGTTCCACCCGACTGACGGACGACCCTGGCCCCAGCGCCCCACCCACCCAGCCCGTCGATCTTGGAGTTGTGGCGCCTCGGATAACGGTCCGGAAGGGACAATTCCTGGCACCGCAAGTCCAAGATCGACGGGGCGGGGCGGGGCGGGCGCGGCGGAGCGGGTCAGCGGCGTAGGAGGTCGGCGTGGGCGGCCTTCAGGCGGGCGAGCGCGGGGTCGCCGCCGGGCGCGCGGCGATCCAGCTCGGCCCACGCCTCGGCGAGCGCGTCGGTCAACGCGCGCAGCTCGGCGGCGTGTCGCCGGCTGGACTGCCGGTGCAGCTCCTCCAGGCGGCGGGCCCAGCCGGCGCTGATCGCGGCGATCCGCTCCGCGTCGGCCCGGGCCTGGGCGCCGGTGCGGGCGGCCGGGGCGGGCACGATCGCGGCGATCGGGCGCGGATCGCCGTCGCGGGTGACGACGGTGACGGTGTCGGTCAGCTCGGCGAGGGAGACGAGTTGGGTGAGCCGGGTGCGGACCTCGCGCAGCGGCAGGGCGCGCGGCTGGGGGGACCGGTCGGCCAGTGCGGGGACAGCCATGGACACATGTTGACGTCCGGGTACGACACGAAAGTCGCTCAGGCTGTCCATTCCGGCGCCAGCACCGACCAGACCTCCATGTCGGCGCGGCCCTCGGGCACCGGCGCGGCGCCCCGGAGCACCCCGTCGCGGCGCATGCCGAGCCGGCGGGCGACGGCGATGCTGCGCTCGTTGCCGGACCGGGTGACCCACTCGACGCGGTGGATGCCGCGCTCCCGGACCGCCCAGTCGACGACGATCCGGGCGGCCCGGGTGACCAGGCCCTGGCCCTGCGCGTCCGCCTCCAGCCAGCAGCCGGCCTCGCAGACGCCGCGGGCGGTGCTCAGCGACACCAGCAGCACTCCCCCGACGAGCGTGCCGCGTCGCCAGATGCCCCAGATGCCGCCGTCGTCGCGGGCCCACCGGTCGGCGTACGCCTGGAGGACCCGGCGGGCCGACTCGGCGTCGGTGGCCACGAAGGACGCGCCGACCCAGGGCGCGATGTGCTCCCGGCAGCGGTCGAGGTTGGCGAGGAACTCGTCGGCGTGCCAGGGCTGCAACGGCCGCAGCTCGGCGTCGTCGGTCAGGGCGATCGCGAACATCCGTGCAACCTACCGGCCCGGGGTGCCGGCGCGCCCGCCGATTCCGCCGGTCAGGGGCGCATCTCGTACGTCCCGGCGAGGTCGGCCACCCGCTGCCACACCCGGGCCGTGCGGTCGGCGTCGGCCACCGGCCGCCGGACGTGGGCGAGCGCCCAGGCGGCCTGCTCGTCGGTGCTGGCCGGCTTGCCGTGCAGCTCGGTGGCGTAGCCGGAGAAGTCGCGCACCAGCAGGTCGAAGATCTCGTCCAGCAGGTCCGGGTCGAGGCCAGTCGACCGCGCCTGCTCCAGGACGAGCTGGCCGTAGACGACGAGCGCGAAGAGCTGGCCGATGGTGAGCAGGAAGTCCAGGTCGCGCTGCTGCGTCTCGTCCGGGGCGTGCGCGGCGAGCAGTGCGACCAGGCCGTCGGCCTGCTCCCGGAACCGGGCCACGTTGGGCAGGTGGGCGTGCGCGTCGTAGACCTCGCGCCAGTCGTGGAAGCGGATCGCGCCGAGGCCGCGGGCCGGGCCCTGCCGGAACAGGAACTCGTCGTCGGCCGGGTCGCGGCGGGCCGGCACCGGGGAGTACGGCTGCGGCCGGAACAGGTAGTTCGGCATGAACTTGAGGATCAGGGCCAGGTTGACGTGCACCGTGCCCTCCAGCTTCGGCAGCCCGCGGATGTCCTTGGCGGCCTTGTCGAAGTAGGTGTCGGCCTCGAAGCCCTTGGCGGCGATGACGTCCCAGAGCAGGTCCACCACCTTCTCGCCCTCGGTGGTGACCTTCATCTTGGTCATCGGGTTGAACAGCAGGTAGCGGCGGTCGTCCGGGCCGGCCGAGCGGAAGTAGTCGACCGCCCGGTCGCTGAACAGCTTCATCGCCACCAGGCGGGCGTACGCGTCGGTCAGCTCGCGGCGCACGTGCGGGAAGTCGGTGACCCGTCGGCCGTAGAGCACCCGGCCGTGGGCGTGGGTGACCGCCTCGTACATGGCGTGCTCGCAGATGCCGATGGACGCGGTGCAGAGGTTGAACTTGCCGACGTTGACGGTGTTCAGCGCGGCGTCGAAGGCGGCCGGGCCGGTGTGCAGCACGTCCTCGGCGCGCACCGGGTAGTCCGCCAGCCGGAACTCGGAGACGTACATCTGCGCGTTGACCACGTTGCGGACCAGCCGGTAGGCGGGGTGGCGGCTGTCGGCGGCGAAGAACACGTAGCCCTCGGGGCCTTCGACGTCGGCGCGCCGGCCGAAGACGGAGACCAGCCCGGCGACGTTGCCGTTGCCGATGTAGTACTTGCCGCCGGTGGCCCGGAAGCCGCCCTCGCCGTCCGGGGTGAGCAGCATGTCGGTGGCGTAGATGTCGGCGCCGTGCGCCCGTTCGGAGAGGCCGAACGCCATCACGTGCCCCTGGTCGAGCAGCTCGGCGGCGCGGGCGCGGGCGGCGGCGTTGCCGCTCTGCCAGACCGGGCCGAGGCCGAGCACGGTGACCTGCCAGGTGTACCAGTAGCCGAGGCCGTAGAAGCCGAGGATCTCGCTGAGCGCCGCGTTGCGGGCGGTGTCCCAGCGCTTGTCCTTGTCGTCCGCGCCGTCGGCTGCCGGGGTGAGGAAGGTGGCGAAGAGGCGTTCCCGGGCGGCGAAGTCGAGGAAGTCGGCGTACCACTCGCGCGCGTGGTAGCTGTCGACCAGGGCGCGCTTGCCGCGGGTCTCGAACCAGTCGATCGTGGCGCGCAGCAGCCGCCGCGAGGTCTCGTCGAGGTCGGCGGGGTCGTAGTGGTGCGGGTGGAACAGCAGCGGGTCGCTCACGCAGCGGGCCTTTCCGGGTCGGGGTCGAGGTCGCGGAGGGTGGCCAGGACGTCGTCCAGCCAGGCCAGCACCATCCGTTCGTACGCGATGCCGCCGCGCAGCACGACGTGCTGCAACGCCGCCCGGGCGTCGGGTGCGACGGAGCCGAAGTCGCGGCGCTCGCCGGCCAGGTAGCCGGCGAGGACGGTCTCGTGGTCGGCGCGGTAGCGCTCGACCTCGGCGACCAGGGTGCCGCGGCCGGCGGGGTCGTCGAACGCGGCGCCGCGGATCTTGACGGCGAGTTCGTGCCGGACCGCCTCCGGGCGCACCGGGGCGTGCAGCCAGTCGACGAGCGCGGCCCGGCCGGCCGGGGTGACCGACCAGATCGTCTTGTCCGGCAGGCCGTCCTGGCCGACCTCGACGCCGGTGATCCGGTCATTCCGGGCCATCTGCCGCAGCACGCGGTAGATCTGCTGGTGGGTGGCCGTCCAGAAGCGGCCGATCGAGCGGTCGAAGCGCCGGGCCAGCTCGTAGCCGGAGGCGGGCTGCTCCAGGAGCGAGACGAGGATGGCGTGCTCCAGCGACATGCCGGCCATCTTGCTATGCACTTTGTTGCATAGCAAGACCTAGTGCGGCAGGTACTCACGCAACGCGTCGAACTGGGCCACGGTCAGGTACGAGGGGTTCGCCGCCTGCGGCTGCCGGAGCACCTCGGCGTCGGCCCAGCGCGGGTCGGCGCGCAGCAGCTCCCGGCGCACCCGCAGCGGCTCGGCGAGGACGGTGAGGTCAAGTGGGAGCGTCCACGGTCCGTCCGGCTCCCCCGGGCGCGGCGCCCCGGCCACCCGGCCCACGCCCCACACGCCGTACGGCAGCCGGCCCCGGCTGCCGCTGGCCCAGAACACCACCGGCTGACCGGCGCGCATCAGGCGCACCCGGTAGCCCTGGCGCACGCACCAGCCGGTCACGGTCGGGTCGGCGGCGAAGCGGCCGGCCAGGTCCGCCCGCTCCGCGTTTCCCTTGATCAGCCAGGCGCCGAGGTCGTCCAGGGTCACCCGCCGGGAGTCCATCAGGCCATTCTGAGACCCGGTCGCCGGAACCGCCCGGTAAGGCACGGCGCGTGAGGGTGGTCATAACGGCTGGACGGCCCGCGCCCCGGGGCTGCTAGCCTTCTCGGCAGGTCATGAGCGCCAGCGTCAAGCCCCGGCTCGCTGGCCGGCAACCCTCCACCACGGTGGGGTGCTCCGGGTGAGGACCAGGCGCCGACAGCCGTCGGCGCAAGCGTGGCCTGGCACCCAGGTCAGCACCGACGACCAGGGAGACCCATGTTCGCGCCCCAGCCCTTCCCGTTCCGCCCCGCGCTGATCAGGCGTCGCCACGTCGACCTGATGCGGGTGTGCAGCGACCGCTGTCGCGTCGCGCGCTGAGCGAGCGTTCCACCCCCTTTTCCGATCCACCCTCCCGGCTCCGCCGTGCCCCGGCGGCGCCGGCACCGGCACGCGCCCCGCGTGTTCGTCCACTATGGAGAAAAATCGTGCGTATCCGTACCGCCCTGACCCGCGTCGCCACGCTCGGCGCCGCGGCCGTGCTCGCCGCCACCGCGCTGACCGCCTGCGGCGGTGGCGCCGACGACGCCGCCGACAACCCGTACGGCCTGCTCCAGCCCGGGGTGATCCGGGCCGGCACGCTCACCGACGCCCCGCCGAACGTCTACCTGAAGGACGGGAAGTTCACCGGCTTCGACAACGACCTGCTCACCGCCGTCGCCGAGAAGGCTGGCCTCAAGGTGGAGTTCGTCGGCACCGACTTCTCCGCCCTGCTCTCCCAGGTCGCCAACCGCAAGTTCGACGTCGGCAGCTCGTCGATCACGGTCACCGAGGCCCGGAAGAAGACTGTCGACTTCGGCAACGGCTACGACTTCGGCTACTTCGGCCTGGACGTGCCGGCCGGTTCCCCGATCACCGGCTTCGACCAGCTCGCCGGCAAGCGGGTGGTGGTCGTCCAGGGCACCGTGCAGGACGACTTCGCCACCCGGGAGAAGCTGAACCCGGTACGCGTGCCCGACTACAACGGTGCGGTCAACCAGCTCAAGGCCGGCACCGCGGACGCCTGGATCGCCCCGGCCGAGATCGGCGACAAGTCCGCCGCCGACAGCAACGGCAAGATCACGGTGGCGGCGAAGCAGCTCAGCCCGGCCCCGACCGCGTACGCGGTGGCCAAGGGCAACGACAAGCTGCGCGAGGCGCTGGACAAGGGCCTCGACCAGGTGATCGCGAACGGCACCTGGAGCCGCCTGCAGGCGCAGTACTACCCGGGCCGGCCGATCCCGGCCGACTTCACGCCCGGCAGCGGCAGCGTCCCGGTGCCCTCGCCGTCGGCCGCCTCCTGAGCCGGTGACCCGAGCAGAGCGGACGGAGGAACGATGGATCCCCTGAGCACCCTCTGGGAGACCTTCTTCGACGGTGACTCGATGCGCGAGGCGCTGCCCGAGATGCTGACCGTCGGGCTGCCCAACACGCTGATCCTGGCCACCTCCGCCGCCCTGCTCGGCTCGGTGCTGGGCATGCTGCTGGCGGTCGCGGGCATCTCGCGTACCCGATGGTTGCGGTGGCCGGCCCGGGTCTACACCGACGTGTTCCGCGGCCTGCCGGCCGCGGCCACGATCCTGCTCATCGGCGTCGGCCTGGCGCCACTGGGGATGGAGGTGTGGGGGCCCAACCCCTATCCGCTGGGCGTGCTGGCGCTGTCGCTGATCGCCGCCGCCTACCTGGGCGAGATCTTCCGCGCCGGCATCCTCAGCGTGGAGGCCGCCCAGTTGGAGGGCGCGCGGGCGCTCGGCTTCTCCTGGGGCGCGGCGATGCGCCTGGTGATCATCCCGCAGGGCGTGCGCCGGGTGCTGCCCGCCTGGGTCAACCAGCTCATCGCGCTGATCAAGGACTCCAGCCTGGTCTACTTCCTCGGCCTGCTGGCCAGCCAGCGGGAGCTGTTCCGGATCGGCCAGGACTACGCGGCGAACACCGGCAACCAGTCGGCGCTGCTGCTGGCCGGCCTCTTCTACCTGCTGCTGACCGTGCCGCTGACGCACGCGGTCAACTGGCTGGACCGCCGGCTGCGCCAGGGCCGCCCGACCACCCCGCCCGAACCCGAACCCGAGCCGACGCCGGCCGGCGTCGCCCCGACCGGAGGGAACCCGCGATGACCACGACCACCGCCGGCTCGGTCAGCCTCGCCGTCCGCGACGTGCACCTGGCCTTCGGCGCGCACCGGGTGCTGCGCGGTGCCGACCTGGACGTGGCCCGGGGCGGCACGGCCTGTGTGATCGGGCCGTCCGGCTCCGGCAAGTCCACCCTGCTGCGCACGATCAACCGGTTGATCGAGCCGGACCGGGGTGACGTGCTGCTGGACGGGCGCAGCGTGCTGCGCGACGACCCGGACGCCCTGCGGCAGCGGATCGGCATGGTGTTCCAGCAGTTCAACCTCTTCCCGCACCTGAGTGTGCTGCGCAACGTCACGCTCGCGCTGCGGAAGCTGAAGAAGCTCGACGAGGACGAGGCGGTGGCGCTGGCCCGCGCCCAACTCGACCTGGTCGGGCTGGGCGCGAAGGCGGACGCCCGGCCGGCGCAGCTCTCCGGCGGCCAGCAGCAGCGCGTCGCCATCGCCCGCGCGCTGGCGTTGCGCCCGCAGGTGATGCTCTTCGACGAGGCCACCTCGGCGCTGGACCCGGAGCTGGTCAAGGGCGTGCTGGCGGTGATGGCGGACCTCGCCGCCGGCGGCATGACCATGGTGGTGGTCACGCACGAGATGGGCTTCGCCCGCACGGTCGCGGACACGGTCGCGTTCATGGACGCGGGCGTGGTGCTGGAGGCCGGGCCGCCGGCCGCCGTGTTCGAGGCGCCGGAGCATCCCCGGCTGCGCCGGTTCCTGTCCCAGGTGCTCTGAGGTCAGCCCTTCACCGCGCCGATCAGCACCCCCTTGATGAAGTGCCGCTGCACGAACGGGTAGACCGCGACGATCGGCGCGACGGTCAGCACCACCACCGCCATCTTGATCGCCTCGGTCGGCGGCATGGTCACCCCGGTGGTGCCGCCGGATGTGTGCGGCGCCTGCCCGGCCAGCAGGTAGCTCTGCAGCACGCGCTGGATCGGGTACATGTCGTTGCGGTCGATGAACAGCAGCGCGTCGAACCAGACGTTCCAGTAGCTGACCGCGTAGAAGAGGCCGACCACGGCGATGACCGCGCGCGACAGCGGGAGCACGATCCGACCCAGCGTGCGGAAGTCGCCGGCCCCGTCGATGCGGGCGCTGTCCAGCAGCTCCTGCGGGATGCCCTGGAAGAAGCCGCGCACCACGACGAGGTTGAACACGCTGATCGCCGGCGGCAGGACCAGCGCCCAGATGGTGTCCTTCAGCCCCAACCCGGTGACCACCAGATAGCGGGGCACCAGCGGCGGGTAGACCAGGAACGGGAGCAGGAAGTACGCCAGCAGCCAGCGGTGGCCCACCGAACCCGGCCGGGACAGCCCGTACGCGGCCAGCACGGTCACGGTCAGCGCGATCGCGGTGCCGCAGACCGTGACCAGCGTGCTGATCCACAGTGCCCGGGTGACCGCGCCGCCGGCCAGGATGGTCTGGTAGGCCGAGGCGTCGATGCCCCTCGGCACGACCACCAGGCCGCCGGCGTCGCTGATGGTCTGCCGGGAGGAGAGGCTGGTCACCAGCACCACCCAGAGCGGGAAGAGCACGCCGAGCACCAGCAGGGTGAGCAGGACGGCCTTCAGCCCCTGACCGACCGCTGTCGGTGGCTCCTCCCAGGCCGGCCGGCGGTTTCGCGCGCCGGACGGCCGGCGGATGGTCGTGGTCATGACTTCGAGTAGATCCCTCGTTCGCCGAGCAGGTGCGCGACCCGGTTCGCGGCCAGGATCAGCACGAGGCCGACGACGGCCTTGAACAGGCCGGCCGCCGCGCCGTAGCCGTAGTTCCCGGTGGCGATGGAGAAGTGGTAGACGAACGTGTCGAGCACCTCGGCGGCCTGCCGGCCGACCGCGTCGCGTTGCAGCAGGAACTGCTCGAAGCCGACCGAGAGCGCGTCACCGAGGCGCAGGATGAGCAGCAGCACGATCACCGGACGCAGGCCGGGCAGGGTGATGTGCCACAGTCGCCGCCACCGTCCGGCGCCGTCCGCGGCGGCCGCCTCGTAGAGGTTCTGGTCGATCGTGGACAGCGCGGCGAGGAACACGATGGTGCCCCAGCCCACGTCCTTCCAGACCGCCTCGGCGGTGACCAGGACGATGAACGTGTCCGGGTTGGTCATCACGTTCCACGGCTGCATGCCGGCGTCGCGCATGGTCTGGGCCAGCAGCCCCGCGCCGCCGAACATCGCGACGAAGAAGCTGACCACCAGCACCCAGCTGAAGAAGTGCGGCAGGTAGACGACGGTCTGCACGAGCCCGCGCAGCCGGCTGGAGAGCAGGTTGTGCAGCATGACCGCGAGCAGGATCGGCAGCGGGAAGAAGAACACGAGTTGGAACGCGGTGATGGCAAGCGTGTTGCGGAACGCGTCCCAGAACGCCGGGTCGTCGAAGAGCAACTGGAACTGACCGAAGCCGATCCAGTTGCTGTGCGCGAACGCCGCCCACGGGTTGTCGCCCAGGTAGGGGTTGTAGTCCTGGAACGCGATCACATTGCCGGCGATGGGCAGGTAGCTGAAGACCAGCAGGACGAGGAAACCGGGCGCCACCATGGCGAGCAGTTGCCAGTCGCGGCGCAGCCGGGCCCGCAGCGGAACCCGTCGACGGCGGGGCGGGCGGCCCGGTGGGGCCGGGGCGTCGGGTCGGGCCCGCTCGGGCCCGACCACGACGGCCGGCTCGCTCACCTGCTCCCCTTGGGCAGCGAGTCGGCGAGCAGCTTGCGGGCTTCCTCCCCGCCGTTGGCCTTCCACTCGGCGACGATGGCGTCCGCGTCGCTCAGTGGACGCCGACCGCGCAGCACGTCGGTGAACTTGTCCTCGGTCGGCACCTGGTTGGCCTTGTAGGCGGCCGGCATCTCCAGCTTCACCCCGGCCCAGGGGTTCTTCTCCAGGAACTTGACCATCTGGTTGGAGTAGTTCAGCACGTCCGGCACGTAGCGGGGGGTGTCCGGGTACGGCCCGATGGTGGGGTTGCGACCGCTGATGAAGAAGTACTGGTTGGCGATCTCCTTGAACGCCAGGTCGGTCTTGACCGGCCCGTTCGGCGACTTCGTGTGGTGCCTGCCCTCCACGCCGAAGTCGCGGAGCTGGGCCTCCTGGCTGCCCAGCGGCGCCGAGCACCAGTTGATGACGCGCAGCAACTCCTGGACGCGGTCCTTGCCGAGGCCCTTGCGGACGAAGGTGAACGAGATCGGCTTGTCCTCGCCCCACACCAGCGGGTCGCCGCCGGTGGCGGAGAAGACCGGCACCGGTTGGATGTTCAACGCCGGGTTGGTCTTCTGGTGCTCGGCCTGGGCGCCCTGCCAGAAGCCGACGCCGTCCTGCTTGAACACGATCGCGCCGTTCTTGGCGAACAGTTGCTTCGCGTCCGCGCCCTTGCTGGCCACGATGTCCGGGTGGACCAGGCCGTCGGAGTAGATCTTGGCCATCACCTCGAGCGCCTGGCGGAACTCCGGCGTCTCGTACTTGAACTCGGGCGTGCCGTCGGAGCGCAGCCGCCACCCCTGGTTGGCGCCGGGCACCCGGTGGAACATCTGGATCATGGCGAAGACGTCGTCGAACGCCCACACCTTGCGGGCCGGGTCGGTGACCTGCTTGGCGGCGGAGAGCAGGTCGTCCAGGTTGGCCGGCAGCGCCAGGCCGCGCGCGTCGAGCAGGTCCTTGCGGGCGAACAGCGCCCAGGGAAAGGGTCCGTCGGTGGGGTTGGGCACGGACACCAGCCGCTCGTTCCACACCGCCTGGCGCCAGGCCCCGGTCGGGAAACTCGCCAGCATCGGGTACGCGTTCACGGCGTCGCCCCTGAGGTGGCCGGTGAGGTCCTCGAAGAGCACCTTGATCGCCTCGGCGAAGCGCGGGATCTTCTCCACCTCCCAACTCGGCACGCAGAGCAACTCCGGCACGTCGCGCGCGCCGAGCATCGCGTTGAGCTTGTCGGCGTAGGTGGCGCCGTCCTGGATGGTGAAGGTGACGGGCGTGCCCAGCTCGGCGTTGACCGCCTGGAGGTAGGCGCTCTGCGCGACGCCGGGCGGTGCCGGGCCCCAGGCGGGCGTCATCGCGGTGATCTGCTTGCCACTGGTGCCGGGCTTGTCGGTGATCGCGTCGACCAGGGTGGCCGGGTAGCGGGTGTAGCCGTCGGGCACCGGGCGGGTGCCGACGATGTCGGGCTTGACCGCGCCGGGCAGGTCCTGGTGCGTGGGCAGCAGGCCGGAGACGGCGTCGAGCTGCTGGGCGGCGCCGGAGCCGGCCGGCTTCTCGGAACAGCCGGCGAGCAGCGGGCCGGCGGTGGTGGCGGCCACGCCGAGGCCCACCAGGCCGAGAAAATGGCGGCGGGAGGAGCCCGGCTCGGGGTGGTGCACGCTCATCGGTCCCCCTTTCGGAGGGATGCACGGTGGAGTGTTCGTATGGATGGTCAACAAACTAATCTCGACCGTGAGCTTGCACAAGAGCGAACCGGAGAGCGTCGGTCAGGCCTGACAGCGGTCGGAGAGCGCGTACCGGGTCAGCACCACGTCACCGATCTGGCGCACCTCGACCACGCGCGCGCGGCGGCCCGGATGCCAGGGGAAGCGGCCCTCCCCCACGAACCGGGGCGCCCGCCCGTCCCCCACGAAGAACGGGGCCACCACCAGGTGCAGCTCGTCAGCGAGACCGGCGGTGAGGAACTGACGGTGCATCGTGCCGCCACCCTCCACCATCAACTGGCCGACGCCCCGCCCGGCCAGGTCGACCACGACCGCCTCCGGCGTGACCGACTCGCCGGCGTCGACCACGGTGGCCACCGCGCCGACCTGCTCCCGGGCCTTCTCCACCACCCCGCTCGGGCAGTAGACCAGCTTGGGCCCCTCGCCGACGGTGAAGAACCGGGCCGACGGGTCGAGATCGCCGCTGCCGGTGACCGTCACCTTCACCGGCGACGGGGGCAGTCCTCGGGCCACCCGCTCGGCCCGTCGCCGCTCGCTGCGCACCAGCAGCCGGGGGTCGTCGCGGCGGACCGTGGCCGCGCCCACCATGATCGCGTCGCACCCGGCCCGGGTCGCGTCGACCCGGTCCAGGTCGTCGTCGTTGGAGAGCAGCAGTCGCTCGGTGGTCGCGTCGTCGATGTAGCCGTCGATCGACATCGCGCAGCTCAGCAGCACATACGGGCGGGAGCTCACGGCACGAACGGCAGGTCGAGGGCGTGGTCGGCGCGACTGACCTTGGCCGCCAGGTAGTCGGCGTTCGCCGGGGACAGGTGCACGCCGGTGACCACCCGGTCGGCCACCGTGACGCCGAGGCGTTCGAGCTGGGCCGCCTTGTCCGGGTTGTTGCTGAGCAGCGCCACCCGCTCCACCCCCAGCGCGGCGAGCATCTGCGCGGCGACGGTGTAGTCCCGCTCGTCCGCGCCCCGGCCCAGCGCCAGGTTCGCCTCGTAGGTGTCGAGGCCGCCGTCCTGCAGCGCGTACGCGTCGAGCTTGGCGTAGAGGCCGATGCCCCGTCCCTCCTGGCGCAGGTAGAGCAGGTAGCCGCCGGCGTCGGCGATCCGCTCGACCGCCTCGCGCAACTGCGGGCCGCAGTCGCAGCGCTGGCTGCCGAACACGTCACCGGTCAGGCACTCGCTGTGCGGGCGCACCAGCGGCGGGTCGGCCCTGCCGTGCTCCCCCAGCCCGAACGCCAGGTGCTCGCGGCCGTCCACCAGGCCGTGGAAGGTGTGCACCAGAGCGGTGGTGACGTAGCCGTCCGGGAACCGGAGCGGGACCGAGACCCGGGTCCGGACTGTCGCGGTGGGCAGGGTTTCGTCCATGGTTCTCCTCCGTCCGGTCGCCGGGCTGACCCGGCGACGCACACCTCGCACCCTCACCGTATGCGGGATCACCGACAGTTGCCGGGCTCCCGCCGGGGCAGCCGGCGGGCCAGCAGCACCACCGCGCCGGGCAGGCTGGCCACCAGGACCAGCGCGCCGTAGACCGTGCCGGTGGCCACGCCCTGCGCGGCGGTCAGGCCGGCCGCGGCGAACGCCCAGGCGGCCACCCCCTCGCGCGGTCCGAACCCGCCCACGTTGAGCGGCAGCGCCATGGCCAGCAGGGCGAGCAGGGTGAGCGGCAGCAGTCGGGACAGCGGGGCGTCGGTCCCCGCGGTGCGCGCCGCCACCATGAACGTGGCCAGGTGACCGGCGAACACCACCGTCGACGCGATCACCACGCCGGCCCAGGTCCGGCGGGCCAGCAGCCCGGAGCGGACGTCGGCGACCGCGGTGCGGGCCGCCCGCGCCAGCCGGGACGCTCCGGAGCGCGGCACCGCGCGCGCGGCCAGCACCAGCGTCACCGCGGCCACCGCGCCGACCACGGCCACCGCCGGGAGGTACGGGCGGACCGGCGACGGGAACGCGGCAAGCACCGCCACCGCGATGACCACCTGCACCACCTGTCCGGCGGTGCGCTCCCACACCACGGCGCGTACGCCCCGGGCCAGGTCCCCGGCGTCCCGGCCGTGCCGCACCGCGCGGTGCACGTCGCCGAGCACCCCACCGGGCAGGGTGGAGTTGAGGAAGACCGCCCGGTAGCAGTGCGCCACCGCGGCCCGCATCGGCAGCCGTACCCCCAGCCCGCGGGCGACGAGCGACCAGCGCCAGGCGCAGCAGACGGTGGTGACCACCCCGATGCCCAGCGCGGCGGCGAGCGCGGGCGCGTCGATCAGCCGCAGCCCGGTCAGGAACGGGCCGGTGCCCACGGTGGCGACGAGCGCCGCGAGGACGGCCAGCCCGGCGACCGGGCGGGCCCACGCCATGCCGCGCCGGACCGGTCGGGGCCGGACCGGCACCGGTCCGGCCGGCACGACCGGCGCCACGGTGACGGGCGCCGGCCTGGGCGGCACGGGTACGGCGACGGCGACGTGTGACAAGCGGTCCTCCCTCGTTCCCACCGGTTGTCACGTGCCGACGGGCCGTACGGTTCAGCCGGCGAGCAGGTCGGCGTGGTGCAGCACCACCTCGACCCGGCCGGCGGCGGCCTCGGAGAGCCGCCACTGGGTATACGTCCGGGCGGCCTCGCCCAGATGCGGGCGTTCCTCGACGGCCGCCTCGACCCACCCGCTCAGCCACTCGGCGGTCAGCGCGGCCTGCGCCGGGCCGAGCCGCCACGGGGTGGGCCGCACCGCCACCTCGACGCCGTGCCGGCCGAACGCGGCCACGGTCGCGGCCACCGCGTCCGGCCCGAGCAGGGCCCGGCCGCCCACGGTCCGCCGCTGGTGGGCGTTGAACGCGTCGGCAAGCTCACCGTCGAGTGGGTCGGCCGGGGTGAACTCGGCCCGGCCGGACACGGTGAGCGCGAACAGCGTCGGGTGGCCGGCGCACGCGGCCACCATCCGGTCGATCTCGTCGGCGGTGAGCATGTCCAGCAGCGCCGACGCGGTGACCAGGTGGGCGTCGGCCAGGTCGTCGGCGGTCAGCCGGGTAATGTCCGAGTCCCGGGTGCTCACCGTGACCGGCGCGCCGTCGGCGGCGGTGAGCCCGCCGCCGGCCAGCGCCAGCAGCGCCCGGTCGCGCTCGTGGAGCACCCAGTGCTGCGGACCGGGCAGCCGGGGAGCGAGCCAGCGGGCCATCGAGCCGGTGCCGCTGCCCAGGTCGTGCACGACGAGCGGGCGGGCGGCGGGCAGCCGGTCGCGGGCCGCGTCGGCCAGCTCGACCGAGCGGGCGGCCGCGTCGGCCGGCTCGCGCAGCCGCAGCCAGTCCGCGAAGCCGGGTGGGAGTGAGGTGGTCATGCCGCGGTCGCCTCCTTCAACGCCGTCGCCAACCGGTCCACCGTGACCGGCCAGCCGATGAGGGTGTCCCGCCGCTGCCGGGCGGCGCGGCGCAGCCGGTCCCGCAGGCCGGGATCGGTGAGCCAGCGGCGCAGCGCGGCGGCGGTCGCGCCCGGGTCGTCCGGCGGCACCAGCAGGCCCGGCCGTTCGCCGCCGGGGGCGTGCCCGAGCGTGGCCGGCAGGCCGCCGGTGTCGCCGGCCAGCACCGGTACACCCCGGGCCAGCGCCTCGATCACCACCATGCCGTACGTCTCCCGCCGGGACGGCTGGACCAGCAGATCGGCGGCGGCGTACGCGCCGGCCAGCTCCGCCGCGGTGCGCGGGCCGGCCAGCCGGACCCGGTCGGCCAGCCCGGCGCCATCGAGCCGACGGCGCAGCCGGTCGACGAACGCCGGGTCCCGGTCGAGCGGGCCGATCCAGTCGCAGGTCCAACCGAGGTCGGCGACCTCGGCGAGCGCCGCGGCCAGCACGTCGTGGCCCTTGATCGGGGTGACCGCCGCGACGCAGAGCAGCCGCC
The DNA here is from genome assembly GCF_044455315.1 of Micromonospora sp. NPDC051300. Taxonomy (NCBI): domain Bacteria; kingdom Bacillati; phylum Actinomycetota; class Actinomycetes; order Micromonosporales; family Micromonosporaceae; genus Micromonospora; species Micromonospora sp. NPDC051300. Next base: position 171,165 of record NZ_JBITEP010000004.1, on the reverse strand, counting down.
CGCCGCCGGGGGTGCCGGCGGCGACCGGCGCCGGGTCGACGCCGGGCGGCGCGACGGTCACCCGGTCGGGGGCGAGCGGACAGCGCGCCAGCAGCCGGCGCCGGGTCCACTCGCTGGTGGCGACCACCGCGGTCGCCGCGGCGAGGGCGTGCCGCTCGGCGTCGTCCTCGATCGGCAGGTGCACCAGCACCACCAGACGCAGCCGCCCGGCGTGCGGGGCGAGCACGTCCGGCACGGTGGACGCGACCAGGCCGTCGAGCAGCACCGTCGCGCCGTCGGGCAGCCCGCCGAGCAACGCACCCAGCGCCGCCCGCTCCGCCTCGCCCGGGTGCGGCCAGGAGCCCGGCACCTGGTGCTCGCGCACGGTCCAGCCGAGCGCCGCCAACCCGCGGCAGACCTGCCTGTCGTAGGCGTTGCCGCCGCTGGGGTTCGCCGGGTCGTCGATGTCCCCGGGCAGCACCACGTGGACCGTGGTCATCCGGTCACAGCGACCGCTCGTAGCTCGCCCACGCGACGTGCGACTCGTGCAGGGTGACGGTGATGCCGGCCAGGCCCCGGGCCCCCTCCCCCAGCCGGCCGGCGTGCACCGCGTCGGCGAGCCGGTCGGCGACGGTGCGGGCCAGCACCTCGGTGGTGGTGTTCACCCCGGCGAAGGCCGGCTCGTCGTCCAGGTTGCGGTAGGTCAGCTCGCCGAGCACGGCCCGGAGCTGCTCGGTGGCCAGCCCGATGTCGGCCACGATCCCGTCGTCGTCCAGCTCGGTCCGGCGGAAGGTGGCGTCGACGACGAATGTCGCTCCGTGCAGTCGCTGGGCCGGCCCGAAGACCTCGCCGCGGAAACTGTGGGCGACCATCATGTGGTCCCGGACGGTCACGCTGAACACGATCACTCCTCGCCGTAGGTGATGAGATGGCACAGCGCCGGCAGCCGGCCCGAGGCGAGCCGGTCCAGCACGTCGGGCAGGTCGGTGAAGCGGGACCGGCCGGTGAGCAGCGCGTCGAACGCCGGGTCGACCAGCAGGTCCAGGGCGAGGGCGAGCCGGTCGGCATAGCTGCGGTCGGCACGTCGGGGCGACACGGTGCCGACCTGGCTGCTGCGGATGCCGAGCCGTCGGGAGTGGAACGCGCCGCCGAGCGCGAGGGTGACCGGGCGGTCGCCGTACCAGCTCAGCTCCAGCACGGTGCCCTCCGGGCGGAGCAGCTCCAAGCCGCGTTGCAGCCCGTCGGCGCTGGCGCTGGCGTGCACCACCAGGTCGCGCTCGCCGGCCGCCTCGGCGGGCCGGGCGAAGTCGACGCCGAGCGCCTCGGCCACCCCGGCGCGGGCCGGGTCGGCGTCGACCAGCTCGACCCGGACGCCGGGGAAGCGGGCCAGCAGGGCGGCCACGCCGCACCCGACCATCCCGCCACCGATCACGGTGACCCGGTCGCCGACCAGCGGCGCGGCGTCCCAGAGCGCGTTCACCGCGGTCTCCACGGTGCCGGCCAGCACCGCGCGTTCCGCCGGCACGCCGTCCGGCACGACCACCACGGCCTCGGCCGGGACCACGTACGCGCTCTGGTGCGGGTACAGGCAGAACACGGTCCTACCGCGCAGCTCCGCGGGGCCGGCCTCGACCGTGCCCACGTTGAGGTAGCCGTACTTCACCGGGGCCGGGAAGTCGCCCTCCTGGTGCGGCGCGCGCATGGCGGCGTACTGGTCGGTGGGGACGCGGCCGGTGAAGACAAGCGTCTCGGTGCCCCGGCTGACCCCGGAGAACCGGGTGCGGACCAGCACCTCGCCCGGGCCCGGCGGGTCGAGGCGGACCGGCCGGATCTCCCCCTCACCGGGAGCGCGGACCCAGAAGGCGTGGGCGTCGACGGTCACGAACCCTCCTCATCTCCCGCATTCCGACCGAGTTGTCGATCATAAACACGGAGGCGGGGCGGCCATGGTTCGAACCGCCCGGCACCGGACCGATCAGGCCGCGCGCCGCCGCTGCCCGGCGACCCGGGCGTCCGGCTCGCCGCGTTCGGCGCGGCGGTCGGCGTCCCCGGCCAGGCGCATCGCCCGGCGTGCCGCCTCCAACGGACCGCACGGCGCGGGCCGGCCGGCGCAGAGCAGGCTGGAGCACCGGCCGGCGTCGTCCGGCCGGTGCGCCTCGGCCACGTCGTAGGCGGAGCGCCACAGCAGCGGGTCGGTGACGCCGCGAGGCAGCACGGCGTCCTGACTGGACCTGGTCCGGTTCGTCTCGGGCACCGGCGTTCCCCTTCCGTCGTCACTCCCGGTATCAGTGACCCGGTGAGTCGAGATCAAACCTCTCACCTGCGGACACGTGTCGACCAGCAATACATGTCACGTCCGGCGGGTCAGCCGGCCGGCGCGAGCCGGACCCGGCGCAGCAACTGGGCGTTGAGCGCCACCACGATGGTGGAGGCGGACATCAGCACCGCGCCGAGCGCCGGGCTGAGCGCCACGCCCGCCCACGCGAGCACGCCGGCGGCCAGCGGGATCGCCACCACGTTGTAGCCGGCCGCCCAGGCCAGGTTCTGCCGCATCTTCCGGTACGACGCCCGGGACAACCGGATCACCCCGCCGACGCCGCGCGGGTCGGAGCCGGCCAGCACCACCCCGGCGGACTCGATCGCCACGTCGGTGCCGGCGCCGATGGCCACCCCGACGTCGGCGCGGGCCAGCGCCGGGGCGTCGTTGACGCCGTCGCCGACCATCGCGACGGTCAGCCCGCGCGACTGCAACTCGGCCACCGCCTTGTCCTTGTCGGCCGGGAGCACCTCGGCGAACACCTCGTCGACGCCGGAGCGGAAGCCGAGGTCGGCGGCGACCGCCTGGGCGACCGGCCGGGCGTCACCGGTGATCATCACGATCTTGCGGACGCCCAGCTCACGCAGCTCGGCGACGGCGGCGCGGGCCTCGGGACGGACCTGGTCCTCCAGCGCGAACGCGGCGACGGCCCGGGCGCGACCGGTGTCGGGCAGTCGGACCAGGTGCAGCACCGCCGCGCCCCGGCCGGACCAGTGTGTGGCGGCGCGGGCCAGCTCGGCCGGGACCTCGGCGTCCAACTCACGCAGCAGGGCCGGCCCGCCCACCGCCCAGTCGACGCCGTCCACCGTGGCCCGTACCCCCCGACCGGTCAGCGACCGGAAACCGCGCGCGGTCGGCCGCCCCAGACCCGCGCCGGGGCCGTCGGACCGCGACGCACCGGCGCCGGCGTCGACGGGACGCGCCGGGTCGGAGTCGGCGGCGGCACGCGACGGGCCGGCGTCGGCCTCGGTCGGCCGCGCGTCGGCGGCGGCGACAAGCGCCCGGGCCAGCGGGTGCTCGCTGTCCGCCTCCACGGCGCCGGCCAGGCGCACCGCGGCGTCGTCGGTCAGCCCGCCGGTGGCGGCCACGCCGGTGACCGCGTGCCGCCCACTGGTGAGCGTGCCGGTCTTGTCGAACAGGACCGTGTCGACGGTCCGCATCCGCTCCAGCGCGAGCCGGTCCTTGACCAGGATGCCGGCCCGGGCGGAGAGCGCCGTGGAGAGCGCCACCACCAGCGGGATCGCCAGCCCGAGGGCGTGCGGGCAGGCGATCACCAGCACGGTCACGGTGCGCACCACGGCCTGGTCGGTGTCGCCGAGCAGCAGCCAGACCACGAACGTGGTCAGGCCGGCGAGCGTGGCCAGGTAGAACAGCAGCGCCGCGAACCGGTCGGCGAGCACCTGCGCGCGCCCGCCGGAGGACTGCGCCTCGGCGACCAGCCGGCCGATCCCGGCCAGCGCGGTGTCCGCGCCGACCGCCTCGACGCGTACCCGCAGGGTGGAGTCGGTGGCCACGGTGCCGGCGACCACCCGGTCCCCGGCGGCGCGGGGCACCGGCCGGGACTCCCCGGTGATCATCGACTCGTCCAGTTCGGCCGCGCCCTCGACGATCCGCCCGTCGGCCGGCACCCGGCCGCCGGAGCGGACCAGCACCAGGTCACCGACCCGCAGGTCGGCCACCGGCACCGGTCGGGGTCGCCCGGCGTCGTCGAGGCGTTCGGCGTCGTCGGGCAGCAGGGCGGCCAGCGCGCCGAGCGCCCCGCGCGCCTGGCCGACCGCCCGCATCTCCTGCCAGTGGCCCAGCAGCATGATGGTGACGAGCGCGGCCAGCTCCCACCAGAAGTCCAGGTCGAAGGCGCCGAGGCTGGTGGCGGCCGAGGCCAGGTAGGCGACCACGATCGCCATCGAGATCAGCAGCATCATCCCGGGGGCGCGCTCGCGCAGCTCGCGGAGCCCGCCGGCCAGGAACGGCCAGCCGCCGTAGGCGAAGACGACCGTGCCGAGCACCGGGCCGACCCAGCGCACGCCCGGGAGATCCAGCGAGTAGCCGAACCAGTCCATCACCATGTGGCTGGTGAGCACGATCGGCACGGTCAGCGCCAGGCTCAGCCAGAACCGGCGGCGGAACTGCTCCGGGTCGTGCCCGGCGTGGTGTCCGGCGTCGTGTCCGTGGTCCATCGGGCGTCACCTCCGGCCACCAGCCTATACCCTTACCCCCTAAGGGTATAAGGTCACCGGCCGGACGGCGCGACCGGCGGCTTGCCCTGCCAGGGCCAGCGGCCGTCCAGCTCCACCTCCAGCGAGAAGCTGAGGAACGTCCGGACCAGCACGATCAGCGCCAGCACACCGACGCTGGTGAACGTGGGCGACACCGCGACGGTGCGGATGATGTCGCCGCCGACCAGGAACTCCAGGCCGAGCAGGATGGCCCGTCCCACCCCCTGCCGGAACGCCCGGTAGTGCGGCACCACCTGCCGGGAGCGGGCGCACCGCACCGCGAACACCACCGAGGCGACCGCGACGCCCACCGCGATCACCAGCACCCCGGCCAGGTCCAGCAACGCCCCGACATGCTGGATGATCTGTTTGGTCGGCACCCGACACCCCCGTACGCCCTCGGTCCCAGCCTGGCGTACGGGGGGTGCGGCGGGTGCGCGTTTGCCGTCGGCTCAGTCCTGCGCACGCCAGCGGTAGAAGACGGTCGCCACCTGGTCCTGCGGGCCGTGGCACTCCTCCGGCCGGTACGGCTCCACGAACGGGCCCAGGTCCTGCATCACCTTGCCGAAGGCCGGCTTCTCGGCGTGCTGGTTCCGGGTCGCCTCGGCCGCCGACGCCTCCTGCTCCAGCAGGTGCACGTAGACGTCGTCGATCGAGTAGAGCCAACGCCCGGTGACGCCCAGGTCCCTCGGGAGCGACCCGGCGTCGGACTCGCCGAACACCCGGGCCACGTCCGGCTCGGCGCCCGGCTTGATCCGCCCCACGATCACGGTGAGCGTGGTGTCCGCGGGCGGCTCGCCGTCCGGGGCCCAGTGGTAGAACTCCTTGGCCACCGAGTCCGACGGGTTCTTCCAGTAGCGCGGGTACGGCGTCACGTACGGGCCGATCTCCTCGGCGATCTTCTGGAAGGCGGGCAGCCCGCGGGTCTGCCCGGAGATCCTCGGGTCCTGCTCGCGCTCGATCACGTGCAGGTAGAGGTCGTGGTGCGACAGCAGGTACCGGCCGACGACCCCGAGGTCCTGGGGCCGGGTGACCTGGTCGTAGTGGGCGAAGACGTTGCCGACGATCTCGTCGCTGCCGGGGACCATGTGGCAGACGATCACGTTCCGGAAGACCATGACGTGCTCCTTGGCTGGTGGGCGGGCTAGACGGTGAAGGCGACAGGCAGTTCCAGCAGGCCGCGGAAGGGCGAGGCGGCGGGCAGCCGGCGCACCTCGGCGAGCGGCACGGCGAGCCGGAGCCCGGGCAGCCGGCGCAGCAGGGCGGAGAGCGCGAGCAACGCCTCCATCCGGGCCAGCGAGACGCCCAGGCAGTAGTGCACGCCGTGACCGAAGCCGAGGTGCGGGCCACGGACCCGGCGCAGGTCGAGCCGGTCCGGGTCGGTGAAGTGCGCGGGGTCGTGGTTGGCCGCGTTGATCGCCACCCCGACGATCGCACCGCGCGGGATGCGTACCCCCTGGTAGTCGACGTCCTCGGTGGCGACGCGCGGGCTGGCCACCGGCAGCGGGCCGTCGAAGCGCAGCAGCTCCTCGATCGCGGTGGGCAGCAGGCGCGGCGTGGTGCGCAGCAGCTCCATCTGCTCCGGGTGGGTGAGCAGGGCCAGCACCGCGTTGCCGAGGAAGTCGGCGGTGGTCTGGTGCCCTGCGAACAGCAGCAGGAACGTGGTGGTGACCAGTTCCGCCTCGGACAGCGTCCGGTCCCGGTCCACCGCGTCCACCAGCGCGCCGATGATGTCGTCGGCCGGGTCGGCGCGCTTGGCCCGGACCAGGTCGGCCAGGTAGTGGTGCAGCCGGAGCTGGGCCTCCTGCACCGCGGCCCGCTCCTCGGCCGGCGGCCGGCTGGTCGAGCCGGAGGTGCGGATGACCTGGGTCCAGTCGAGCACCCGGTCGTGGTCCGCCGGCGGCACGCCGAGCAGCTCGCAGATGACGGTCATCGGCAGCGGGATGGCGAAGTCGCGCATCAGGTCCGCCTCGCCCAGCGGCGTCATCTTGTAGATGAGCTGGTCGACGATCGCGGCCACCCGGGGGCGCAGCGCCTCGATCCGCCGCGGCGCGAACGCCTGCGACACGACCCGGCGCAGGCGGGTGTGCTCGGGCGGGTCCGAGTTGAGCATGTTGCGGTTCAGGCCCTCCGAGTTCGGGCCGAAGATCCGCAGGTAGTGCTGGTCGGGGCCGTAGAGGTCCTTGGACAGCCGTGGGTCGGTCAGCGCGGTGCGCGCGTCGTCGAAGCGGGTGATCAGCCACGAGTCGAACCGCGGCGAGCCGACCGGGCAGACCGGCCGGTGCGCGCGCAGCCGGGCGAAGGTGGGATAGGGATCGGCCGCGAACGCGTTCGTGTACAGCTCGGTCGCCGGCACCACGTCCTCGGTCATCGGGCCTCCCCCGGTTCGCCTGTCACGCTGTGCAACACCTGGTAGGTGTGCCGTTCGGCGGACTCGCGCAGCTCCCGGATCACCCGCAGCAGCCGGTCGCGGTGCGCGCTGCGGCCGAAGGCGTCCAGCCGCTCCCGGTCCGCCCAGTCGCTGATGACCAGGTAGACGCGCGGGTCGTCGGCGTCGCGGATCAGGTCCTGGTGCAGGCAGCCGTCCAGGGTGCGGATCTCCTCGGCGGCGGCGCGCCACTCCGCCTCGAAGCGCTCCTCGCAGCCCTGCCGGGTGCGCATCGCCAGCACCGTGCGGACCCGGGTCACCGCTCGCCGCCGAAGACCAGGTGCAGGTGCTTGCGCAGCGCGTCGGCGTCGACCGGGGCGCCGCGGAACCCGACGTGCCCGTCCGGGCGGATCAGGTAGAGGCCGGTGCCGGCCAGGCCGTACCCGGCGCGGAACCGCCGGTCCGCGTCGCGCAGCACCGGCGGGTCGGCCAGGCGCGGCTCGTCGACGTCCGGGTCGAGCAGCAGGTACGCGTCCAGCTCGCCGCCGGCCTGCCGCCGCGCGTCGGCGCAGAGGTCGGCGAACCCGGCCAGCTCCCCCGGGTCGGCCGTGGCGTCGGCGTAGAGCAGCAGCGTGTGCCGGGTGCCCCGGGTCAGGTCCCGCAGTCGCAGCGGGTGCCCGACGCCGCGCCGGCGCAGCCCCTCGACGTCCGGCGCGCGGTCGCCGGGGCGGGGCGCGTCGCCGAGCGCGGCCGGGTCGGAGACGGTCTCCCCGACCAGCGGGCTGCCGGCGTAGCTGAGCAGCAGCGACATCTCCTGGAGGAACTGCCGTTCCAGGTCGGCCCGGTCCAGCTCCTCGGTGCCGGCCATCCGGACCGCGCGGCCGACGATCTCCTCGCCCTCCGGGCGACGCTCCGCCTCGTAGCTGTCCAGCAGGCCGGGGGCGGCCTGCCCGCGTACCGCCAGGGCCAGCTTCCAGGCCAGGTTCCAGGCGTCCTGGATGCCGGTGTTCATGCCCTGGCCGCCGGCCGGCGGGTGCAGGTGGGCGGCGTCGCCGGCGACGAAGACCCGGCCGTGACGGTAGCGGTCGACGATGCCGTGGCTGATCCGGAACACCGACGACCAGCGCAGGTTCGTCGCCCGGGTGCCGGGCGGGGCGAGCCGGTCGAGGGCGGCCTGCACGTCGTCGAGGGTCGGCTCGCCGAGTTCCTCGCTGAACCCGGGCGGGGCGTCCTGCCCGCCGGTCCGGGCGAAGAACCGGGGCGGGGCCAGGGTGGCGATGCGGTAGCGGTGCGCGCCGCGCAGCGGTACGCAGACCAGCATGCCGTCCATCCGCCCGTCGGTGGTGTGCAGGAACCGCAGCAGGTGCCCGTCCGGCATGTCCCAGTCCACGTCCACGTCGACGAGCATGAAGAGCTGCGGGAAGCGGCCCAGCCCCCCGGTGAAGGTCAGGCCGAGGCGGTCGCGCACCCGGCTGTGCGCGCCGTCGCAGCCGACCAGGTACGCCGCGCGTACGGTCTCGGCGCCGCCGTCGGCGGTGCGCACGGTGGCGGTGACGCCGTCCGCGTCCTGGGTGAAGTCGACAAGCTCGGCGCCGAGGCGCGGGCGCACCCCGAGCGTGGCCAGCCGGGCGGTGAGGATGCGTTCGGTCTCGTACTGGGGCAGACCGAGGTGGGCGTAGGGCAGGCCGGGCAGCTCCCAACTCATCCGGTGGGTCTGCGCGCCGTTGACGAAGACCATGTTGCCGGTGAGCCAGATACCGGCGTCCATCGCCTCCCGGACGACGCCCTGCTCCTCCCAGATCTCCATGGTGCGGCAGTGCACGCCGATCGCCTTGTCGGCCTGCCCGGCCGGGGTCGCCCGCTTGTCGACCACCAGGCAGTCGACGCCGCGCCGGGCCAGCTCGACGGCGGCGGTCAGGCCGGTGGGCCCCGCCCCGACGACGAGTACGTCAGTTGTCCTCTGCACGTCGGCCTCCTTGCCGGTGGTGTGGAGCCGGCCGCCGTCGGAGTCGGGCGCGACGTGGAACAGGCGGCGGCGGATGTCGAGAAGGAACGGCGCGATCGGCCCGGCCTGCGCCGAGGCGTGCGCCGGGTCGGCGATCCAGCCGAGGAACGGCGCGGCGCCGTCCCATTCGGCGAAGATGTGGTGCGTGTCGGAGCCGGGCTCGCGCAGCAGCCGCTCGCGCCGGTAGCCGGGGATCGCCGCCATCCGCCGGACCACCTCGGGGTAGCCCCGGTGGAACTCGGCGAGCCGGTCCCGCGGCACGGTCAGCTCGACGTCCACGTAGACCGGGCCGTCGCCGTCGCCGTCCTCCCGCATCGGCGGGTAGTCGGGCGGGTCGGCCGGCTCGGTCAGCGGCCGGAGCAGGTCGGCCAGGCGGGCGGCCACCGGCCCGTCCCGGTAGGCACGCAGCGCCTCGTCGTCGGCCCACTCGGTGACCACCACGAAGCCGTACGGGTCGAGCGCGTCGCGCAGCAGCTCGTGCCGGAGGCCGCCGGGGAGCGCGCGGAGCTGCCCGACGATCATCTCCCAGGCCGGTCCCACCGCCGGTTCGCATCCGGGACGTGCCCGCAGCCGGAGCATCGTCCTGATCATGCCGCCCCCTCGCGCCGTGCCGTCGGTCGTGCCGCGACCCTGCCGGAGTCCGCGTCACCCGGTCGTCACCGCCAGCGCGGGCGGTGTCGACGAGCGGTGACGTGCCGGCGACGCCACAGTGCTCGACCTCGACCCGCTGCTGCTCACCCTCACCGAGGCGGCGGGGCTAGGGCCCGGCGCGTGGCCGCGCCGCGGGCGACCAGGTCACGTCGTACCGGTCGGTGGCGACCGCCTCGGCGAACGCCGCCGCCGCGTCCGGCGAATCGGCGATCCGCCAGTCCTGCTCCTTGTCCACCTCGAACCAGATCAACCCGATCAGGTTCGGGTAGCGCGGCAGCGAGTCGAACGTCTCCCGGATCCACCGGGCCTTGTGCCCGCTGCTCTCCGCGGCCGCGGTCTCGGTGACCACGAGCGGCCTGCGCGTCACGGTGCGGATCTCCGCGATCGTCGGCCCGAAGATCTGGTCGAAGGACGAGTAGGTCTTGGTGAAGGCGCCCATGCCGTAGTAGCCGGTGACGCCGACCCAGTCGACGTAGTCGTCGCCGGGGTAGAGCCCGGTCAGTCCGGCGGTCGTCTTGTCCCACCTGGCGTTCGGGCTCCACACCCAGGTGACGTTCGTGGCGCCGGCCGCGGCGAAGACGTCGTGCACGTGCCGCCAGGCGCGCACGTAGTCACCGGGGTGGTTGCCGTTGGCCCGCTCGCACCACGGGTACCAGTCGCCGTTCATCTCGTGCGCGAACCGGATGGCGACCGGGTAGCCGAGCGACCGGACGCCCTCGGCCCAGGAGCGGAGATAGTCGTCGAAGTCGCCGGCGGTGATCCGGGCCAGCCGGTACTCCGGCTGGGTGGACCGGAGCCGGTCGACCTGGCGGGCCGGCAGGCCGGTGTCCCGGGCCGCCTCGTCGACGGCGTGGTCCCAGGGCTCCCAGCCCAGCATCGGCATCATGCCCCTCTCGGCGATCCGGTCGAACAGGGCACGGTCGAAGGTGGCCGTCGCCCAGGAGGCGCCGAACAGCATCACCTGCGGCGCCCGGCCGGCCGCGGTGGTGAACCGGTCCACGGCGGTGAGGTCGTAGGGGCCCGTGTCGGTCATCACCCCGACGAACGCCCGGCCGGCCGGCGGGAACGCGACGGCGAGGGCGGTCGCCGGGGCGTCCGCGGTCGCGAGCGCCCCCGACGCCACCGGGGCCGGCCGCGCCGGCCCGCCCGCGCGCCAGGCGCCGGGCGCCACCACGAAGGCGTACGCCAGCAGCAGCGCGCCGGCCAGCGCCAGGCCGACCCGGGGCACGGTCAGCCTCAGCACGGCATTCCCTCGCGGACCGGCGTCGGCCGATCGGGCGCGGGCGCCGGCTCGCCCCGGCGGGCGCGGGCGTTCTCCACCCAGGCGATCAGCGGCGGCGCGAGCCCGGTGAGCAGCGTCAGCGCCGGCCAGACCCGCAGCAGCGGGTAGTCGTGGTCCAGCACGAAGCTCGCCGCGAGCAGCGCGGCCGCCGCCCCCGCCCAGCACAGGTGCAGCCGGAAGGTGCGCGGCGACTCGGCGGTGCGCAGCGTGCCCTTGGCGGTGACCACGAAGCCGAGCCGGCGGCGCAGCACCGCGCCGGTCGCCGCGGCCAGGTAGACCGGGCCGGCGAAGAGCGCGAGCGCCATGCCGACCATGCCGACCTCCTCCCGCTCGTGCGGGGCGATGTTGAACCGGCGCAGCCAGAGCCACAGCAGGAACCAGGTGCCGATCGTGGCGCCCCACAGCGTCGCCCACATCTGCGGGTCGAGCCGGCCGGCGGCGACGCCGGTGAGCAGGTAGAGCGCGGTGGCGGCGTTGCCCAGCAGCAGGCTGACCGCGACGCTCGGGTAGTAGAACTGGAGCAGGCGGTACTGCCAGCGGCGCCGCGACGGCAGGTCCCGAGGCGCGCGCAGCTCCCGCCGGAGCAGGATCTCGCAGATGCCGGCCGCCCAGCGTCGCTGCTGGTTGAAGTAGTCGGCCCAGGAGGTCGGCCCCTCGCCCAGCGCCACCACGTCCGGGGTGTAGACGCCCTTCCACCGCCGGCCGGTGACCGGGTTGACGGCGGCGTGGATCCGGATGCTGGTGAGGTGGTCCTCGATGATCGAGTCCTGGTAGCCGCCGATGGTCCGCCAGGCCGCCGGCCGGTAGAGGTGGCCGGTGCCGGTGAGCAGCGGCGCGTCCAGGCCGTTGCCGCCGCGCGCGATCAGCCCGTTGTAGAGGTACTGCTGCACGGAGGCGCCGTGGGCGACGAAATTCTGGTGCATGTTGCCGTAGACCTGCGGGGTCACCACGAACGCCACGTCCGGGTCGCGGAAGTAGCCGAGCGTGCGTTCCAAAAAGTTCGGCAGCGGCACGTGGTCCGGGTCGACGTTGGCCACCACGTCGTAGCGGTGCTCGTGCTCGGCGCGCCAGGCGTTGTGGTTGCCGGACTTGGTGCGGGCCCGGAACTCGCCGCGGGGCTGGTTGTACTCCGGCCGTCCCCGGCGGCTGAAGTGGCGCACGCCCAGCCGCGCCGCCATCGCCCGGACCGCCGGGTCGTCGCCCTCGTCGAGGATCCACACGTCGACCTGCCCGCAGTAGACGATCTCCCGCAGCCGGCGCAGGGTGCGCTCCGCGACGTCGAGCGGCTCCTTGCTCGGCACGATCGTGGTGAGCAGGGCCACCCGCAGGCCGACCGGCGGGTCGACCGGCACCGGGTCCTTGGCGTGGAAGGCGAACACCCAGACCACGGCGTTCTGGGCCAGCCGGATCAGCTCGACGCCGACGACCACGCAGAACGCCAGCCGGGCGGCCACCGTCTGCCAGCCGCCGAGCCCCACCACGCCCGGACCGGGCACGTGCTGCGGCAGCAGCAGCCAGCCCACGAAGACCAGGCCGGCCGCGCTGTTGAGCAGCACCAGCAGGGTCAGCACCAGCCGCGCGGCCGTCGAGGCGGCGGGGCGCAGTTCGACCGCCGCGTCCGGGCGGCGGGGCGGGCGGAGCGGTCCGGCGGTGGCGCCGCAGCGGGCGTACGCGAGGCGGGCCCGGATGTTGCGCTGCCGGCGGTCGGGTCCCGGGGCGGCCCGCCCTCCGGGTGGTGGGGCCGGCGGCGGGCGGTCGCCCGGGGTTCCCGGCCGGGCGGCGCGGGACAGGCGTGTATCGGCGGCGACTGCCACGTTTCCCCCATGGTCTGCGTCGGGCTACCCGACCCGACCGATCCTAAGCCGACAATCAACCTAAAATGGCATGAACAAGGCGGATTGCCGATGACCCGGCCGACTGGACGGGCGCGCCGACCAGGGCGATCGCCGCCAGCCCCGCGACCGCCCAGCCGGCGCGCAGCCGGGACAGCGCGACCGCGCCGAGCACCGCCCAGGCGGGCACCGTGAAGAACAGGGCGGCCGGCGACCAGACCGGGACCACCCACGCGGCCAGCAGCATGGCCAGCGCCGGCGCCAACGCCCACGCCGTGCAGATCGCGGCCGCGTACCGCAGCGGCAGGCTGAACAGGGCCAGGCCGGCCAGCACCAGGCCGAGCGCGGCGACGCCGAACAGCTCCCGGGGCGCCGCCGCCAGCGCGGCCGGATCGGGCCGGACGCCGCGCGGGAGGAACCCGCCGGGCCCACCGGCCACCAGCAGCGCGGCCACGAGCAGCAGGCCGGGCAGCGCGGCGGCCGACCAGCGGCCGGCCGACCGGCGCCGGAAGGCGAGCACCACCCAACCGTGGCCGGCGAGCAGCAGCAGCGCCCCGGGCTGGACCGCGCCGAGCAGGACGAGCGCGCCGGCGTACGCGGCGAGCCGGGGCACTGTCGGCCGGTCGAGCACCGGCAGCAGGAGCCGGGTGGCGAGCACGGCGGCGAGCAGCGCCACCGCGTACGGCTGGGCCTCCTGGGCGTACCGGACGGTGGTCGGCAGCACCGCGAGGAGCGCGCCGGCCAGCACGCCGGCGCCCGGCGCGAACAGTCGGGCGGCGAGCGCCCCGACGAGCGCCACCGCCGCGGTCACCGCGAGCAGTGAGGGCAGGCGCAGGGCGGCGTCGGAGGCGCCGAACAGCGCCACCGACGCCCGCACCAGCAGGTGGTACGGCGCGGCGGCGAGATCGCCGCCGGTCAGCGCGTCGCGCCAGGGCGAGGTGGCCGCGCGCCAGGTCGCCAGCTCCCCGGTGCGCAGTCGCGGCGCACCGAGCCCGGCGCCACCGAGGGCGCCGGCCAGCAGCGCCGGCAGCAGCCAGGCGGCGGTGCGCCACCGGTGCGGGCCGGCCCCGGCGCGCGCGGCGGCCCGGCTCCGGCCCGGTGGGTGGTCCTCGCCCCAGGGGTCCTCGACGCCGGCCTCGGCCGGCCCCAGCCGGGGCAGGACCATGGTGTCCGCGTCCATCATCGTCGACTCACGCATCCCTGTCGGCCGGCACGGGCTGGAACATCCCGGAGCCTACGGAGAGTGAGTCCGACATACGCCTCATATGCGCTTAAACCGATCCGGCCCGTGCGGGTCGAGGCAGGTCGACGGGTCCGGCGGTCCGCCGGCCGCCCCCGTGGGCGGCCGGCGGACCGACCTCAGCTCAGCGCGGTGGTCGTCCAGCGGGCGGACGCGTTGGTCACCGCGACGGTGTCGCCGGCAAGCGTGGTCGACGCCTCGGTGTCCCGCCGCGCGCTCGTGCCGACCCACAGCTCGACGTCGCCGGGCTCCACGACCCGGGTGAGCGTGCGGTCGGAGAACGCCAGCCGGGTGGTGGGCACGGTGAACGCGACGGTCACCGACTCCCCCGGCGCGAGGCGCACCCGCCGGTAGCCGAGCAACTGCGCCACCGGCCGGGTCACCGGGGCCACCACGTCGTGCCCGTAGAGCTGGACCACGTCGTCGCCGCCGACCGCGCCGGTGTTGGTGACCCGCACCGTCACCGACAGCGCGCCGTCGGTCGGCACGGTCGCCGGCACGGTCAGGTCGGCGTACGCGAACGTGGTGTAGGACAGCCCGTGGCCGAACGGCGCCGCGGGCGTCGCCGGCAGGTTGGTGCCGTTGCTGCCCGCCCCGAGCGTCGGGTGCAGATACGAGTACGGTTGCGCGCCGGCCGAGCCGGGCAGGGTGACCGGCAGCCGGCCCGACGGGTTGACCCGCCCGGAGAGCACGCCCGCGATCGCGCCCGCGCCCTCCTCACCGGGGAAGAACGACTGCACCACCGCCGCGCACCGAGTCAACGCCCAGTCGATCGCGTAGGGGCGCCCGGTGAGCAGCACCAGCACGACCGGGACGCCGGTCGCCAGCACCGCCTCGACCAGTTCCCGCTGGACGCCCGGCAACTCCAGGTCGTCCCGGTCGCACCCCTCACCGACCGTGCCCCGCCCGAAGAGGCCGGCGTGGTCGCCGACGACCAGGACGGCGACGTCGGCGGCGGACGCGGTGGCGACGGCCTCGTCGAAGCCGGACCGGTCGTCGCTGTCCACGTCGCAGCCGACGGCCGAGGTGACGAGATCCCCGCCGAACTCGGCACGCATCGCGTCCAGGACGGTCGGCACCTCGAACCCGGTCTCCACGCCCGGGTGCTGGACCAGCACGTGGTTGAGGAAGGAGTAGCACCCGAACAGCGCGCCCGGCCGGTCCGCGTTCGGGCCGACCACCGCCACCCGCCGGCTCGCCCGCAGCGGCAGGACACCCTTGTTGGCGACCAGCACGACCGACTCCTCGGCGAGGCGACGGGCGATCGCCCGGTGCTCCGGCGGGTCCAGGTCGACCGCCCCGGGCGGCTCCTCGGCGAACGTGGCGTCGAGCAGCCCCAGTTCCTGCTTCTGGCGCAGCACCCGCAGCACCGCCCGGTCGACGAGCGTCTCGTCGACCGCGCCGGCCCGCACCGACTCGGCCAGGGTCAGGAAGGCGTCGCCGGTCGGCAGCTCGATGTCGAGGCCCGCGGCGAGCGCCTGCGCGGCCGCGCCCGCGTTGTCGGCCGCGACGTGGTGCAGCAGGTGCAGGAACGCGACCCCGTAGTAGTCGGCCACCACCGTGCCGTCGAAGCCCCACCGGTCCCGCAGCACGCCGGTCAGCATCGCCGGGTCGGCGGCCACCGGCACGCCGTCGATCTCGGCGTACGAGTGCATGACGCTGCGCGCGTGGCCGTCGAGGATGGCCATCTCGAACGGCACGAACAACACGTCGGCGAGTTCCCGGGGGCCGGCGTGCACCGGGCCGAAGTTGCGCCCGGCCCGCGACGCGGAATAGCCCGCGAAGTGCTTCAACGTCGCGTGCACCCCCTGCGACTGAAGGCCGCGCACGTACGACGTGCCGATGGTGCCGACCAGGTAGGGGTCCTCGGCGACGCACTCGTCGACCCGACCCCAGCGCGGGTCCCGGATCACGTCGAGCACCGGCGAGAGCCCCTGGTGGATGCCGAGCGCCCGCATCGAGGACCCGATCGCCGCGGCCATCTCGGTCACCAGGTCGGGGTCGAACGCGGCGCCCCAGGCCAGCGGCGTGGGGAAGGTGGCCGCCTTCCACGCGGACAGGCCGGTGAGGCACTCCTCGTGCACGATCGCCGGGATGCCCAGCCGGGTGCCGGTGACCAGGTCCCGCTGGAACGCCCACAGCCAGGCCGCGCGCTCCGTGGCGTCGACCGGTCGGGTGCCGTACGCGCGGGTGAGGTGACCCAGGCCCTGCCGGGCGAAGTCGGCCAGGCGGACGGCGTCGGTGAACTCGCCCTGCAGCGGCGCGACCGCCTCGCCGTCCTCCTTCTCCCAGAACCCGACGAGCTGTGCGATCTTCTCCTCGAGCGTCATCCGGCCGAGCAGCTCCCGGACCCGCGCCTCGCCGGTCTGCCCGTCGGGCCGGTCGTGGCCCGGAGCTGCCTGGGCCGGCGCCGGCCCGCCCACCACCGCGTGGACCTCTGTCATGGTGTGCCTTTCCCTTGGTTGTGCTCGCGCCGCTGCCGCTCAGCCCTTGACGGCGCCTTGCAGGCCGCCGACGATCTGCTTCTCGGCGAGCGTGAAGAAGAGCAACGCCGGCAGCATCGCCAGCGAGGTGAAGGCGAGAACGCCCGCGGTGTCGGTGGTGTACTGGCTGGAGAAGTTCTGCACGCCCAGCGGCAGGGTGTGCAGGTTGACGTCGCCGAGGACCAGCAGCGGCAGCAGGAACGCGTTCCAGCTCGCCACGAACGCGAGGATCCCGACGGTGACGAGCGCGGGTCGCGACAGCGGCAGCACGATGCGCCACAGGAAGCCGAGCCGGTCCGCGCCGTCGATCGCGGCGGCGTCCTCCAACTCCCGGGGGATGGCGGACAGGAACGGCCGCAGGATCACGATCGTGATCGGCAGCGAGAAGGCGACCTGCGGCAGGATCACCGCGTAGTAGGAGTTGATCAGGTTCAGGTCCCGCAGCATCAGGTAGAGCGGCAGGATGGCCGCGCCGGCCGGGAAGAGCAGGCCGAGCGTGAAGAAGGTGTTGAGCGCCTCCCGGCCGCGGAAGGTGTAGCGGGCGATCACGAACGCGGCGCAGAGACCGAGCACCACCACGCCGAGCGTGGTGCCGAGCGCGACCACCGCGCTGTTGAACGCCTGCCGCCAGAAGTCGCTCTGGGTCAGCACCCGGGCGTAGTTGTCCCAGACCCACGGGTCCGGCAGCCCGGCCGGGTCCGCGACGATCTGCGGGGTGGTGCGGAAGCCGCCGATGATCACGTACACGATCGGCGCGATCGACACGGCCGCGACGGCGAGCGCGAGCGCGTAGGTCAGCGGCGTGCCCCAGGAGAGCGGGCGGCGGCTCGCGGGCCGGGTGAGGACGGGGTTCGCGGTCACGGTCAGTTCGCCCTTCTCGTGATGGCGCCCTCGATGTCCCGGCGGAGCAGGAAACGCTGGAACAGCAGCGCCGCGACGAAGGAGATGACGAACAGGATCACGGCAACCGCGTTGCCGTAGCCCCAGAGCCGGGCGAAGAACCCGTTGTCCACCATGTACGTCGCCATGGTGGCCGACGCGCCCAGCGACCGCACCGCGGGCACCGAGGTCACCCAGACCACGTCGAAGACCTGCAGCGAGCCGATCATGGAGAGGAACATCCAGATCCGGATCGTCGGGCCGAGCAGCGGCAGGGTGATGTGGCGCTGGATCTGCCACCAGCTCGCGCCGTCGATGGCGGCGGCCTCGGTCAGCTCCTCCGGCACGTTGGACAGGCCGGCGAGCAGCAGGATGATGGCGAAGCCGACGTACTTCCAGGTGAGGACGAACAGCAGCGTCCAGATGACCACGTCGAGGTCGGCGAGCCACGCCTGCACCAGGCCGCCCAGCCCGACGGCGCGCAGGAGCACGTCGACGGTGCCGTCGCCGGTCAGGATCAGCTTCCACATGATGCCGACGGTGACCTCGGCGAGCACGTACGGCACGAAGGCCAGCAGCCGGAACGTGGACCGACCGCGGAAGCGGCGGTTGAGCAGCAGCGCGACGCCCAGCGCGATCGGTCCCTGGATCAGCAGTGAACCGAACACGACGATGGCGTTGTTGCGCAGCGCGTCGAGGAAGATCGGGTCCTGGAAGGCCAGGGTGTAGTTCTTGAAGCCGACGTACTCGGTGGGCGGGCCCACCCCGCGCCACCGGAACAGGCTGTAGTAGAACGCGAAGCCCATCGGCACCAGCACGAACGTCACGTAGACGACGAGCGCCGGCGTGGTGAGCCCGACGATCTCGTACCACTTGCGACGGGTCTGCGCCCGACGGGCGGACGGGCGGGCGGCGGGCCGGAGGCCCGCCGGCGGCGCGGAGACGCCGCCGGCGGGGAACCGGGTCTGGTCGGTGGAGGTCACTTGCTCGCGGCCGCCTTCATGGCCGCGACGACCTTCTCCGGCGAGCCGTTGCCGGCGAAGATGGCGACGATGGCGTCGTTCATCGCGTTGCCGACCGTGCTGCCGTAGGCGGTGTCCAGCCAGAGCTGCACGTAGGTGGCCTCGGAGGTGGCGGTCAGGATCGACTTCAGCGCCGGGTCGGTCACGCCGTCCGCGGCGCCCTTGGCGACGGGGAGGCCGGTGCCGGTGGCCGCGTAGCCCTTCTGCACCTCGGGGCTCACCAGGTATTTGAGGAACTCGACGCACTCCGCCGGGGCCTTCTTGGCGCAGGCGAACCCGTCGCCGCCGCCGAGGGCCGCCTTCGGGTCACCCGCCGAGCCGGAGATCGCCGGCACCGGGAACCAGCCGAGGAACTTGGCCAGCTTCGCCTTGTCGGTGGCGACCGTGTCCAGCGTGCCCCGGTTCCAGTCGCCCATCAGCTCCATCGCGGCCCTGCCGTTGGCCAGCAGGCCGTTCGCGCTGGTCGGGTCGTTCTGGCCCGGGGTGGCGATGAAGTTGTTCTGGAACGGCTTGGTGTCGATGAACGTCTTGAGGTCCTGGCCGGCCTTCACGAAGCACGGGTCGTCGAAGGTGCGGTCGGTGGCCGCCTTCTTCAGCGTGTCGACCGAGCAGGCCCGCAGCGCGAAGTTGTACCACCAGTGGGCGGCCGGCCACTTGTCCCCCGCGCCGAGGGCGATCGGAACGACGTTTATCGCCTTGAGCTTGGTGACCGCCGCGTTGAGTTCGTCGAACGTGGTCGGCGGCGCGGAGATGCCCGCCTTGGCGAACATGTCCTTGTTGTACCAGACGCCCTCGATGCCCATCCGGTACGGCAGGCCGTACTGCTTGCCCTCGACCTGCCAGATCTCCGCGGCGCTGCCGATGTCGGCGACCTCGCCCTTGACCTGGTCGGTGATGTCCTTGAGGTAGTCGGCCTCGACCTGCTCGCGCATCTCGCCGCCGCCCCACGCCTGGAAGACGTCCGGCGGGTCGTTGCTCAGCAGCGCGGCGGGGAGCCGGGTGCGCTGGAGCTGGTTGGTCTCGATCGCCTCGATCTCGATCTTGACGGTCGGGTGGGCGGTGGAGAAGTCCTTGGCGACCTTCTCCCAGTACGTCTTGCCGGGACCGTCCTGGGAGGCGTTGTGCCACCAGGTCAACGTCACCGGGTTCTTGTACAGCTCGCTTCCCGTGTCTGCTGCTTCGTCGTCGCCACCGCCGCTACATCCGGCGGCGACGAGGGCGCTTGTCATCAACAGTGCCAGGGCGGCACCGGCGCGGCGCTTCATCGCCATTAGATGTCTCCTCGACCGCTCAGTCGGGTTACCTGTCGGGGAGTGTTACAGCCACGTAACTCGATGTCAATCGGTATCGATAACGTTTTCGAAACCGTCGCGACGCGGTCCCGCAAGCCCTCTATCATCGTCCGCGTGACCTTCCCGCAGCGCGTCAAGATGTCCGACGTGGCCCGCACCGCCGGCGTCTCGGTGGCGACCGTATCAAAGGTTGTCAATGGCCGGTACGGCGTCGCCCAGGCCACCGTCGAGCGCGTGCAGCAGGTCATCCACGACCTCGGCTACGAGGCCGACCTGGGGGCGCAGAGCCTGCGCAGCCACCGCACGAACGTGCTGGGGATCCTGGTCGCCGAGTTCGAGCCGTTCTCCACCGAGCTGCTCAAGGGGGCCTCCCGCGAGGTCGCCGGCAGCGGCTACCAACTGCTCGCCTACTCCAGCGGCGACGGCGAGGGCGCCGCCATCGGCTGGGAGCGACGGTCCCTGGCCCGCCTCTCCGGGACGCTCATCGACGGCGCGGTGATCGTGACGCCGACCGTGGTGGAGACCAAGCACGGCTTCCACGTGGTGGCCGTCGACCCGCACACCGGACCGTCCGGCCTGCCCACCGTCGACTCGGACAACTTCGCCGGCGCGGTGCTCGCGACCAACTACCTGCTCTCCCTCGGCCACCGTCGGATCGGGCACATCAGCGGTCGCCCCGACCTGGAGTCGGCGCGCCTGCGCGAGGCTGGCTTCCGGCAGGCCATGGCCGACGCGGGCGTGGCGGTGGACGAGCGGCTCGTCCGGGTCGGCGGCTTCCGGATCGAGGGCGCCGCCGGCACCGCGGCGGAACTGCTCGCGCTCCCCGACCGGCCGACCGCCATCTTCGCCGGCAACGACCTGTCCGCGATCTCCACGATCGACGTGGCCCGGAGCATGGACATCGCGGTGCCGGACGAGCTGTCGGTGATCGGCTTCGACAACGTCCCGGAGTCGGCGCTCGTCGACCCGCCGCTGACCACGATCCGGCAACCGCTGCAACGGATGGGGGCCGAGTCGCTGCGGCTGCTGATCGACCTGATCGCCGGCGTGGAGCGCGACGCACACATCCGGCTTCCCACCGAGCTGGTGGTTCGCGCCTCCTGCCGGCCGCTCGGCTAGACCGTCGCGCGCGACCACCGCTGGTTCGCGCCGGTGTTGCACGGATACTGCTTGAGGACCACGCCGTCCGCGGTCGACAGGGCCGGCACGTCCACGCACTTGCCGCTGTGGCGGGCCCGGAGCTGGAACCAGTCACCGTCGGCGACCATCTGGAACTGCTGGTTCGCGCCGCCGCCGCAGGTGTACTGGATCAGCTCGGCGCCGTCGGCGGTGGACGCCCCCGCCACGTCCAGGCACCTGCCGCTGTGCCGGCTGACGAGGCGCCACCAGCCGCCGCCGGCGTCGGCGAAGCGCCACTGCTGCCACGGGTTGCCGGCGTAGGTGTACTGGCCGACGCGCGCGCCGTTCTCGGTGTTCGGCGACTGCACGTCCATCGCCTTGCCGCTGTGCCGCACGAGCAGCCGGTAGAACGTCTCCCCCGTCGGCGGAGGCGTCGTCGGGCCGCCGACGGTGTCGCCCCAGCCGTAGCGGATCCGGTCCGCGCCGGAGGCGTTGCGGACGGTCAGGCGCAGGTCGGTGCCGCTGCCACCGAGGGCGAACATCGAGTACCAGTCGTACCCGATGGTGCCGGACTTGCCGCCGAGGGCGGGCCAGTAGGTGCCGCCCATCCCGTTGTCGCGCATCACCTGGGCCACGGCCCGGATGTGCCGGACGAAGTTGTCGGCGCTGTTCGCGTCGGCGTAGTCGCGGCCGTCGTTCATCGGCGCGCCGAACTCGGTGACCACGGTGCGGGAGGCGCAGGCGCCGAGGCGGGTCTGGACGTGGCTGCGGAAGGCGTCGTAGCTCATCGGCTCGTAGAAGAACGCGTAGTGGTGGAAGGAGAACAGCGTGGCGGCGAAGCGCGGGTCGGCGCAGACGTCGCGCAGGTCCTGGCTGAAGCCGGTGCCGCCGATGAGCACCCGGGCGGGCACCGCCGAGTAGTGGTACCGCAGCCATTCGGCCGCGACGTCGCGCCACTGCGCCGAGGTGTAGCCGTGCGGCTCGTTCATCGGCTCGAAGTAGACGTCGGGGTTCGCGCCGTACGCGGCCGTCACCGTGGACCACATCGCGTTCCACGCGGCGAGGTTCGTGATCCGGCCGCCGGAGGCGGCGCCGTCCTCCCAGTAGGCGAGTATGACCTTGAAACCGCGGGCGGTGGCGGCGTCGATCGCGCCCCGGTAGGCCGCCCACCACGCCGTGCCCACGGTGTGCGTGTTGATCGGCAGCCGGACGGTGTTGACCCCCATCCGGGCCGCCATCTCGTCGTAGAGGGCGTTGGCCTTGGCCCGCACCGTCGCATTGCTGTCGGACGCGTTCAGGCCCTGCACCACGAGCGGGCCGGTGCTGAAGTTGTCGCCCAGCACGGCCCAGTTCATGCCCCGGAACCCGCTGGTGCCGGCGGTGGCCGGCGACGCCGCGACGACGACGCCGATCGTCGCGGTCACGGCCGCCACCAGCCCGGCCAGCGCCCGACGCACCGATCGACCACGCCTCATCCGATCCCCCTTTTAGCGATGCATGTCTATGTTCACGCTAACACTGCCGCACGTCAAGGCATCGACCGAGGCCGCAGGCAATTGACGAGCCCGCATCGACCGCCGTAACGTTCCGGCCGAGTTTCGGAAATGTTCCCGGAAGTTTCGGACTTCGTGCTCGCCGGAAGGACCACCATGAAACCGAGCCGCTGGATCGCCGCCGGCCTCGTCGCCGTCGCGACCGCCGCCACCCTCAACGTCGTGCCCGCCACCGCCGGGCGGCCCTACGACCCGACCACGCAGAGCCTGCGCGACCTGGCCGCGCGCCACGGCCTGTACGTGGGCACCGCGGTCGACATGGCCGCCCTCGACAACGCCGCCGAGCCGCGCTACCGCGAGCTGGCCGGCTCCGAGTTCTCCACCGTCACCGCCGAGAACGTCATGAAGTGGGAGAGCCTGGAGCCGACCCGGGGCACCTACAACTGGGGGCCGGCCGACGAACTGGTCGCCTTCGCCCGTCAGCACCACCAGCGGGTCCGCGGCCACGTCCTGGTCTGGCACAACCAACTGCCGACCTGGCTCACCGAGGGGGTCGCGGACGGCTCGATCGACACCGCCGAGCTGCGGCAGATCCTGCGCGACCACATCACCGCCGTGGTCCGCCACTTCAAGGGCCGGATCTGGCAGTGGGACGTGGTGAACGAGGCGGTCAGCGATCCCTGGGACACCCCGTCCACGCTGCACTACAAGGGCTTCTGGGCGCAGCACCTCGGCCCCGGCTACATCGCCGACGCGTTCCGCTGGGCCCGCGCCGCCGACCCGAAGGCGCTGCTGTTCTACAACGACTACAACATCGAGGCGTTCGGCTCCGGCAACCCGGCCGACGACAAGACGCAGTTCGTCTACGAGATGGCCCGCGACCTGCGCGCCCGGGGCGTGCCGATCGACGGCGTCGGCAGCCAGGGGCACCTGGGCACCCAGTACGGCAACTACGACACCCTCCAGGTCGTCGCCGCGCTGCGGAAGTTCGCCGGGCTGGGGCTGGCGACGGCGTTCACCGAGGTGGACGTGCGCAGCCAGATGACCGCGGGCGTGCAGGCGGGCGACTCCGCCGAGATCAACCCGCGGTTGCAGGCGTCCGCGGCCAACTTCAGCACGCTGCTGCGGGCCTGCCTGGCCGAGCGGCACTGCCTGTCGTTCACGCTCTGGGGCTTCACCGACAAGCACTCCTGGGTGCCGGGCGCGTTCTCGGACCCGCCGGAGGGCCTGGCCACCGTCTACGACGAGAACTACCGGCCGAAGCGGGCCTACCAGGAGCTGAAGGCCGACCTGATCTACTCCGGGCCGCCGTTCGTGCTGCCCCGGGTGCCGCAGCAACCGCGCCGGTAGGCGCCGCTCACGCGGTCCGGCGGCGACGGAGCGCCGACTCCAGCCGCCGGATCAGCGTGCTGCGGGCCTTGCCGCGGCGTTCGCGGCGCAGCGCCGCGTCGAGCTGGCGCTCGTCGAGATCGCCCACGAGCTTGACGGCCTCGGCCACCGGCAACTCGTTCACCTGCTCGGCGGCGGTCGCGTCCCGGCGTGCCCGCTTCGCCGGGCCGGTGTTCGGGACGTACTGCCGGCCGGAGCGTGACGCGCGCCGCTTGCGGGTGTCGGTCGCCCGCCGTTCCTTCTCCGACAGCTCCTCCCATGCCTGTTTCTGCAGGTACCGACGGGTTTCGCCGTCGTGCCGCGCGCGGGTGTCACCGGACCGGGTCTGCCACCGCTCACCGCCCCAGCGCTGCAACGAGCGCTGCCGCGCGTCCTTCGGGCCTTCGAAGCCCCCGCCGCGCTTCTTGTACTCGTTGGTCAGCAGTTGCGACTTGCGGGCCGACCACTGCCCCGGCCGGCCCCCCCTTGTCGGATTTCTTGATCTCCTCCTTGAGCTGTTCCCGGAGTTCCGGCTTCGTGTACTTGGCCATGACCCGGCGTTACCCGGACCGGGCGGGCCCATGCCCCGCTCAGCCGGCGGCCCGGTAGGTGAGGTCCATCGTGTCGACCCGACCGGACCAGGCCAGCCGCAGGTGCCAGCATCCGGCGGCGGGCAGGTCGACGATGGACGGTCCGGGACCGCCGGCGACCTCCCGGACGACCGGGGTGCCGGCGCCGTCGCGCGTCGCGGTGATCACCAGCGTGGTGGACGCCGCCGGGTCGGGCGAGGAGGACATCGGGCGGCCCACCCACAGGATCTTGTTGGTCGGCCCCTCGCCGCGCCCGACGGTCAGCGGGTGCCCGAACAGGATCGCGACGATCTCGCCCCGGGCGCCGAGCACGTGCGGCATCCGGGTGTCGCCGCTGAAGCCGGCGTCCGCCCAGTCCGGCAGCCGACCGGTCGCCACCGGGGAGTGGCAGCCCACCGACCCGGCGGGCGCGGCGGTGATCGGCCCGGCCGACGCGGCCGTGCCCGCCGCGGCCGGCGACGGCGGGGCCGGCGGCCCCGCGCTCGTGCAGCCGGCCAGCAGCAGCACCGGCACCACAATGATCCTGCCCGGACGCGACATCCGGCACCCCCGATCGTCGACGAGACTCACCAGCAGGACACCGGCCGGGCCCGGGAGGTTCCCGCACTCAGTCCAGCGAGCCGGCGACGTCGAGCGCCTCGCCCTGCGTGAGGTCGCCCTCCAGGCGGTAGCTGACCCCGGCGTCCTGCCAGATCAGCGTGGCCGCGGCCGGTCGGGCGGTGGCCACCCGCACCGTGCCGCCGCGGTCGACGTAGGCGAGCGCGTGCGGGCCGCCGACCCAGATCGCGAAGTCGCCGTGCACCTGGGTGAACGTCACGTCCGCGCCGGCGGCCTGCTTGTGGAACGCGATGTCGAGCGTGCCGTCGAACGCGTCCAGACGCAGCGCCCCGGCCCGCCAGAACAGGCTGGCCACCCGGTACGCGCCCGCGCCGTCCGGGTCGGCGACCAGCACCCGCTCCGGCGGGCCGAGCCGGGTCGGCACCCGGATCGGGAAGCGGACCTGGCGCTGCGCCTCGACCAGGGCGACCGGACGCTGCCCGGGCAGCGGCGACGGCGTGCCGGTGGGTGGCGCCGGGGTGGCCGACGTGTCGACCACGACGCCGGCGAACCGCAGCAGCCCGGTCACCGCCCCGGCGACGGCGGCCCGGCCCGGTGGCAGCACCGCCACCAGCGTCGCGGCCAGCGTCGCGGCCATCCAGTACCGCCACCGCCGGCGCGGCGGCGCGGCGAGGCGGGCGCGGACCCGGTCGACCACCTCCGGTGACGCGGCCGGCTCCAGCCAGGCGCCGAGGTCCCGCAGCTCCCGCTCCAGCTCATCCACGGTGCGCCACCTCGCGGTCGAGCAGGCCGCGCAGCTTCGCCAGCGCGCGGTGGGCTCGCGACTTCACCGTGCCCCGGGGCAGCCCCAGCACGGTCACGGTCTCCTCCTCGGTGAGGTCGAGCAGGTATCGGCAGGTGAGCACCTCGCGGTCCCGGACGGGCAGCCGGCGCAGCGCCGCCACCAGCGCGGCCCGGCGTTCGGCGGCGAGGACCGCGCCGAGCCCGTCCGCCTCGGTGACCTCGGTCGCCGGGTCCGCCGCCGCGGCCCGCAGCACCAGCCCGTCCCGCCGCCCGCGCGAGCGGTGCAGGTTGCGGCTCTCGTTGGCCACGATCGCGAGCAGCCAGGAGCGGAACGACGCGTCGCCCCGGTAGCGGGACAGCTTCCGGTAGGCCTTCACGAACGCCTCCTGGATGACGTCCTCCGCGTCCGGCCCGGCCCCCATCAGCACCGCCGTCCGGTACGCGGACGCGGTGTGCCGGGTGACCAGGAGGTCGTACGCCTCCCGGTCACCGGCGCGTACGCGGGTGACGATCTCGTCGTCGTCCAGGGCGACCTCCGGCTCGGTCCACTTCCATGACGCCGCCCGCGCCGTCCGGGTTCCACCGGAGTTTGACCGTCGCCCCCGGCGGAAAGAGTGGCGGGATGAGCTGGGCCAGAAGAGCCGTACCCGCCGCCGCCGCCGCCGTCGCCGCCCTCGCGGCCCGGGACCTGCTGCAACGCGACCACGCGTTGCGCCGCAACTTCCCCGTCCTGGGCCGCGCCCGTTACCTGATCGAGGCGATCGGCCCGGAGCTGCGCCAGTACGTCGTGGCCGGCAACGACGAGGAGCGCCCGTTCACCCGCGACCAGCGCCGCTGGGTCTACGCCTCGGCGAAGCAGGAGAACAACTACTTCGGGTTCGGCACCGACAACGACATCGAGCACACCCGCGGCTACCCGATCATCAAGCACCGCACGTTCGGCCGGGCGGTGCCGCCGTCCGCCCCGGCCGCCGGGCACGACGTGGCGCTGCCCTGCGCCAAGGTGCTGGGGGCGGCACGCGGTCGGGCGCGGGCGTTCCGGCCCGAGTCGGTGGTCAACATCTCCGGGATGAGCTTCGGCTCGCTCTCCGGCAACGCGATCGAGGCGCTGAACCGGGGCGCCGCGCTCGCCGGCTGCCTGCACAACACCGGCGAGGGCGGGCTGTCGCCGTACCACCGGCACGGCGGCGAGCTGGTGTTCCAGCTCGGCACCGCCTATTTCGGCTGTCGCGACGAGCGGGGCCGGTTCAGCCTGAACCGGCTCAAGGACCTGGTGGCCGGCGCGCCGGTGCGGGCGTTGGAGATCAAGCTCAGTCAGGGCGCCAAGCCGAGCCTGGGCGGCCTGCTGCCGGCGGCGAAGGTGTCCGCTGAGATCGCCGCCACCCGGGGCATCCCGACGGGGCAGGACTGCGTCAGCCCGTCGCGGCACGCCGAGTTCTCCGACTGCGACAGCCTGCTGGACTGGGTGGAGCTGCTCGCCGCCGAGACCGGCCTGCCGGTCGGCATCAAGTCCGCGGTCGGCGACCTGGGCTTCTGGGAGGAGCTGACCACGCTGATGCGTAACACCGGCCGGGGCGTGGACTTCGTGACCGTCGACGGCGGCGAGGGTGGCACCGGCGCCGCTCCGCTGATCTTCAGCGACTCGGTGTCGCTGCCGTTCCAGCAGGGCTTCTCCCGGGTCTACCGGACGTTCGCCGAACGCGACCTGCACGAGCAGGTGGTGTTCGTGGGCGCCGGCAAGCTCGGCCTGCCGGACAACGCGGTGGTCGCGTTCGCGCTCGGCGCCGACATGGTGAACGTGGGCCGGGAGGCGATGCTGGCGATCGGCTGCATCCAGGCGCAGAAGTGCCACACCGACACCTGCCCGACCGGCGTCGCCACCCAGAACGCGTGGCTGGCCCGCGGCCTGGAGCCGGCCCGCAAGTCGGTGCGCGCGGCCAACTACCTCCGGACGCTCCGCCGCGACCTGGTCAAGGTCGCCGAGGCGTGCGGCGTCGAGCATCCCGGCCTGATCGGCACCGACTCCGTCGAGATCGTCGACGGCCGGACCAGCGCCACCCCGCTGGACCAGGTGTACGGCTACCGGCCGGAGTGGGGCCTGCCGTCCGCCGCCGACCGGGCGGAGATCGTCCGGCTGATGACGCCGGAGGCCCCGCGCGGCGGAAGCGCGCCGCCGTCGGCCACCGCCGTCGGCTGAGAGATAAGGAGGGTCCCCTTCTTAACGCCTCCGGTATAGGCGGGGCCCCCGGTTAACAGCCGGGCCGGTAAACCGCTTCGGGGCGGTCGGGGGTAGCGCGTAGCGTGCGCCGCATGGTTGTGGACACCCGGCCGGCGGTGCGCGCCGGCCCCTTCCGGCTGCTGCCGCTGGCCCTGCTGTTCCTGACCGTCGGCCTGTCCGTGGCCGTGGTGATGCCGTTCCTGTCGCTGTTCCTCGACAGCGAGGTCCGGGCCGATCCGGTGCGGGTCACCGTGTTCCTGGTCGTCGCCCCGCTGGCCGGGGTGGTGGTCGCCTCGCTCGTCGGCCGCCTGTCCGACAGGTGGCCGATCCGCCGCGGGCTGCTCGTCGGGGCGGCGCTGGCCGGCGTGGTCGGCACCGGCCTGATCGCATTCGTGCGCGACTACTGGATCCTGCTGGCGCTGACCGTCACCGCCATGGCGCTGGCCAACGTGGCGTTCCCGCAGTCCTTCGCCTACGCCCGCCAGCTCCTCGACCGGGACGATCCCGGTCGGGCCGCGCTGGGCGTCAGCGCGATGCGTACCGTCTTCTCGCTGGCCTGGGTCGCCGGGCCGCCACTGGCCGCGGTGCTGCTCTCGGCCGGCGGCTTCCGGCTGCTCTTCGCCACCGCCGCCGCGATGTACGCGCTGGCCGCGCTGGTGGTCGTCCTCCGGCTGAAGGAGCTGCCGCTGCCGCCGCGGCCGGCCCCCGACGAGCCTGGCGCGCACCCGCCGGGCGCGTCGCGGTGGCGGCTGGCGCTGACCGTTGTCGCGTTCACCATGCTGTTGTGCCCGATGACGCTCGGCGTGCAGGCGCTGCCGCTGTTCATCGGCCGGGACCTGGGCGGTGACCCGGCGGACGCCGGCCTGGTGCTGGGCCTCTGCGCGGCGTTGGAGATCCCGCTGATGCTGGGGCTGGGCGTGCTCACCGCGCGGTTCCGGCTGCGCGCGCTGATCCTGTTCGGCGCCGGCTGCGGCGTCGTCTACTACCTGGCCGCCGCCGGGGCGTCGGGCGTCGGGGTGCTGTTGCTCGCGCAGCCGGTCAACGCGCTGTTCATCGCCGCGGTCTCCGGCATCGCCATCGCCTACGTGCAGGACCTGCTGCCGGGCCAGCCCGGCCGGGCCACCACGCTGTTCACCAATACGTTCCCGATCGGCGCCATGCTCGCCGGCCCGCTGCTCGGGCTCGCCACGCAGGTCGGCTTCCGCTGGGCGTACGGCATGAGCGCGGCGTTGTGCGCGGCCGGCCTGCTGGTCCTGCTGCTGACCCGGCCCCGGCCGACCGGGCCCGCCTGACGGGCCGTTCAGCGACGGCGGACCAGGACGACGTGGTCGACCAGTTCCCCGGTGTGGCCGTCGTGGGTGGCGATGCGGCGGGACTCGCCCTGCCGCTCGGTCTCCCAGCCGTCCGGGTCGAGGGCGATCGCGGCCATGATCTCCTCCGGGCTGGCGAAGCGCGGGTCGTCGGCGTCGAGCCCGGACCACGGCGGCGGCGCGCCGTGCTCGACGACGAGCAGCCGGCCGCCGGGCGCGACCGCCTCGGCCGCCGGGGGCAGCACCTTCTCCCGGGGCAGGACCAGCGGGGACTGGAAGAACTGCGCGGACACCAGGTCGAAGCGGCCGGCCGGGAAGCCCTCGGCCAGCACGTCGCGGCGGACGGCGGTGATCCGGTCGGCCACGCCGGCCCGCGCGGCCTCGGCCGCGAGCCGCTCCAGCGCGACGGCGGAGACGTCCACTGCGGTTACCCGCCAGCCCTGCCGGGCCAGCCAGATCGCGTCGCCGCCCTCGCCGCAGCCGAGGTCCAGCGCGGCGCCGGGCGGCAGCGCGCCGGCCACCTCGGCGAGCACCGGGTTGACCCGGCCGCTCCAGATCCGGTCGGACTGCCCGTAGCGCTCGTCCCAGAACTCGGCCGGGTCGGTGTCCGCCGGCGGGTTCTGCTGGTGCTGGTGGTGGTGCCCGGTCATGCCTGCCTCCTTCGCCGCCGGGCGCGTCGGTGGCCCGGCACCGTCATGGTGCCCACGCGACGAGGCAGCCGGCAAGGAAACTTGCCGGAGCGGCAAAGAAGGAGGCCACCGGTCGCCCGGCGGCCTCCTTCTCGGTGAGCGAGACCGGTCAGAGGATGCTCACGCCGTAGACGCTGAGCGCCTCGGTGACCGGCTGGAAGTAGGTCGTCCCGCCGGAGGAGCAGTCACCGTTGCCGCCCGAGGTCAGGCCGATCGCGCTGCTGCCGCTGAACAGCGAGCCGCCGCTGTCGCCCGGCTCGGCGCACACGTTGGTGCGGATCAGCCCGGAGACGCTGCCCTCGGCGTAGTTCACCGTGGCGTCGAGCGCCTCGACCGTGCCGCCGTGCAGGCCGGTGGTGCTGCCGGAGCGCTGGACCGACTGCCCGACGTACGCGTCGGCCGCCCCGGTGATGGCCTGCGTGCCGCCGTTGTAGAGCGAGACGCTGCCCTCGGCCGCGGCGCCGTCGGTGTGCTGCACGATGCCGTAGTCGTTGCCGGGGAAGCTGCCGGTGCCGCCGGTGCCGAGCTGGCTGCTCTGCCCCGAGTCGGCGTACCAGGTGGCGGCGATGGCGGTGCAGTGCCCGGCGGTGAGGAAGTAGGTGGTGCTGCCGCTGCGCACGTTGAAGCCGAGCGAGCAGCGTCCGCCGCCCTGGGCGTAGATGGCCTCGCCGCCGGCGATGCGGGTGCCGAGCGTGCCGGCCTCGCGCTCGATCCGGACGGTGCCGCCGAGCTGCTTAGCGACGGTCTCGACCCGGGTCAGCTTCGCGCCGGTGACGGTGCTGTCGACGGAGACGACGACCTGGTTGGTCGCCGGGTCGGTCCACCACGCGGTGCCGGGGACGCGGGCGGACTTCTCCAGCGCCGAGGTGGCGCGGGCCAGGTCGTCCGCGCCGCGGGTGACGAGCTTGGGGGTGGCGCCGGCCGCGCGGACCTGCTGCGCGGCGGCGGCGTCGGTCACCGTGACGACCATGGCGCCGCCGGCGGCGGCGTACGTGCCGGCCGAGCGGTCGCCGAGTGCGGCGGCGAGCGCGGTGGCCTTCTCGGGGGTGGCGGACGTCTCGGGTGCGGCGTGAGCCGGCGCGCCGGCCAGTGAACCGACGACGAGCGCGCCGGCCACCGTGAGGGCGGTGGCGGAACGCCGCGTTGACCCGGAGAGTCGCATGTGGATACCTCCTGGAGCTGAGCACGGGCGGCCTTTCGGCAGCCCCGGGCAGCCGTTTCGGCCGGTGAGGCTCGGCCGATCGGGCTTCGCCGAAGTTGTCACACGTTTGTCATCGATGGCAAGAGTCCCGGTTGCGACCGGAGGGCCCGATCTCAGTAGTTGGATCCCCTAGGCCCGATCGGCGGCGACTCGGCCGTTTGACGGCATTCACGCACGTCCCTACTGGTCAGTAACACGATCGGGGTCACCCCTACCCGACCCCTCACCGACCCCCCCGACCAGATGGCGGGACCCGACGAGATATCGAAGAATCGGCACGCGCCCACCGGCCCGTGTCGGACCGGGACGCGTCGACAGGATTAACCCGCGGCTCCCAGGGGCAGACATTTGTCATCGACCACGGATCCGAGGGGAGCTGGCGGCATGGCCAAGGGTGACATCGACACCTATCAGCAGGACGGGCAGTGGAAGAACCGGCCCGAGGGCAACGAGCGCGCGAGCAGCCGCCACGACACCAAGGCGGAGGCGGAGGCGGCCGGCCGGGACATGGCGGCCGAGCGCGGCACCGAGCACGTGATCAAGAAGCAGGACGGCACGATCGGCGAGAAGAACACGTACCCCCGCAGCCGTGACCCCCGCGAGATCCCGGGCTGAACCGCAGCTCAGCGAGCGCCGGACGGCGCCGGACCCCGCTCGGGGGCCCGGCGCCGTCCGCGTTTTCGCTAAAAAGTTTTGTGTGGTTCCTACAACGGCTGCCGCTCAGGGTTCGGCGATTACGACATGGCGCCGCCCGCTGACAGACGGCAGGGTGAGGCAAGCCGGGGGCACCGCCGCCGACCGGCGCTACACCGTGGGTCTACCGAAGGGGACGGTCACGTGTTCACCCGTGTCGCCATCGTCAACCGTGGTGAGGCCGCCATGCGGCTCATCCACGCGGTCCGGGAACTGGCCGCGGAGACCGGCAGCCGGATCGAGACCGTCGCGCTGTACACCGACGTCGACCGCACCGCCACCTTCGTCCGCGAGGCGGACGTCGCCTACGACCTGGGGCCCGCCTCCGCCCGCCCGTACCTCGACCTGAAGGTGCTGGAGCGCGCGCTGGTGGAGACCCGCGCGGACGCCGCCTGGGTGGGCTGGGGCTTCGTGGCCGAGGACCCGGCCTTCGCCGAGCTGTGCGAGAAGATCGGCGTCACGTTCGTCGGGCCGAGCCCGGACGCCATGCGCCAGCTCGGCGACAAGATCGGCGCGAAGCTGATCGCCGAGGAGGTCGGCGTGCCGGTCGCGCCGTGGAGCCGCGGCGCGGTGGAGAGCCTGGAGGCGGCGGTGGCCGCGGCTGCCGACATCGGCTACCCGCTGATGCTGAAGGCGACCGCGGGCGGCGGCGGCCGCGGCATCCGGGTGGTCCGCAGCGACGCCGAGCTGACCGACGCGTACGAGCGCACCAGCCAGGAGGCCGCGCGGGCGTTCGGCAGCGGCGTGGTGTTCCTGGAGCGCCTGGTCACCGGCGCCCGGCACGTCGAGGTGCAGGTGATCGCGGACGGGCAGGGCACCGCGTGGGCGCTCGGCGTCCGGGACTGCTCGGTGCAGCGGCGCAACCAGAAGGTGATCGAGGAGTCGGCGTCGCCGGTGCTGGGCCCGGAGCAGGCCGCCGAGCTGAAGTCGTCGGCGGAGCGACTGGCCGTCCGGGTCGGCTACCGGGGCGCGGCCACTGTGGAGTTCCTCTACCATCCCGGCGACCGGCTGTTCGCCTTCCTGGAGGTCAACACCCGGCTCCAGGTGGAGCACCCGATCACCGAGTCGACCACCGGGTTCGACCTGGTCAAGGCACAGTTGCACGTCGCCGGCGGCGGGCGGCTGACCGGTGAGCCGCCGGCCGAGCGCGGGCACGCCATCGAGGCGCGACTGAACGCCGAGGACCCGGACCGGGACTTCGCGCCCTCCCCCGGCCGGATCACCCGGCTGGACCTGCCCGCCGGCCCGGGCATCCGGGTCGACACCGGGGTCAGCGAGGGCGACACCATCCCGGCGGACTTCGACTCGATGATCGCCAAGATCATCGCGTACGGGCGGGACCGCGACGAGGCGCTGGGCCGGCTGCGCCGGGCGATGGCGAACACCACTGTGGTGATCGAGGGCGGCGCCACCAACAAGAGCTTCGTGCTCGACCTGCTCGACCAGCCCGAGGTGATCGACGCCAGCGCGGACACCGGCTGGATCGACCGGGTCCGTGGCGAGGGCCGGCTGGTCGCGCACCGACACTCCGCGGTGGCGCTGGCCGCCGCCGCGATCGAGGCGTACGAGGAGGACGAGACCGCCGAGCGGCAGCGGCTGCTGTCCACCGCGGCCGGTGGCCGTCCGCAGGTGCAGCACCGCAGCGGCCGGCCGCTGGACCTGAAGCTGCGCGGCGTGAGCTACCGGATGCGGGTGGCCCGGGTCGGCGCGCACCGGTTCCGGGTCGGCGTCGAGGCCGGCGCCGACGCCCGGACCGCGGACGTCGAGCTGGACCGTTTCGACAGGCACACCGGGCAGATCGTCGTCAACGGCGTCCGCTACCGGCTGCTCACCGGCACCCACGGGCCGGTCCACCTGGTCGAGGTGGACGGCGTCACGCACCGGATCAGCCGGGACGAGGGCGGCGTGGTGCGCTCCCCGATGCCGGCGCTCGTCGTCGCCACCCCGGTGGAGATCGGCGCGGAGGTCGAGGCCGGCGCGCCGGTGCTGGTGCTGGAGGCCATGAAGATGGAGACGATGCTGCGGGCGCCGTTCCGGGCCCGCCTGAAGGAGTCCGCCGTCGCGGTGGGCACCCAGGTGGAGGCCGGCGCGCCGCTGCTGCGCCTGGAGCCGCTCGCCGACGCCGAGGACGAGGCCGCCGCCGCGCCGGACGAGCCGGCCGTCGAACTGGACCTGCCCGTCGCGCCCGGGGACGCGCCGGCGCGCAGCCGGGCCGAGCGCGGCCTGGAGGACCTACGCGGCCTGCTGCTCGGCTTCGACGTCGACCCGCACGACGAGCGCCGGGTGCTCGACGACTACCTCGACGCGCGCCGGGCCGCCACCGCCGCCGGGCACCGGCCGCTGGCCGAGGAGCTGGAGCTGGTCGACGTCTTCGCCGACCTGGCCGAGCTGAGCCGCAACCGACCCAGCGGGGAGGACGGCGCGGGCGGGCACCTGCACAGCGCCCGCGAGCACTTCCACACCTACCTGCAGAGCCTCGACGTGGAGCGGGCCGGGTCGCCGGAGCCGTTCCGGGCCCGCCTGGCGAAGGCGCTCGGCCACTACGGCGTCACCGAGCTGGACCGCTCCCCCGCGCTCGAGGCCGCGGTCTTCCGGATCTTCCTGGCCCAGCAGCGGGCCGCCACCGACGCCACCGCGATCGCCGCGCTGCTGCGCTCGTGGCTGCGGGAGCCGCCGCCGGACGAGGCGCTGCGCGAGCCGGCCGGTCTCGCGCTGGAGCGCCTGATCTCGGCCACCCAGGTCCGCTTCCCGGTCGTCGCGGACCTGGCCCGGGGCGTGGTGTTCGCCTGGTTCGCCCAGCCGCTGCTGCGCCGCAACCGGGCCCGGGTGTACGCGCGGGTCCGCGCGCACCTGCGGCACCTCGACGCCCAGCCGGACGCGCCGGACCGCGCGGAGCGGGTCGCCGAGATGGTCCGCAGCACCGAGCCGCTGGTCCGGCTGCTCGGCCAGCGGCTGGTCCGGGACAACCTGGACAACGCCACCATGCTGGAGGTGCTGACCCGGCGTTACTACGGCAACAAGGCGCTCACCGGCGTGCGGACCCGCGCCGCGGGCGGCTGCGTGTTCGTGGTGGCCGGTCGGGCCTCCTCCAGCGTGGTCTCCGCCGCGGTCCGGTTCGACGCGCTCGGCGACGCGCTGCGCGGCCTGGCCGAGGTGGCCCGGGACGAGCAGGCGGTGGACGCCGACATCTACCTGGCCTGGGAGAGCCAGCCGGAGGACCAGGACGCCACCGTCGCCGCGCTGCTCGACGTGGTCAACGCGCACCCGCTGCCGGAGCAGGTCCGCCGGCTCACCACCACTGTCGCCGGGCGCGGCGGCGCGGTGATGCACCACCACTTCACGTTCCGCCCGGACGGCGCCGCGATGGCCGAGGAGCGGCTGATCCGCGGCCTGCACCCGTACATCGCGCAGCGGATGCAACTGGAACGGCTGCACGGGTTCGACCTGACCCGGCTGCCGTCGCTGGACGAGGAGGTCTACCTCTTCCAGGCGGCCGCCCGGGAGAACCCGTCGGACCAGCGGTTGGTGGCGTTCGCGCAGGTCCGTGACCTGACCGAGCTGCGGGAGCAGGACGGCCGGCTGGTCGCGCTGCCGACCACCGAGGACACGGTCACGGCCTGCATCGACTCGATCCGCCGCGCCCAGTCCCGGCGGCCGTCGAAGGTGCGGTTCCCGACCAACCGGATCGTGATCTACGTCTGGCCGCCGAGCGAGCTGACCCGCGAGGAGATGGAGCTGATCGCCGCCCGGGTGCGCCCGACGACCGTCGGCGCCGACCTGGAGGAGATCCTGTTCATCGGGCGGCAGCGCGACCGCCGCACCGGCGAGCTGGTCAAGGTGGGCGTGCGGATCGCCTTCGACGTCACCGGGCACGGCCGGCTCACCGTCGGCGAGCCGCCGAGCGAGCCGGTCGAGCCGCTTGACGACTACCGGCTCAAGGTGCTGCGGGCGGCCAGCCGCAACACGGTCTACCCCTACGAGCTGACCGGACTGCTCGGCGACTTCACCGAGCACGACCTGGACGCCGAGCACCGGCTGGTGCCGGTGGACCGCCCGAAGGGCCGCAACGGCGCGGCGATCGTGGCCGGCGTGGTGACCACGCCGACGCCGCGGCACCCGCAGGGCGTCACCCGGGTGGTGCTGCTCGGCGACCCGACCAAGTCGCTCGGCGCGCTCTCCGAGCCGGAGTGCCGGCGGGTGATCGCCGCGCTCGACCTGGCCGAGCGGATGGGCGTGCCGTTGGAGTGGTACGCGCTCTCCGCCGGCGCCCGCATCTCGATGACCTCGGGCACCGAGAACATGGACTGGGTCGCCGCCGCGCTCAAGCGGATCGTCGAGTTCACCCAGGCCGGCGGTGAGATCAACATCGTGGTGGCGGGCATCACCGTCGGCGCCCAGCCCTACTGGAACGCCGAGGCCACGATGCTCATGCACACCAAGGGCGTGCTGGTCATGACGCCCGACTCGGCGATGGTGCTCACCGGCAAGCAGTCGCTGGACTTCTCCGGCGGCGTGTCCGCCGAGGACAACTTCGGCATCGGCGGCTACGACCGGGTGATGGGCCCGAACGGGCAGGCGCAGTACTGGGCCCCCGACCTGCCGGCCGCGCGCGACGTGCTGATGGCGCACTACGACCACACGTACGTGGCGCCGGGCGAGGGCGCGCCGCGACGGGCCGCCACCACCGACCCGGTGGACCGGGACGTCACCACGTTCCCGCACACGGTGACCGGCAGCGACTTCACCACGGTCGGCGAGATCTTCTCCGCCACCGCGAACCCGGACCGGAAGAAGCCGTTCGACATCCGTACCGTGATGCGCGCCCTCGCCGACCAGGACCACCCGGTGCTGGAGCGGTGGGCCGGCATGGCCGACGCGGAGACCGCGGTGGTGCAGGACGTGCATCTCGGCGGCATCCCGGTGTGCCTGCTCGGCATCGAGTCCCGGTCGGTGCCCCGGCACGGCTTCCCGCCCACCGACGGCCCGGACACCTACACCGCCGGCACGCTGTTCCCCCGCTCGTCGAAGAAGGCGGCGCGGGCGATCAACGCCGCCAGCGGCAACCGGCCGCTGGTGGTGCTGGCCAACCTGTCCGGCTTCGACGGCTCGCCGGAGTCGATGCGCAAGCTCCAACTGGAGTACGGCGCCGAGATCGGCCGGGCGATCGTCAACTTCCGCGGCCCGATCGTGTTCTGCGTGATCTCCCGCTACCACGGCGGCGCGTTCGTGGTGTTCTCCAAGGCGCTCAACCCGGCCATGACCGTGCTGGCGATCGAGGGCTCGTACGCCTCGGTGCTCGGCGGCGCGCCGGCCGCCGCCGTGGTCTTCGCCGGCGAGGTCGCCGCGCGCACCGCGGCCGATCCCCGGGTACGCGAGCTGGAGGGCCGGGTCGCCGCGGCCCCCGTCACCGACCGCGCGACGCTCACCGCGGAGCTGGACGAGCTGCGCTCGTCGGTGCGGGCGGAGAAGCTCGGCGAGGTGGCCACCGAGTTCGACCGGGTGCACAGCATCCAGCGCGCGGTCGAGGTCGGCTCGGTCGACGCGGTGATCCGCGCCGCCGAGCTGCGTCCCCGCGTCGTCGAGGCGATCGAGGCGCACCTGAACTGACCGGTCGAGGCAAGGCGGCGGGCGGATCCCCTCGGGGGCCGTCCGCCGCTTCGCGTGTGCCGGTGCTTGACCGGATCCCGGGTCCGTGGTCTGCTCACCTCGTCACATTAATGGAAACGGTTGTCGTTTCCGAAGACTGGAGGAGACAGATGTCGCTCACCGTCCCACCCGACCTGCTGCGCGCCGCCGAGACCGGGGAGATCGAGGAGGAGGCGTTCGTCGCCTGCGTCCGCGACTCCCTGCCGTACGCCTTCCAGACCGTCAGCCGGGTCGCCGCCGACCTGGCGGTCACCGACGCCGACTTCGCCGACAACGTCGTCCCGCCACCCGGCGACGCGGAGCGCGGCCAACTGCTGCGCGCGCTGGCCAGCGACGCGATCCGCGCCGGGCTGGAACGCCACTTCGGGGTGCGGCTGGCGTTCCAGAACTGCCACCGGGTGGCCGCGTTCCGGCCGTCCGCCACCGACTCCGAGGCGTACCGCCGGTTCACCTCCAGCCGCGGTCAGCTCCTCAACCAGTCCCCGACGTTGCGCAACTGCTGACCGCCGGGCCCGCGGTGGGTGCGTTTGTTGTCGCCCAGGCGGCAACAAACGCACCCAGACGCAGGGAGCCGACGCGTGCGGGTGACCGATCGCACCGGCCGGAACTATCCGCCCCTCGGTCCCGACCAACGGTACGAACACCGATCGTCGAGGGGACAACGTCATGCCCAGCACCACCAGCGGCCGGTTCCGGCGTCCGGCGGCCCTGATCGGCGCGGCCCTGCTGGCCGCGTCCGTCGCCGCCTGCGGTTCCGCCGACGGCTCGACCACCGCCGCGCCGACGGCGTCGGCCTCGGCCTCGGCGAGCGCGGCGGCCGGCGTGCTGGGCGTGCGTGACCCGTGGGTGAAGGCCGCCGACAAGGGCATGACCGCCGCGTTCGGCACGCTCGTCAACGACGGTGACGCGGACGTGACGATCACCAAGGCGGCCACCGAGGTGTCCCCGATGGAGCTGCACGAGATGACCATGAAAGACGGGAAGATGGTCATGCAGCCCAAGGAGGGCGGCATCGTGGTCAAGGCGCACTCCCGCGCCACGCTGGAGCCCGGCGGCGACCACCTGATGCTGATGAACATCGCCAAGCCGGTCAAGGCCGGCGACGAGTTGAGCTTCACGCTCACCTTCGCCGACGGCCGCACCCAGACGTTCACCGCCGTGGCGAAGCCGTTCACCGGCGCCCAGGAGTCCTACGCCCCCGGCCACGGCGACTCCCCGATGCCGGAGATGAGCATGAGCCCGACGGCATGACCGACAGCTCTCCCACGGGCCGTGCGGTGAGCAGGCGTGGCCTGCTCACCGGCGGCGCGCTCACCGTCGGCGGCGCGCTGGCCGGCGCCAGCGCGACCGCCGTCGCCCGTCCCGCCCGTCCCGGGGTACGCCCGGAGCCGGTCCCGGTCGCGCAGGTCGGCGACGCGGTCGAGCCGTTCCACGGCGCCCGGCAGTCCGGGGTCACCACCGAACCGCAGGCGCACGCCGCGTTCGTCGCCCTCACCCTGAGACCCGGCGTCGACCGGGCCGCGATCGGGCGGATGCTGCGGCTGCTCTCCGACGACGCCGCCCGGCTCACCCAGGGCCGGCCGTCGCTGGCCGACACCGAGCCGGAACTCGGCCTGCTGCCCGCCCGGCTCACCGTCACGTTCGGCTTCGGCCCCGGTCTCTACGCCGCCGCCGGGCGCGCCGACCGCCGGCCGCCGTCCGTGGCCGAGCTGCCCGCGTTCCGCGTCGACCGGCTGCAACCGCGCTGGTCCGGTGGGGACCTGCTGCTCCAGATCTGCGCCGACGACCCGCTCACCGTCGCCCACGCCCAACGCGTCCTGGTCAAGGACAGCCGGCCCTTCGCCGCCGTCCGCTGGGTGCAGCAGGGCTTCCGCCGGGCCGCCGGCGCCGAACCGGGACGCACCCAACGCAACCTGTTCGGCCAACTCGACGGCACCGCCAACCCGAAACCCGGCACCCCGCTGGACACCGCCGTGTGGGTGACCGAGGGGCCGGACTGGCTGCGCGACTCCACCACCCTCGTGGTGCGCCGGATCAGCATGAACCTGGAGACCTGGGACCTGCTCGGCCGCACCGACCGGGAAATCGCCGTCGGGCGGCGCCTCGACACCGGCGCGCCGCTGACCGGCACCGCCGAGCACGACGAGCCGGACTTCGCCGCGCTCGGGCCGGACGGGCTCACCGTCATCCCCGACTTCTCCCACCTGACCCGCGCCCACGTCACCGACGACCGGCAGAAGATCCTCCGCCGGCCCTACAACTACGACGGCGTGCCCACCGCCGAGGGCCACGCCGACAGCGGACTCGTCTTCGCCGCCTACCAGGCCGACATCACCCGCCAGTACCTGCCCATCCAGCGCCGGCTCGCCGAACGGGACCTGCTCAACGAGTGGACCACCCCGATCGGCTCCGCCGTGTTCGCCGTACCACCCGGCTGCCCCGACGGCGGCTGGATCGGCCAGCAGGTCCTCGGCTGACCACCACCAGAAAGGTTCATTCGCCCGATGCGTACCCGTGCCGCCGCCGGAATCCTCACCGCGGCGCTCACCGCGCTGCTGCTGGCCCCGGCCGCCCCCGCCGCGGCGCACAACGCGTTGCGGTCGGCGACGCCGGCCCAGGACGCCCGGCTCACCGCGGCGCCGACCTCCGTGACGCTGCGGTTCCTGCAACGGCTCAACCCGGAGTTCACCACCATCGTGGTCAGCGACGCCGACCGGCAGCGGGTGCCGACCGGCGTGCCGGCCGTGGACGGCACGACCGGCACCGTGACCGTGGACAAGCCGCTGACCAACGGCACCTACACGGTCGCCTACCGGGTGGTATCCGCCGACGGACATCCGGTGCAGGGCTCGTACCGCTTCACCGTGGCCGACCCGGCCGCGCCCGCGGCATCGCCCCCGCCGGCGTCGGCCGGGGCGGTGACCAGCGCCGACGCGCCCTCAGCCCCGATCTCCGCCACCGGCGCCGACGACGGACCGCCGGTGGCCCCGGTGGCCGGCGGCGCGGTCGTCGCCCTGGCCGTGGCGGGCGCGGTCGTCTGGCTGCTCCGCCGCCGCGCCTCCTGACCCATGCGGCCGGGCCCGGCCCGGCGCCCCGATCCGAAACCAGGTTCCGCACCGTGCACCAGCCCACGTCACCGTCGCCGCAGTCCCCGGCCCACCGGCAGCCGGAACCGTCCGAACCGTCCACCGCGGAACGGCCCGGCGCGGCCGGACCGGTCGCTGCCGGAGCGCGGGCGAGCGTGCCGGGGACGGGCGGGTCGGTCGCCACCGGACCGTCGCCGGCGGCCGGGGCGGGCGCCGGGGGCGCGACGGGACCGGCCGGCTGGCTCGTCGGGCTGGGGGCGGTCGGCGCGGCGGTGGCCGCACTGCTGCTCGCCTTGCGGGCCGGCGGCGCGCTCGCCGCCGCCATCCCCGGCCTGCCCGATCCCGGTCCGGTCACCACCTGGGCGCTGCCACCGGTGCGGCTGCTCGCCGACGTTCTCGCCACGCTCACCGTCGGGTTCGCGGTGACCGCCGCCTTCCTGCTGCCGGGCGACGGGACGAGCGTCTCCGCGCACGGCTGGCTCGTGCTGCGTCGTGCCGGCCTGGCCGCGGCCGGCTGGGCCGTGGCGTCCCTGGCGCTGCTGGCGCTCACCGTCTCCGACCTGCTCGGCGCGCCACTCGACCGGCTCGGCGCGGCGAGTGTGGTCAGTTTCGGCGTCGACATCTCGCAGGGCCGCTCGTTGCTGGCGCAGGCCGGGCTGGCTGCCGTGGTGGCGGTGGCGGCCCGGGTCGGCGTGTCCCGGGGCACCGCGGCGGGCGCGGCCGGGCTGGCGCTCGTTGGCCTGCTGCCGCCGGCGTTGACCGGCCACGCGGCCGGGGCCGGCAACCACCAGATCGCCGTCTCCAGCCTCGCCCTGCACGTGCTGGCCGCCGCGCTCTGGGCCGGCGGTCTGGCCGCGCTGCT
Organism: Micromonospora sp. NPDC051300; assembly: GCF_044455315.1. Classification (NCBI taxonomy): domain Bacteria; kingdom Bacillati; phylum Actinomycetota; class Actinomycetes; order Micromonosporales; family Micromonosporaceae; genus Micromonospora; species Micromonospora sp. NPDC051300. Next base: position 129,983 of record NZ_JBITEP010000004.1, on the reverse strand, counting down.
GACCATCCGCCGCAGCCGGCACCTGCCCGGGGCCGCCGCGCGCTACAGCCGGCTCGCGCTGGCCTGTTTCGGAACGGTCACGGTCAGCGGCCTGGCCAACGCGGCGGTTCGCCTCGGCGACGTCGAGCAGCTCTGGCGATCCGGGTACGGCGTGCTGGTGCTCGGCAAGCTGGCCGCGCTCGTACTGCTCGGCGCGCTCGGCGCCGCGCACCGCACCCGTACCCTGCCGGGCCTGGCGGCCGGGCGGCGCGGCGCGTTCGCGCGGCTCGCCGCCGGGGAGGTGGTGGTCTTCGCCGCCACGATCGGCCTGGCGGTGGCGCTGTCGCGCAGCCCGACGCCGGTCGCCGAGCCGGCCGACGCCGACCCGGTGACCGAGGTGCTCGGTTTTCCGATGCCCGCCGCGCCCACCGCCGCGCACCTGCTCGGCCAGCCGCTGCCCGACCTGTTCTTCCTCGCCGTGACAGTCGTCGGCATCGGCGGCTACCTGGTTGGCGTGCGCCGGCTGCGCCGGGGTGGGCACCGCTGGCCGGTGGCCCGCACCGCGAGCTGGATCGGCGGTCTGCTGGTGCTGGCCGCCGCCACCGGCCTCGGCTTCGCCCGCTACGCCTACGTGCTGTTCAGCGCGCACATGGCCCAGCACATGGTGCTGTCCATGCTGGTACCGATCCTGCTGGTCGGCGGTGCGCCGGTCACGCTCGCGCTGCGGGCCCTGCGCCGCCCCACCGAACCGGAGGTACGCGGGCCCCGGGAGTGGCTGCTGCGCGCCCTGCACAGCCCCGTCACCCGGCTGCTCACCCACCCGCTGGTGGCGCTCGGCATCTACACGGCCAGTTTGTTCGGCCTCTACTTCAGCGACCTGCTGGGCACGTTGATGCGCTCGCACCTCGGGCACCTGGCCATGCTGGGACACTTCGTGCTCTCCGGCTACCTGCTGTTCTGGGTGCTCATCGGCATCGACCCCGGCCGGCCCCGGCTCCCCCACCCGATCCTGGTGCTCGTCCACCTGGCCGCGATGATGGCGCACGGCTTCTTCGGCCTCGCGCTCATGCAGACCACCACCGTCATCGCCCCCGACTGGTATCTCGGCGTCCATCCCGACTGGGCGTCGTCGCTGCTCGACGACCAGAAGCTGGGCGCCGGCATCGCCTGGGCGTTCGGCGAGATCCCCGCCGCCGTCGTGATGGTCCTGCTGGTCCGGCAGTGGATCCGGGCCGACCAGCGCGAGCAACGCCGTCTGGACCGAGCCGCCGACCGGTCCGAGGCCACCGGCGAGGACGACGACCTGGCCCGCTACAACGCGTTCCTGGCCGCCGCCTCGCGCGACCGGAACTGATCGGCACTTCGACGGGAACTTCCGTGCGGCCCGGCCCGGCGACCTACGACCGGGTGCTGGGCGGCGCCCGCGCCGCCGGCCTGTCCGGACCGGTAACGATCACCCCGGCGGAGGACGGCTCCGCGTGGACGGTCGCGCAGGCCGACGACCGGTGGCCGGTCCGGTACGACCGGGTCGCCGTCGACCCGGCCGCCGGCACGGTGACCGCGCGTAGCGACTTCGCCGACTGGCCGGTGCTGGCGAAACTCAGCAAGCTCGGCATCCAGGCCCACATGGGCCGGCTCTTCGGGCCGGTCAACCAGGTCCTGCTCGCCGCGCTCGCGCTCGGCCTGCTCTGCGTCGTCGTCTGGGGATACCGCATGTGGTGGCAGCGCCGGCCCACCCGCGCCGACCGCCGAACCCCGCTGGGCACGCCGCCGGCCCGTGGGGCGGCACGCGGGCTGCGCTGGTGGGCGCTGCTGGTCGGGGTGCCGGTGGTGGTGGCGTTCGGCTGGGCGCTGCCCTGGTTCGGCGGCACGCTGCTCGGCTTCCTGGTGGTCGACGCCCTGGTCGGGCTGCGGCACCGGCGCCGGCGCGGGCCCACCCCGGTCGCATCCGCCCCGGCCGGCGGCTGACCGGGCAGGGGGGGGGGGCCCCGCCCCGGCCCCCCCCCCCCCCCCGGGGGGGGGGGGGGGGCCCCGGGGGGGCCCCCCCCCCCCCCCGGGCCCCCCCCCCCCCCCGCCCGCCGCCCCCGCCCCCCCCCCCCCCAGGCCCCGCC